>JBBQGQ010000031.1:0-54970 GCA_038323195.1 Acidimicrobiia bacterium | reverse complement strand
CCCCTCGCTCATGGAGCCTCGGATCGAGACGCTCATGAGCAAGGTCGATTCGAAGTTCACGCTGGTCACGCTCGCCGCGATGCGGGCCCGCGAGATCAACGACTACTACAACCAGCTCGGCGAGGGCCTCGGCCGGATCGTTCCGCCCCAGGTCACGTCGGTGTCCCGCAAGCCGCTGTCGATCGCGCTCGAGGAGATCTCGGCCAACAAGATCGTGTACGAGCGGGTCGAGGAGACCGAAGAGGGTGCCGACGAGGGTGCGGAGGCCGACGTCGTCGACTCCCCGCCCGACGCGTCGGCCTGACCGGGCGGCCCGAGCGAGGCCCGGCGCCCGATGCCCCGAGTCGTACTCGGTGTTTGCGGCGGGATCGCCGCGTACAAGGCGGTCGAGGTGTGCCGCCGCCTCGTCGACGCCGGCATCCACGTCGCGCCCGTTCTCACTGACGATGCCCAGCGCTTCATCGGCGCGCTGACGTTCTCGGCGCTCGCGTCCGAGCCCGCGCACACGTCGCTGTTCGACGGTCCGGAGCCGATCCCGCACACCCGGCTCGGTCAGGGTGCCGACCTCGTCGTCGTCGCGCCCGCGACGGCCAAGCTGCTCGGCAAGTACGCCGCCGGCATCTCCGACGACCTGCTCACCGCCACGCTGCTCGCGACCCGGGCCCCCGTGCTCGTGTGCCCCGCGATGCACACCGAGATGTGGGAGCACGCGGCGGTGCAGGACAACCTGGCGACGCTGCGGCGCCGGGGCGTACACGTGCTCGATCCCGAGGACGGACGCCTGGCCGGAGGCGACGTCGGCCCCGGTCGCCTCGCGGACCCGGCCCGCATCGCCGACACGGTGCTCGGGCTCCTCGCCGCGGGCCGCCCGCTGGCGGGTCGCCGCGTCGTGGTGACCGCGGGCGGGACGCGCGAGGCGCTCGATCCGGTGCGCTTCATCGGAAACCGGTCGTCGGGCAAGATGGGTCACGCGCTCGCGAACGTCGCCGCCCGGTTCGGCGCGCAGGTCGTGCTCGTCACCACCTCGCACCAGCCGATCGGCCCGGGCATCGAGGTCGTGGCGGTGGAGAGCGCGCAAGACATGCACGACGCGGTGATGAGCCGTTTCTCGTGGGCCGATGCGGTGATCATGGCGGCGGCCGTCGCCGACTTCCGACCCAAGGCGCCGTCGATCCAGAAGTTGAAGAAGGCCGAGGGCGTGCCGGACCTCGCGCTCGAGCCGACGACCGACATCCTCGCCGCCCTCGGGCGGGCCAAGGCTCCGGGACAGGTGGTTGTCGGTTTCGCAGCCGAGACCGAGCGCTTGCAGGAGCACGCGGCGGCCAAGCTCGCCGGCAAGCGGGTCGATCTCATGGTTGCCAACGACGTCAGCGCGCCCGACGCGGGATTCGAGGTCGACACCAACCGGGCGTTGTTGTTGGGTGCCGACGGAGACGTCGAGGAGACCGCACTGCTCACCAAGGAGCAGCTGGCGGGGATCGTTCTGCAGAGGGTCGCGGCGCGGTTGGGTGAGCCGTCGAACGGCCCTTCCACCTAGCATGCGCGGATCGGGGGCTCCGAGCCCTTGGCGGAGGAGTGAGGTTCGTGAGTAGGCACACGTTCACGTCCGAATCGGTGACCGAGGGCCATCCCGACAAGATGTCGGACCAGATCAGCGACAGCGTGCTCGACGCGGTCCTGGCCGAGGACCCGTACGGTCGCGTCGCGTGCGAGACGTTGGTCACGACCGGACTCTGCGTCGTCGCGGGTGAGATCAGCACCAAGGCGCACATCGATTTCTCCCGCCTCGCACGCGACACCATCTGCGAGATCGGCTACACCGACGCCGCGTTCGGCATCGACGGAAAGACGTGCGGCGTCATCGTGTCGATCGACGAGCAGTCGCCCGACATCGCGATGGGTGTCGACAAGGCGTACGAGCAGCGAGTCGGCACCGGCGACGTCTACGACGAGGTCGGCGCCGGCGACCAGGGGATGATGTTCGGCTACGCGTGCGACGACACCGACGACCTGATGCCGATCCCGATCTGGCTCGCACACCGGCTGGCCCGGCGCCTCACCCAGGTTCGCAAGGAGGGCATCCTCGACTTCCTGCGGCCCGACGGCAAGACGCAGGTCTCGGTCGAGTACGAAGACGGGGTCCCGCGCCGGCTCGAGACCGTGTTGATCTCCACCCAACACGCTCCCGGCGTCAACATCGACGGGAAGATGAAGCCGGCGTTGATCGAGCACGTCATCCGGCCGTCGCTGCCCGCGCAGTTCGCCGACGACGACTTCGAGGTGTTCGTGAACCCGACCGGGAGCTTCGAGCTCGGCGGGCCGCACGCCGACTGCGGGCTGACCGGTCGCAAGATCATCGTCGACACCTACGGTGGCATGGCCCGTCACGGTGGAGGCGCGTTCTCGGGCAAGGACCCGACCAAGGTCGACCGCTCGGCCGCCTACGCCGTGCGCCAGATCGCCAAGTCGGTCGTCGCGGCGGGGCTCGCGAAGCGGTGTGAGGCCCAGGTCGCGTACGCGATCGGGGTGGCGCACCCGGTCTCGATCATGGTCGAGACGTTCGGCACCTCGGAGGTCTCTCCCGACAAGCTGGAGGCGATGGTGCGCGACGTGTTCGACATGCGACCCGCCGCCATCATCGAGCGGCTCGACCTGCGCCGCCCGATCTTCAAGCGCACCGCGGCTTACGGCCACTTCGGTCGCACCGAGGGCGACGGGTTCACCTGGGAGAACGTCACCCCCTACGCCGACGAGTTGCGCCGGGCCGCGGGCTAGCCCGACCCGATTCGGCACCTTGGCTCGAATCTGTCGCGTCCTCCCGGACGTCACCGCGGTCGATCGCGCGTTCGACTACTCGGTTTCGGAGGCGCTCGACGCGTTGGTCGGGGTCGGTGCGATCGTGCGCGTGCCGCTCCACGGGCGGCGGGTGCGCGGCTGGGTGGTCGAGGACGCGGTCGCGCCGGGATCGTCGACCGGGACGTTGCTCGACGTCCTTTCGGTGGTGTCGGCCGGTCCGCCGCCCGACGTGGTCGCGCTGACCGAATGGATCGCGTGGCGGTGGGCGGGCCCGCGGGTCGCAGTTCTGCGGTCGGCGTCCGCCCCGAATCACGTGCGGCCGTCCGCAGGTCGCGGCGGGCCCGAGCCCGACCGCCCGCAACCCGATCGCCCGCAACCCGAACGCATGCGGGTGATCCGACAGCCGCCGCTCCTCGATCGGCGCGCCCAGGTGGCCGCCCTGTGCTCCGACCATGGCTCGACGATCGTTTGCGTCGCCGACGCCGGACGTTCCCGCGCGCTCGCGTCGTATCTCGTTCGCCAGGGTCGCGATGTCGCGCTGTTGCACTCGTTTGAGGCCGACGCGGCGCGCACCGAGGGTTGGCGGCGAGCGGCCGAGGGCGACTGCGTCGTCGTCGGCGGCCGGATCGCCGCGCTCGCGCCGGTTCCCGACCTCCGCGCCGCGATCGTCGTCGACGACGCCGACGAAGCCTTGCAGGAGGAACGCTCGCCGACGTGGCACGCGCGCGATGTGCTGTTCGAGCGGGCACGGCGCGCGGGCGCGTCCTTCGCGGTGTGCTCGCCGGCACCGACCGTGGAGGCGCGGTTCGGCGCCGGCGATCTCGATGTTGCAGGTGCCGGGCCGAGCGCGGTCGAGGCGCCGCCACCCGACGTCGAGGCCGGCGGTTGGCCGCGCGTGCAGGTCGCCGACCGGCGCGACGAGCCACCGGGCTCGGGGCTGCTGTCCGAGACGCTCGCCACCGCCCTGCACCACGCCGGAGGTCCCGCGGTGTGCGTGTTGAACCGCCGGGGGCGCTTCCGGCTGCTGGGGTGCGCGTCGTGCCGGCACCTGCTGCGCTGGGACCGCAGCGACGAGCGACCGCTCGTGTGTCCCGAGTGCGGCGCCACGAAGCTGCGCGTGCTGCGGTCGGGCGTCGCGCGCGTCCGAGAGGAGCTCGAAGCGCTGGTGCCGGGCGCACGGGTGGTCGAGGTCGATACCGCGATCGCGGAAGTACCCGAGGCCGACATCGTCGTCGGCACCGAGGCCGTGCTCCATCGCGCCGCGGTGCGACGGCGCCGTCCGGCCCTCGTCGCGTATCTCGATCTCGATCAGGAGCTGCTCGCGCCGCGCTACCGCGCGGCCGCGCAGGCGCACTGGCTGTTGACGCGCGGCGCGCAGCTCCTCTCCGGCCGGCCCCGGCGGGAGACCCTGCTGCTCGTCCAGACCCGTATCCCCGACCACGTGGTCGTGCAGGCGTTGGTACGCGGCGAGCCCGCCCTGGTCGCCGGGGCCGAGGTCGAGTACCGCCGAACGCTCGCGTATCCGCCGTTCGGAGCGCTCGCGGAGCTCGCCGGCGCCGACGACGCCCTCGCCGTCGCGGTCGACGCCATCGCCGGCGCGGTCGACGGGTTGCGAACGCTCGACGTGCAGGTGTTCGGACCCACCGACGGGCGTGCCCTGGTGCACGCGCCCGACTGGGACGCGCTGGCGGGCGCGCTCGCCCGCGGTCTCCCCGCGGGCCGGGCGATCGGACGCGTGCGCGCCGTCGTGGACCCGCCTCGGGTCTGAGCCTCGTGGGCGCGCCGCTACGATGCCGCCGTGGCAACCCACACGATCCGCCTCTTCGGTGACCCGGTCCTCAAACGACCGACGTCCGAGGTCACCGACATGAACGGCGCGCTCGCGAAGCTGGTCGACGCGATGTACGAGACGATGCACGAGGCACCCGGCGTCGGGCTCGCCGCGCCGCAGGTCGGTGTACAGAAGCGATTCTTCGTGTACGAGCTTCCCGACGAGAGTGAGCCGCACGTCCTGTTCAACCCGCAGATCGTCGAGGCGTCGGGCGAGTGGGAATACGAAGAGGGCTGCCTGTCGCTGCCCGGACTTGCATTCGATATCGTTCGCCCGAAGCTCGTCACGGTGAAGGGTGTCGACCTCGACGGCAACGCCGTCGTGATCCAGGGCGACGAGCTCCTCGGCCGCATCTTCTTGCACGAGATCGACCATCTCGACGGTGTGCTCATGCTCGACCGGCTCGACGCCGACCAGCGCAAGCTCGCGATGCGCGAGCTGCGCGAGCAGGGCATGGGAGTGCGCACGCCGGGCGGGCGCACCCACGCGCTCTGACGCGTAACGTCGAGTTGTGCGGATCGTCTACCTCGGCACTCCGGTCGACGCGGTCAGGCCGTTGCGCGCACTGGCCGACGACGGTCACGACGTCGCGCTCGTCGTCACCCAACCCGACCGCCGGCGCACGCGCGGCGCGGGCACCCAGCCGTCACCCGTGAAGCAGGCCGCACTCGATCTCGGCTTGCGCGTGCTCACGCCGGAGAAGGCCCGTGACGTCATCGAAGACGTGCGCGCGAGCGGGGCCGAGCTCGGCGTGGTCGTCGCGTTCGGGCAGATACTCCCGGTCGCGCTGCTCGAGGCGCTTCCGCACGGGTTCGTGAACCTGCACTTCTCCCTCCTGCCGCGCTGGCGGGGCGCGGCGCCGGTCGAACGGGCGATCCTGGCCGGCGATCGCGAGACGGGTGTCGATCTCATGCGCATCGAGGCCGGTCTCGACACGGGCCCGGTGCTCGCCCGGGTCCGGGTGCCGATCGGGTCCGACGAGACTGCTGGCGAGTTGCACGCGCGACTCGTCGAAGGGGGAACGGAGCTGTTACGGGTGCACCTTCCGGCCGTCCCGAACGCGGCGGGCGAGCCGCAGACCGGCGAACCGACCTACGCGGAGAAGCTCGACGTCGACGAGTTCCGCCTCGATCCGCATCGCGTCGCGTCCGAGCTGGCGCGGATCGTGCGCGCGGGGAACCCGCGCCCCGGTGCATGGTTCCGTGTGGGCGGCAAACGGGTGAAGGTATGGCGCGCGCACGAGGTCGGGGACGACGACACAGAGCCGCTCGAGGCCGGAGTCGTCGGGGCCGACGGCGCGGTCGGAACTGCGCACGGTGCGCTCGCGCTCGACGAAGTGCAGCCCGAAGGAAAGCGGGTCATGACCGCGGCCGCCTGGCGAGCCGGGGTGCGGGGCGCGGCGCGCCTCGATCCCGCATGAGCGATCGTTCCGCCGACTCCTCCCGCCGGATCGCGCTCGACGCGTTGCTCCGTATCGAAGACGGCGCGTTTGCGCACATTCTCGTACCGCAGATGCTCCGCAGCTCTCGGCTCTCGGCGCGCGACCGCGCCCTCGTGACCGACCTGGTCTACGGGACGGTCCGGCTGCAACGAGCGCTCGACGTCCTGCTGTCATCGGTCTCGAACCGGAGCATCGGATCGCTCGATCCACAGGTGCGCGCCGCGGTTCGGCTCGGCGCCTATCAGCTGCTGATGGGGACACCGGCGCACGCCGCCGTCGGCGAGACCGTCGGAGCCGTCGACCAGCGCGCCCGCGGCTTCGTGAACGGCGTGCTGCGGGCGTTGGCGCGCCGGGGCCCGCCCTTCCCGCTGCCCGACGGCGACGACGTCGCGGCGGTCGCCGTCCGGACGTCACATCCCGACTGGATCGTGCAGCTCCTCTTCGACGCGTTCGGGCCCAATGACGCGATCGCGACGCTCGACCTCGACAACCTCGCGCCACCCGTGACCCTGCGGGTGAACCCGATGCGGACCTCGAGCGAGGAGCTGGCCGCCGAGCTCCTCGACTCGGGCGCCGACGTCGCGCCCGGCACGCTCGTTCCCGGCGCGCTGTTGCTCCGTCACGCCGGGGATCTCGCGGCGGTGCCGGCGGTCGCCGACGGTCGGGCCACGCCGCAAGACCAGGCGAGCCAGGCTGTCGTCGCGGTCCTCGACCCGCAGCCCGGGGAACGGGTGCTCGATCTTGCATCCGCGCCCGGCGGCAAGGCAACGGCGGCCGCGGAGCGCATGCGCGGCGAGGGGCTCGTCGTCGCGGCCGATCTTCACGCCGGCCGCGTGCGTACCGTCGTGCGCGCCGCGGAACGCATAGGGGTGCGGCGGACGGTGTCGACCGTCGTCGCCGACGGCCGCAATCCACCGGTACGGGACGGCGCGTTCGATCGCGTGCTGCTCGACGCCCCCTGCAGCGGCCTCGGCGTGTTGCGACGGCGCCCGGACGCGCGGTGGCGCGTGCAACCGACCGACGTGCACGACCTCGCGGCGTTGCAGCGGATCCTGCTCGCGACCGCCGCGGCCGCGGTCAAGCCCGGAGGCCGGCTCGTGTACGCGGTCTGCACGCTGTCGAAGGACGAGACCGTCGACGTCGACGCGTGGGCGCACGCGCATCTGCCGGACCTGGCAGCCGTTGCGCCGCCTCCGGCTCCATGGCGGCCGTACGGTCGTGGCGCGATCCTCCTACCGTCCGACGCGAACACCGACGGCATGTTCGTGCTCAGCCTCACTCGGCATGCCCCGAACCCGTCGGTGACCAACTTTCCGGGCGCGGCATCCGCTTTGACGAGTGGCCGCCGTTGGTCACCCGTGACGTAGCCTCCGGCGCAATGAAGGTCGCTCCCTCGATCCTCGCCGCCGACTTCGCGAATCTCGCGGCCGACGTGGCGCGGGTCGCGTCGGAGGCCGACCTGCTCCATGTCGATTGCATGGACGGTCACTACGTCCCGAACCTGACGATCGGCCCGCCGGTCGTGAAGTCGCTGCGCAAGCACACGGATCTGTTCCTCGACTGCCATCTCATGGTCGACAACCCGGGCGTGCTCCTCGCCGGTTTCGCCGATGCCGGGGCCGACGGGTGCACGATCCACATCGAGCTGGGCGACCCCCGGCTGTTGTTCGACGAGATCCGCGCGCTGGGCATGAGGGTCGGGCTGTCGCTCGAGCCCGGCACGCCGTTCGACGCGGTGGAGAAGTACCTCGCCGAGATCGACCTCCTGCTCGTGATGAGTGTGCACACCGGTTTCGGGGGTCAGCCCTTCATCCCCGAGGTCCTCGACAAGGTGCGAGCCGCGCGGGTCGCGATCGACGGCCGTTCACTCCCGGTGGAGATCGAGATCGACGGCGGCATCAAGATCGACAACGCGCACCTCGCGGCCGAGGCGGGTGTCGACATCCTCGTGTCCGGCACCGGGATCTTCGGCGCCGACGACCCGGCGGCGGCCGCGCGCGAGATGCGCGCCTGCTCGGAGCGATGACCCTCGCCGCCAAGGTGCTGACCGTGTCCGACGGCGTGGCCGGGGGGACGCGAGACGACGCGAGCGGCCGCGTGCTCGTCGAGCGACTCACCGCCGCGGGCTACGACGTGATCGCGCACCGGGTGACCCGAGACGGCGCCGATGCGGTCGCCGAGGCACTGGTCGACCTGGCCGAGGGCTTCGCGGGATTGATCGTCACGACCGGCGGCACTGGCTTCGGCCCGCGGGATCTCACCCCCGAGGGCACCCGGGCGGTCATCGAACGCGAGGCGCCGGGGATCGTCGAGGCGATCCGGCGCGCGAGCGATGCCGGCGGCCGTGGCTTCGGCATGTTGTCGCGCGCCGCCGCCGGCACCCGCGGACGATCGCTGATCTGCAACCTGCCCGGCTCCGCGAGCGGAGCGGTCGAGGGGCTCGAGGTCGTGTTGTCGGTGGCCGCCCACGCCCTCGACCTGCTCGCCGGGGGACACCCTCACTGAAACGAGCGCGGCGCGGAAATAGAACACGTTGCATTTCCTTCGGGGCGGCAGTACCCTCGGGGACAACTGACAACTGAAGCCCTCGGGGTTGGGTGCAAGTCCCGACCGGCGGTGAGAGCCCGCGAACGCCCCGCAGCCAGCGGGGCGCCGACCAGGTGAAATCCCTGGGCCGACGGTGAAAGTCCGGATGGGAGAGGGTCGGCTACGACGGCGCACGCGCGAACAGCGCGTCCGTTTGCCGTCGCCGTTCATCGTCTCCAGTCGCCGACGCCGCGCCCTGCGGGCCCGAACCGGGAAGGGGCGCGTGTCCGACGTAGGCGATGCCGGCGGGCGCGACGTTGACGGGCGCGACGTTGCGGTGATGCTCGAGGCGATCGAGCTCGCTCACGGTGCACGCCGTCACACCGCGCCCTGGCCGGCGGTCGGATGCGTGGTCACGCGCGACGGCGAGGTCGTCGGCGCGGCCGCGACCGGCCCGTATCCCACCGGTCCGCACGCGGAGGTCGCGGCCCTGCGCGCCGCCGGCGACCGGGCAACGGGCGCCACCGCGTATTGCACGCTCGAGCCGTGCGACCACCACGGGAACACACCGCCGTGCACGGAGGCCTTGATCGCGGCCGGTATCTCGCGGGTCGTGGTCGCCGTCGGAGATCCCGACGAGCGGGTCGCGGGGCGCGGTTACGCGCGACTGCGAGACGCGGGTGTGGAGGTACGAACCGGCGTGGGCGCGGCCGAAGCCGAGCGCGATCTCGCTCCGTATCTGTACCACCGCCGCACCGGAAAGGCGTTCGTGGTCGCGAAGGCCGCGCTCAGCCTCGACGGGCGCGTGGCCGCGGCCGACGGGACGTCGCGCTGGATCACCTCGGGCGATGCCCGAGCCGATGCGCACGAGCTGCGCGCCGACTCCCAGGCGATCGTGGTCGGGTCGGGCGCCGCACTCGCCGACCGACCGGCACTCACCGTTCGCGACGTGCAGGTCGCGCCGGCGCGCGCGCCCCTGCGCGTGCTGCTCGACGGGCACGGCCGGGTGGCTTCCGTTGGGCCGCTCTTCGACGGCACCCTCGGTCCGACCCTCGTCGTCACCACCGAAGCGGCCCGTGCGGGCGTGGTCGACGCGTGGCGCGCCGCGGGCGCGAACGTCGAGGTGGTGGCACCGGCTGCGAGCGGCCGGGGCGTCGATCTCGACGCCACGTTCTCGGTGCTCGGACGCGAAGGCGTTCTCCAGGCCCTGGTCGAGGGCGGCGGTGGGTTGCTCGGCGCCGTCGCCGAAGGCGGACACGCGCAGCGGGTCGTCGTGTACGTCGCGCCGATTTTGCTCGGCACCGACGGCGCCGCCGGCTTCGCGTACGCCGGACCGCGCACGATCGCCGACGCGCCGCGCTGGAAGCTGGTCGACGTCGCCCGGTGCGGTGCCGACGTGCGGCTCGAGCTCGAGCCCCGTTCGGGGGTTTGTTGATGTTCACCGGCATCATCGAGGAATTGGGCCGCGTGCGGTCGCTCGCTCCGACTGCGGGCGGCGCTCGGATCGAGATCGCTGCGACCGACGTGCTCGCCGACGCGACGATCGGCGCGTCGATCGCGGTGAACGGGTGTTGCCTGACCGTCGTCGACCTCGGTGCCGGGCACTGGGCCGCGGACGCGGTCGTCGAGACGCTCGCGCGCACGAACTTGGGTGATCTCGCGCCGGGCGATCCCGTCAACCTCGAGCGGCCCGTGCGGCTCGCCGACCGTCTGGGCGGCCACCTCGTGCAAGGTCACGTCGACGCGACCGGGGCGGTACGCGCCCGCGAGCCGCAGCCCGACGCGAGCGAGCTCTTCCGCTTCGAGGCGCCCGACGAGGTGCTGCGCTACGTCGTGCACAAGGGATCGATCACGGTCGACGGCATCAGCCTGACCGTCGCCGCGGTTTCCGACGACGGGTTCTCGGTCGCGGTGATACCGCACACGCTCGCGGTGACGACGCTCGGTGCGCGTGCCGCCGGCGCCCGCGTGAATCTCGAAGTCGACCTCATTGCCAAGTACGTGGAACGGCTGCTCGTTTCCGATCGGAGCCCAAGATGACGTTCGAAGCGGTGGAACGCGCGATCGACGCGGTCAAGCGCGGGGAGTTCGTCGTCGTCGTCGACGACGAGGACCGCGAGAACGAGGGCGATCTGATCATCGCCGCCGAGAAGATGACGCCCGACAAGATGGCGTTCATGATCCGCTACACGAGTGGCGTGATCTGTCTTCCGATGGAGGGTGAGCGGCTCGACGAGCTGCAGCTTCCGCTGATGGTCTCCGGGAGTGAGAACACCGAGGGCCAGCGCACGGCCTTCACCGTCTCGGTCGACGCGCGCGTCGGCACCTCGACCGGAATCTCGGCCGCCGACCGGTGCACGACAGTCCACGCGCTGATCGACGGGGAGACGTCGGCGGTCGATCTCGCCCGGCCCGGGCACATCTTCCCGCTGCGCTACCGCGTCGGCGGCGTGCTCAAGCGGGCCGGTCACACCGAGGCGGCCGTCGACCTCGCCCGGCTCGCCGGCGAATATCCCGCGGGCGTCCTCGCCGAGATCGTGAACGACGACGGCACCATGCAACGCCGCCCAGAGCTCGAAGCCTTCGCGGCCGAGCACGATCTCGTACTCGTCACCATCGCCGATCTCATCCGGTTCCGCCGTCACCGCGAGAAGCTCGTCCGGCGTGTTTCGGAGGCGCGGATCCCCACGCAGTACGGCGACTTCACCGCGCACGTGTTCGCGTCACTCCTCGACAACACCGAGCATCTCGCGTTCGTGCGCGGCGAGGTGGCAGGTCAGAAGAACGTGCTCGTGCGGGTGCACAGCGAGTGCCTGACCGGCGACGTGTTCGGGTCGTTGCGGTGCGACTGCGGGGTGCAGCTCGACCGTGCGCTCGCGCGGGTGGCAGCCGCCGGGCAAGGGGTGGTGGTGTACCTCCGCGGTCACGAGGGCCGGGGTATCGGCCTCGGACACAAGCTGCGCGCGTACTCGCTCCAGGACCAGGGCCGCGACACGGTCGAGGCGAATCTCGAGCTCGGCTTCCCGGCCGACTCGCGCGAGTACGGCATCGGCGCGCAGATCCTCGTCGATCTCGGGGTCACCACCATGCGATTGATGACGAACAATCCCGCGAAGTACGGCGGCATCGAGGGCTACGGTCTCGAGATCATCGAGCGGGTGCCGATGCACACGGTGCCGAACGAGGAGAACATCGCGTACCTGCGCGCCAAACAGGACAAGCTCGGGCACCTGCTCGGCCTCGATCCGGAGCAGGGCGTTCCGGACCACGACGCTCCGGATCAAGGCGTCGACGAGCTCGGAGGCTCCTGAGCGATGGGCGAGTACGCGCCGAGCGAGGGCGACCTCGACGCGACCGGGATGCGGTTCGCGATCGTGGTCGCGCGCTTCAACCGCGACATCACCGAGGAGCTGCTCGACGGCGCCGAGCGCGTCCTGCGCAAGCGCGCGGCGGCCGACGTCACGGTCGCGTGGGTCCCGGGCGCGTTCGAGGCCCCGCTCGTCGCGAAACGGCTCGCGGCATCGGGATCGGTCGACGCCGTCATCTGCCTCGGAGCCGTCATCCGCGGTGAGACCGCGCACTTCGAATACGTCGCCGGCGAGACCGCCGCGGGCATCACCCGCGCCGCGCTCGACACCGGCGTGCCCGTGATCTTCGGCGTGCTCACCGTCGACGACCGTGAGCAGGCTCACGACCGCCTCGGGGGCAAGGAGGGACACAAGGGCGAAGAGGCCGCGCTCGCCGCAATCGAGATGGTGTCGCTCCTGCGCGCGCTGCCGTGACCCGCTACGACACGATCGGGCGAACCTACAGCTCGACCCGCCGGACCGACCCGGGCATCGAGGCTCGCATCGCCGCCGCGCTCGGCGATTCCGGGTCCGCCGGGAAGATGCGAGTCGTGAACGTCGGCGCGGGCGCCGGGAGCTACGAGCCGGCCGATCGATTCGTCGTCGCGGCGGATCCCTCCGTGACGATGTTGCGGCAACGCCGTTCGGATGCGGCACCGGCGTTGCTCGCCCGAGCCGAGGCGCTCCCGTTCGCCGACGAGACGTTCGACGCCGCGCTCGCCAGCCTCACCGTGCACCACTGGGACGATCTCGAGCGGGGCTTGCGCGAAATGCAACGCGTCGCGCGCCGACAAGTGATCTTCTTCTTCGAGCCCTCGCTCGCGTCCTCGCTCTGGTTCGTCGTCGAGTACTTCCCCCAGATCCTCGACCTCGGTTCGGAGCGCGCGGCCCCCGGACTCGATCGCCTCGCCGCGACGCTCGCGGTCCGACACGTCGAGCCGGTACCGGTGACTGCCGACTGCCGGGACGGATTCGCAGGCTGTTACTGGAACCGGCCCGAGGCGTATCTCGATCCCGTCGTGCAGGACGGCATCTCGTCGTTCGCGCAGCTCGATCCGGAAGTACGGCGCGCCGGGACCGAGCAACTCCGGCGCGACCTCGCGAGCGGCGTTTGGGACGATCGTCACGGCGATCTGCGCGATCTCGCCGAGATCGACCTCGGCTATCGGCTGTTGGTGGCCGGCCAGCCCGTATCCTGAACGGCGTGCTCCGCCTGGTTCTGCCGAAGGGCTCGCTCGAGGCGGCGACCCTCCAACTGTTCGAGGACGCCGACCTCGCGCTCACGCGTGCGTCCGACGTCGACTACAAGGCGACCATCGACGATCCGCGCGTCGTCGACGTCACGATCCTCCGCCCGCAGGAGATCCCGCGGTACGTCGCCGACGGTCTGTTCGACGTGGGTGTCACCGGACGCGACTGGATCGAGGAGACGAGCGTCGAGGTCGTGACCCTCACCGAGCTGCATTACTCGAAAGCAACGGCGCGGCCGATCCGGATGGTGCTCGCGGTCGGCGGCGACTCGCCGTGGCGAACGGTTGCCGATCTCCCGCCCGACGTGCGCGTGCACACCGAGTATCCCGAGCTGACGCGCCGGTTCCTCGAGAAGCACGGCGTCGATGCGCGCGTCACCCTTTCGTACGGCGCGACCGAGGCGAAGATCCCCGAGATCGCCGATGCCGTGGTCGAGATCACCGAGACGGGCAGGGCACTGCGCGCGGCGGGCCTGCGCGTGCTCGACACGATCCTCGTCTCGTACACCGAGCTGATCGCGAACCCGGTCGCCTACGCCGACGACGAGAAGCGCCGGGCGATGGAGCAGCTGCAGACGCTGCTCCTGGGCGCGCTCGAGGCGCGGGGCCGCGTCCTCGTCAAGCTCAACGTCGACGAAGCGAACCTGAGTGGCGTCATCGCGCTGTTGCCCGCGCTCAAGTCGCCCACCGTGTCGAAGCTGTACGGCGAGGACGGATACGCCGTCGAGACGGTGGTCGCCAAGAGCGACATCAACATCTTGATTCCCGCGCTCAAGGATCACGGTGCGACAGGCATCCTCGAGTTGCCGATCGGGAAGATCGTCCAATGACCCGCGCGGTGTGAACACGCGGGGTACGAACATGCGCGGAACAGTCACGCGTTTCGACGCCGGGCGAGGTCTCGGCGAGATCGAGAGCGACGACGGCGCGACGTACCCGTTCCACTCCACGGTGATCGTCGACGGCACGCGCACCATCCCGGTCGGCGCCGCGGTGGAATTCGAGGTGATCCCCGGACACCTCGGACGATGGGAAGCGGCCGCGGTTTCCTACGCCGGATCTTCGGCGATATCGACGTAGAGCATCTGGGCCTGGAGCAAGGCGTCGCGCAGCATCGGCTCGCCGTCGCCGAGGCGGTCGGTCAACCCGTCGACGAGCGCTGCGAGCGCGTCGATCGCGAGCCCCGCCGCGGCGAGGTCGGGCGCCGGGCGCCGGCCCTGCTCGTCGGGTGGTGTGACGACGCCGAGATGCACCAGGGCGAGTTGCCAGATGCCGATCGCATGATTGACGATGACATCGGCGACGGGTGTGGCCGCGAGCCGCTCGTGCAACTCGCGCACTGCTTCGACCTCTTCGGGGGTCGGGGTCGATCCACCGGGCGCCGCCCCGGTGGGCACGCCGTCCGGGGTCGAGGAGGGTTCGCGGGGCTCGCCGCTCCCAGGTGTCCAAAGTTCGCTCACGCTCGACTATCCTCCCGCGTCGACAATCGAGGGAAGTGGGACGCTACCCAAAAGGCGGGGTCCCCGCCCGGCTGGTCCGACCTCACGGTCATCGCCACGTCGGGTCCGTTGTGAGGAGCCGAACGACGTTCGGCGCGACGGTGGACGCTTCCCGCAAGCTCCGCCGTCGATTCGCGAGGGCGGCCGAACAACACGAGGTGATGCCGCACTGGCCACAGACGACGCCCGCATCAACGATCGCATACGCGCTCGCCAGGTTCGCCTCATCGGCGCCGACGGCTCGCAGCTGGGAGTGAGGACACTTCCGGACGCGCTCGCCATCGCCCGGGAGTCGGGTCTCGACCTCGTCGAGGTCGCAGCCAACGCCGAACCACCGGTCTGCAAGATCATGGACTTCGGCAAGTACAAGTACGAGCAGGACCAGCGGCGCAAGGAATCGCGGAAACGAGCGTCGAACGTCGTCATCAAAGAGATGAAGTTCCGCCCGAAGATCGATTCGCACGACTACGACACCAAGATGAAGCACGTCGAGCGCTTCCTCGAGGAGGGGTCGAAGGTCAAGCTGACGATCATGTTCCGCGGCCGAGAGATGGCCCACCCTGAGCTCGGCCGGCGGATTCTCGAGAAGGTTGCCGAGCGGGTCGCCGAGATCGCAGTGGTCGAGTCCGCACCCAAGCAAGACGGCCGCAACATGGTGATGGTGCTCAATCCGATTCGCAAGCCGAAGACGAGACCGGCCGCCCAGGCCGCGAAAGTCTGAACGACCGACAGGAACTCCGACAATGCCGAAGATGAAGACGCACCGCGGTGCCGCCAAGCGCTTCAAGGTCACGGGTACCGGCAAGATCCTGCGCCGCAAGGCGTACCGGGACCACCTCCTGGAGCACAAGCCGACCCGCCGCACGCGCCGGCTCGGCCGCGAGGCCGAGGTCGTCGGCGGCGACCTCAAACGCGTCAAACGAATGCTGGGGAGGTAGCCCGATGGCCCGGGTGAAGCGTTCCGTCAGCGGTAAGAAGCATCGTCGTGCGATCCTCGAAGAGGCGCAGGGCTACACCGGCGCGCGCAGCCGCCACTTCCGCAAAGCGAACGAGCAGGTCATGCACTCTCTTCGCTACGCGTACCGCGACCGGCGCGCGCGCAAGGGCGAGTTCCGGCGGCTCTGGATCGTCCGGATCAATGCTGCGTGCCGCGAGCACGACATGTCGTACTCGCGCTTCATGGCCGGCTTGAAAGCCGCCGAGGTCGACGTCGACCGCAAGATGCTCGCCGACCTCGCGGTGCGCGAGCCGGCCGCATTCTCCGCGCTCGTCGAGACCGCACGCGGTGCCCTCGACGCAGCCTGAGCAATTCGCGACCAAGGCGGAGATCAAGCGTCTGAAGGCGCTGCTGCGCGAGCGGCGCGCGCGCGACGACGAGGGCGTCTTTGTGTGCGAAGGACCGCGCGTGATCGAGGCTGCGCTCGACCACCGCGTCGAGCTCCTCGAGTGCTTCGTCGGGGTCGACGCGACCTCCGACATGCGCGCCCTCGCGTCGCGGGTCGCGGCGACGGGCGTGCCGGTCCGCGGGCTCGACACGTACGCAGGCGCGCGTGTCGGCGACACCGTGAATCCGCAGCCGATCTTCGCCCTCGCCGCGTTGCATCGGTTGGGCATCGAGGCCCTCGACAGCGTCGATCTCGCGCTGGTCGCGACCCGGCTCGGCGATCCCGGCAACGCCGGCACGCTCGTGCGCAGCGCCGCCGCGGCAGGCGCGCAGTTAATCGTCCTCGGGCAGGGATCGGTCGATGCGTACAATCCCAAGGTCGTACGCGCCTCGGCAGGCGCGTGTTTCGCCGTTCGCATCGTGGAAGGTACAGCAGCAATGGAGATCCTCGAGACGCTCGGCGCCCAAGGAGTCGCGCGCCTGGGCGCGACCGCCAGGGGAGGCGCGGCGCCCGAAACCTTCGATCTGCGCGCGCCGAGCGCGTTCGTGCTCGGTCACGAGACGCAGGGCCTCGACGCCGGCCTGCCGATCGACGGCGCGGTGACGATCCCCATGAAAGCGGGGGAGTCACTGAACGTTGCGATGGCCGGCACTGCGCTCCTCTTCGAGGCATCTCGCCAGCGTCGGGGCGTAACGAGTTGAGTTCGGCCGCGGATCTCGTCGAGCGCGCGCAGTCGGTCACACGCGACGGGACCGACGCCTTCTCCCGCGCGGCTTCCCTCGACGACCTGAGCGATGCCGAGCGCCGCTTCCTCGGACGGTCGTCGGCGCTGAACGAGATCCGCGAGGCGATCAAGAGCGTCGACGGCTCCGATCGGGCCGCAATCGGCCGGGCGCTGTCGCAGGCCCGGGCGGAGCTGGAAGCCGCGCACGCGGCGCGGCTCGAGGTGCTCGACGCGGACGCTTCCGCTGTCTCGGCGACGCGCGACCGTCTCGACCTCACGCTCGGCCCGCGTGAATACGTCCGCGGCCACCTGCACCCGGTCACGCGCATCTGGCGCGAGCTCGAGGACGTGTTCGTCGGTCTCGGCTACAAGGTCGCCGAGGGACCGGAAGTCGAGCTCGACTGGTACAACTTCGAGGCGCTCAACTTTCCGCCCGGGCACCCGGCCCGCGCCATGCAGGACACGCTCTACGTTCGGCTCGGCGAACCGGAGACGGTGCTCTTGCGCACGCACACGTCGCCGGTCCAGGTGCGCACCATGGAGTCGCAGCGCCCGCCGATCTACGTGATCGCGCCCGGGCGCGCCTTTCGGCGCGACACTCTCGACGCCCGGCACTCGCCGGTGTTCCACCAGATCGAAGGCCTCGCGGTCGACGAGGGCATCACACTCGGCGACCTGCTCGGCACGATCGAGGCGTTCATCCACGCGCTGTTCGGCTCCGACATCGAAGCGCGCTTCCTCCCGTCGTTCTTCCCGTTCACCGAGCCGTCGGTCGAGTTCGCGATGTCGTGCGTCTTCTGCCGAGGCGCCGGTTGCGCCGTCTGTTCGCGCACCGGATGGGTCGAGCTCGGGGGCGCGGGCATGGTCGACCCGAGCGTGTTCGCAGCCGTCGGCATCGATCCCGAGGTGTACACGGGATTCGCGTTCGGCTTCGGCATCGACCGCGTCGTCCAGCTCCTGTACGGCGTCGACCACATCAAGATCCTGTGGGACGGCGACGTGCGATTCGCCCGTCAGTTCTGAGGACCGGCCTTGCGCGCTCCGCTGTCATGGATTCGTGAGTTCACGGCGCTCGACGACGTCGCGGTCGCCGACATCGCCGACGCGCTGAACCAGCTCGGACTCGAGGTCGAGGCCGTCGACGCGCCGGGCCGCGACGTGAACGGCGTCGTCGTCGCCCGGATCATCGATGTGGTCCCGCATCCCGATGCCGATCGGATCCGGCTCGCCGACGTCGACTTCGGTTCCGGGCAGCGGCGCGTGGTGTGCGGCGCGCCCAACATCGAACCGGGCATGATCGTGCCGTTCGCCCCGGTGGGCGCGGTCCTTCCGGGAGACTTCACGATCGAGCGGCGCAAGATCCGCGGCGTCGTGTCGGAGGGCATGTTGTGCTCGGCGCGCGAGCTCGGCCTCGGCGACGACCACGACGGCATCCTCGAGCTGCCGGCCGACGCCGCGCTCGGCACCGACGTGCGCGAGGTCCTCGGCCTGGACGACGTCGTCTTCGACCTCTCGATCACGCCGAACCGCCCGGATGCCATGGGGGTCGTCGGCGTGGCCCGCGAGCTCGCGGCGCACTTCGGCCGGCCCTTCGTCGTCGAGGAGCACGAGCCCGCACCGATCGTCGACGAAGTGGCGGGTGCGCGGGTGGTCGTCGAGGCTCGCGATCGCTGCCCGCGCTTCGTCGCGGTCGCGGCGCGGATCACGATGGGAGAGTCGCCCCGGTGGATGCAGCGGCGCCTGACCCTCGCCGGGATGCGGCCGATCAGCAACGTTGTCGACGTCACGAACTACGTGATGCTCGAACGCTGTCGTCCCTTGCATGCGTTCGACCTCGACCGGCTCGCGGGTCGCGGCATCGTCGTGCGGCTCGCCCGCGACGGCGAGAAGCTGACGACACTCGACGGCATCGAGCGCCCGCTCACCGGCGCCGATCTTCTGATCTGCGACGCCGAGCGCACCCCGCAAGGGCTTGCCGGGATCATGGGCGGAGCGGCGGGCGAGGTTTCGCCGGCCACGACCCAGATCCTGCTCGAGTCCGCGTACTTCGAGCCGACCGGCATCGCGCACACGTCGAAGCGGCTCGGCCTGCGCTCCGAGGCGAGTGCGCGCTTCGAGCGCGGCGTCGATCCGAACAACGCCGGCAGTGGCGCCGCACGCGCCATGGAGCTGTTCGCGCTCGTCGCGGCGGCGGAGCCGGCCACGGGGGCCGTCGACGTGTACCCGGAGCACATCGGGCCGGCGCGCATCACCGTGCGCACCGAGCGGGTCAACCGGTTGCTCGGTACCGCGCTGTCCGGCGACGACATCGCGTCGTACCTGACGCCGCTCGGGATCGAGATGCAAGGAGGTGAGGCAACGGTTCCGACGTTCCGCCCCGACCTCGAACGCGAGATCGACGTCGTAGAGGAAGTAGCCCGGCGTGTCGGCCTCGACCACATCGCGCGCACGGTGCCGTCGAGTCCGGACAAGATCGGCGGGCTCAGCCCGCGCCAGCGCGACCTGCGCACGGTCGCCGACGTGCTCGTCGGCGCCGGCTACGACGAGGTGTACACGCTGCCGCTGCTCGCGCCCGGCGACCTGTCGAACACGGGCGTGCAAACGAGTGCGGTGATCGAGGTCGAGAACCCGTTGCGCGCCGAGGAATCGATCCTGCGGCCGGCACTCCTGCCCGGGTTGCTGCGCGCGGTCGCCTACAACGCGGCGCGCGGCGAGCCCGATGTCTCCTTGTTCGAGAGCGGCACCGCGTTCGGAGTACCTCGTGACGGCGAGCCGCTTCCGGCCGAACGCCGGTCGCTCGCGTTCGCGCGCGCACACCGTGCCCGGCGGGCGCCGCACGAGCCGGATCGCCCGGTCGACGTGTACGACGCAACCGCTGCCCTCAGCGCGGTGGCCCAAGAGCTCCGCATCGCCGACCTCGGCCTCGAGGCCGCGAGCGTCGACGGATTCCATCCGACACGCGCGGCGCGGGTGCTCGTCGACGGGCGCCCGATCGGCGTGGTCGGCGAGGTGGCCGCCGTCGTCGTCGACGCGCTCTCGCTCGTCGCGCCGGTCGTCGCGTGTGAGCTCGACATCGACGCACTCCTCACCGGGGCGCGTCGCGAGATGCGGGCGCGCCCGGTCTCACGCTTTCCGGCATCGGCCGTGGATCTCGCGTTCGTAGTGGACGACACCATCCCCGCCGCGGCGATACAGACCACGCTGGTCGATGCGGGTGGCGAGCTCCTCGAGCACGTCGCGCTCTTCGACGTCTTCCGATCGGAGGCGCTCGGATCCGGGAAGGTCAGCCTCGCGTTCACGCTGCGGTTCCGGGCCCTCGACCGTACGCTCACCGACGACGAGGTGAGCGCGCTCCGCAACAAGTGCATCGACGCCATCGTGTCGGCCCACGGCGCCGAGCTGCGAAGCTGAGAGACCGAGCAGCCGAGTCGTGTTCACGCACCGGATCCGCGTGCGCTACGCCGAGATCGACGGGCAGGGCGTCGTCTTCAACGCGCACTGGCTGACCTACTTCGACGACTCGTGCACGCGGTTCATGGAGTCACTCGGCTTCGGACCGGAGTTCTGGACGATCGAATTCGACGTCATGCTCGTGCGCGCCGAGCTGGAGTGGAAGGAACCAGCTCGCTTCGACGAGTGGATCGAGATCGCGGTTGCACCCGTACGGCTGGGAACGAAGTCGTTCGATCTTCGCTACCGAGCGAGTGTCGATGCGCGTCCGACATGCGACGCGACGATCACCTATGTCGCGGTCGAGCCCGGAAAGAACACGTCGATCGCGATCCCGGAACGGGTCCGGACCGCGCTCGCCGCCCGGGCACTCTGATGCCGCGTCCCGATCGGCGCCATACGCCGCACCTTCGCGCGCGTATTCACTTGCAGAGATTTGGCAGGTCTCGCTGCAGCGTCGTCGACGGAGGAACCCGCAGCGACAATCGGGTCGTCGTCGTGGGGAACGCGTCGTACGTACCGACGAGCACGTAGTCGCCGGGCGGAAGCCGAAGCTCGAACGGCTTGTTTCCGCTTGTGTGCGTCCTGGCCACTACTTCCTTCGGAAGGACGCTCTGGAGTTCATCGGCGGACACCCGCACCAGCCTCTCGGTGCCACGTAGCGCGGCCACCGTCCCGGCCGCGTGCCCCTCTGCATGTGTCGCAGCCCCCACGCACGGTTCGATGTAGCCAGTGACGACGCTCGATTTGCTGCTCGACGAGCACGCGGTCGCTCCCACGAGAACGGCGAGAATGAGGGGTGCGGTCCTCCACACGCTTTTCATTGTCGCATGGGACGTTCAGGCTCGACCGACCAGTTCGCTGCCACGCCATAACCGTGTTCGGCGCAGGATCACGCCGGACCGGATTTGGGGAGACTGAACCCATGGCCACGTATCGAGTGAACAAGCGGGGTGTCGCCAAGGCTCGGGAGCTGATCGACGCCCAGCAGTACAGAGTGCGTAGCCGGTGGGCGGACGTCCAACCGCGTGCGGCCGAGCAGAATGTCTTCCTCAAGACTCACGGTTGGAGTGAGTACGCGTCGTGGCACCTTGCGCTCACCGACGGCGCGTCAGAGGAGACCAAGGCGCGCTATGCCTTCGTGTTCGGCGACTTCCGTCGGCTGCACCGCATGGGCTTGATCGCCTGCTACTACCGGGCCGCCGAGTGGGAGCACACCGAAGTCATGCGCGTCGCGCACAGGCTGCTTCTGTACCTCGACAAGTCGAGAGCGTGAACTCGCAGCCGATTGGCGCTGGTCACGGCGAAGGTGCTGCGGCAGACCGAACGGATGGCGGCGGGCGTGATCGTGAAGGACTTCACCGCAGTGGGTGACGTTGTCAACACGGCCGCTCGCCTCCAGGCGTGCGCCGCAGCCGGGGAGATCGTGATGTCCGAGGCCGTGTACGAACGAGTGCGCGAGCGACATCCCGCACTACCTCCGTCTCGCTTCGACGTGAAAGGCAAGGCCGACCAAGTCGCCGGTCGGATACTCGCGATCGACAAACAGGACGCGCCATAACCTGCCGCGCTGCTCGCGGGTCGCGACATCTGATGAGGGTTGGTGACTATGTGCGCGTAGAGTGCCGTTCTCGCCAAGCGGCGTGCCAGCCGGCTTGGGTTTGTTCGGCGGTGAGGTGCTGGCTGCGGGCGCGCAGTATGTCGGTGCGGGTGCACATCCCGACGATGTGCTGATCTGGGTCGAGTACGGGGAGGTGCTCGACTTCCTCGGTGATGATGCGTTCCAGGGCGGTGAGCAGTGTGTCGTCGGCGGTGATCGTGACGACGTCGGGAATGGCGATCTGTGACAGTGGCGCGTCGGCGGTCGCGTCCGACCCAAGGAGATCGGTGCGGGAGACGATGCCGACGCAGCGTTGGTTCTCGTCGACGAGCGGGTAGGCGCTGTGGAGGGTTCCATTGATGCTCAGACGCGCCTCGCCGACGTTGTCGTGCGCGTTGAGGACCTTGACGTCCGTGGTCATGGCGGCGCGCACGGTTGTGGCTCGGAGATAGTCGGGCTGATAGTCGAGGGGGACGTGTAGTCCGCGTCGAGCGAGTTTTTCGGTCATGAGGCCGTGGTCGAGGATTGCGCCGGCGACGAGGTCGGCGATGACCGCGGCGAGCATGATGGGCAGGATGGAGTTGTAGTCGCGGGTGAGTTCGAACGCGAACACGATTGCGGTGAAGGTCGCGCGGGTCGCGGCGCCGAACGTCGCGGCCATGGCGACCAGTGCCACTGCGCCGGGCGAGAGGTGCAGGCCGGGGTCGATGTGATTGATGAGCGCGCCGAGCAGACTGCCGAACGTCCCGCTGATGAGCAGGATCGGGGCGAGGGTGCCACCCGATGTGCCGGACCCGAGCGCGACCCACCACGCCACGAGCTTGGCGATCAAGAGCGCGGCGAGCACCCCGACCGCGAGTTTGTCTGCCAGCACGTCGTTGATGACGTCATAGCCGACGCCGAGTGCCCGGGGCACGACGAGGCCGATGCACGCGAAGCCGAGGGCGCCGAGGATCGGGTGCCAGAACTCGGACATGGGAAGGCGGCGGAAGCCGCCCTCTACGAGGTAGAGGCCTTTGCAGATCACCACCGCGAGGAGCCCGCACGCGATCCCGACCAGTCCGAACACGGGCAGGCTCGAGAGACCGGCGTAGTTGTGGGGCGGGACGTGAAACAACGGACCTGCGCTGAACAACGCCGCGTGCATCGCTCCTGCGACACTCGAGGCGACGACGAGCGGCACCAGGGCGCGGTGTGAGAATTCGAAGAGGAGGAGTTCGATCGCGAGCACGACCGCGGCGAGCGGAGCACCGAAGGTCGCGGACATGCCCGCAGCGGCGCCGCACGCCAACAGGATCTTGCGTTCCGACGGTGTGACTCGGATCAGTTGGCCGATGAGCGACCCGAGCGCTCCACCCGTAACGATGATCGGACCCTCGGCACCGAACGGCCCGCCGGTACCGATCGCGATCGCGGCGGACGCCGGCTTGGCCAACGCGGCTCGCGGGGCGATCCGGCTCTGCCGGGTAAGGACAGCTTCCATCGCTTCGGGGATGCCGTGACCGCGGATCACCGGTGCCCACAGGGCGAGCAACGAGACTGCGAGACCACCAGCCGCGGCTTCGACCAACAAGATGGGCCCGGGGTGGAAGTTCCGAAACGACGGCAGCGCCCAGCCCCACTGGTGGAAGAGCGCCACGTTCGTGATCAGGCCGATGAGGTGCAACAACACCCACGCGGCCCCACCACCTGCCAGCCCCAGCACCGCGCCGACCGCGGCCAAGAAGCATGTGCGCCGAGCGTCCGCCCGGCGAGATGCTCCAGAAACGGTGGTCATTCGAGTCCTATCGTATCACGATGTATCGAGCGGACTCCAGGTTGCCGGGCGACGACGAAAGCGTCCGCGGGGCAGCGAGCTGCAACGTATCGCAGTACGATGTCGTGGTGTCCAAGAATCACGAACCGGACGGCGATGACTACCGGCGACTGCTCGATCTCCGAACCGGGTTACGCCAGTTTCTTCGGTGGAGCGAACAGCAAGCGAAAGCTGTCGGCATCACGCCTGCCCAGCACCAACTGTTGCTCACCGTCCGAGGCCATCCGGATCCCGAAGGACCCACGATCGGGGACCTTGCCGATGCGTTGCTACTCCATCACAACAGCGCGGTCGGGCTCGTCGACCGCGCGGTCGAGGCCGGCCTGGTCGACCGGTATACCGACGCGATCGACCATCGCTGGGTGCGCTTGCGGCTCACGCCACTCGGGGCGCGACGCCTCCGCCAGTTGAGCGGTGCGCACCTCGAAGAGTTGCGCCGACTCGCTCCCGTCATGCGCTCGCTGTGGGCCAATCTCGACCGGGCACCGCGCGAACGCTGAGCCGTCGCCCGCGCCAAGATGGTCGGTGATTCGTTCTGCAAACACCGAGCCAACCTCCTTCGACACCGACTGGATGTGGAAGCGTGACCCCAGTGCTGCACACGCGGTTGTGTGACTTGTTCGGGATCGAGTATCCGGTGCTCAACGCACCCATGGGAGGTGGCGACGCGCCGGCACAACTGGCGGCTGCGATATCGGAGGCGGGCGGTCTCGGACTCATCGGCGGTACGACGATCGGAGGCGCCGAATGGTTGGTTGCTCAGATCCGGCTCGCGCGTGAGTTGACGGATCGTCCATTCGGTGTCGGGTTCATCAGTCATCTGCCGAACGCGGCAGGGCTGATGGCGGTCGCGCTGCGCGAGGGAGTTCGGATTATCGCTCACTCGTTCGCGGACCCGGCCCCGTTCGTCGATGCCGCTCACGAAGTCGGAGCGATTGTGCTGTGCCAAGTGCGCACCGTCGACGACGCGCGACGCGCCGCAGTTGCCGGCGTGGACGTCGTAACCGCCCAGGGCACCGAGGCCGGCGGTCACACGGGCCGAGTCTCCACCTTGCCACTCGTGCCCGCGGTCGTCGACGCGGTCGATCCGGTGCCGGTAATCGCGGCAGGAGGAATCGCAGACGGTCGCGGAATCGCCGCGGCATTGATGCTCGGCGCCGAAGGCGTGTGGCTCGGTACCCGATTCCTCGCGACACACGAGTGCGGCGTCTCGGACGCGTACAAGACCCGCGTTGTCGCGGCGACTGGGAATGACACCGTCCTCACGGACCTCTTCGACATTGCCACCGCGATGCCGTGGCCCGACGGCGTATCAGGCCGCGCGATCCGAAACCGGTTCGTCGAACGCTGGGAGAGTCGAGAGGATGAACTTCGAACCTGGGCGATCGAACATCGCGACGAGTACCGCAGACTCGGACCAGACGCCGAGATCGCGGAGAAAGCAATCTGGGCGGGCGAGGCAGCATCGTTCGTCACGGACATCGAGTCCGCCGCCGATGTACTGTGTAACCTCGTCGCCGACGCCGCCAAGATCCTGACGACGCGGCCCGCAACGCTGCTTCGGTGACTCTTGATCGGGCAATATGGGCTCCCTGAGGCAGAACTGTCCCGTGCGGCGATGAGTTCGGGCCCGGCGAGCCGTCTCACTGGTATGGAAACCGAGCGCGCTGCCGCGTCCACGACGATCGAGGCCGCCCCGGAGGCGGTGTTCGCAGTGCTGGCCGACCCGTCGGCCCACGCCGACATCGACGGCACCGGCTGGGTGCGCGCATCCCTGGACGGCGATCGCATTGCCGCCGCCGGCCAGGTGTTCCGGATGGCGATGTACCACCCGAACCACCCGGACAAGGACTACAAGATCGCCAACCTGGTCGAGGTGTTCGACGAGCCGCGGGCCATCGCGTGGAAGCCCGGGACGGAGTCGCCCGAGACCGGGGAACTCAGCTTCGGCGGCTGGACGTGGCGCTACGACCTCGAGGCGACCGGCCCGTCGCGGATTACGGTGACGCTGACGTACGACTGGTCAGCGGTCCCGCCCCAGGTGCGCGAGTACCTCCAGTTCCCGCCGTTCGGGCAGGACCACCTCGACAACTCACTGCAGCACCTGTCCGACCTCGTCGCCAGAAACACCGCGCCATGAGATCTTCAAGTCCCACATGCCGAACGACGGAGCGGCTGATCCTTGATCCAATCGGCCCCGAGCACGCCGACGAAGTGTGGACGCTCCACCAAGACGGGGTCATCGCGTCGTGGTGGAGCGGCACATGGTCCAAGACGGACGCGGCCCGCTTTTGCGAGCAGTGCGCGCAGGGCTGGACACGCGACGGCGTGAGCAAGTGGATCGCCCATGACCGAGACACTGGCGCGCTTGTCGGTCGAGGCGGTCTGTCCCGCATGGCCGCGCACGCCGACGAAACGCACCAGATTCAGGCGCTGCTCACCGACCCGAGTTGGGCGCAAGACCCCCTCGAGGTCGGCTGGGCGATTCGCGGTGCGTTCCGTGGTCTCGGATTGGCAACCGAGATCGGTCGCGAAGGGCTCCGCTTCGCGTTCGAGGTCCTCGGTGCTCGCTCGGTGATCTCCTACACCGAGCGTCACAACCGCGCCTCGCGCCGGGTCATGGAGCGGCTCGGACTCAACCGGCGAGGAGAGATCCACGCCGCCGGTCTCGTCGAAGGCGACGACGTCCTCCACGACGACGCACCGTTCGCCGTCTACGCCACGCGGTAGCCCGCCAACGGTGCGGCACTCGTACCGTCTCGATCTGCCGATCGACCGTCGCACTACCGGCCCAGAGCGGGCATTCTGCGCTTTTGTTGCGTACATGTTCTGCAGATCCGGCGACAACCTCTACGACGCGCTCGTACTTCCGGCTGCTTTGTCTGTCGCGTGTTGCCGCGCGGATTCGTGGCCAATAGGTTGCGCTGCACTATGGCAGGTGGGAGGAGACCCATGGCTCGGATGGCAAAGAAGTTCGGCGCGGTCGCGGCAGTGGTGGTTGCGGCCGGCGCGCTGCAGTTGGTGGCCCCGACCGCGAGCTTCGCGGCCGGTGCGGCGACGTGTAGTGGCGGTTCGGTGGCGGCCGGCTCGTACTCGTCATTGACGATCAGCGGTTTCTGTACGGTCGACGCCGGGAACATCAGCGTCGCGCACAACTTGACGGTCGCGCCGGAGGGAGAGTTGATCGCGGCATTCGGTGGGAGCGATGTTCATGTCGGCGGCAATCTCACCGTTCGGGCGAACGGAGTGCTCATCCTGGGTTGCGAGCCCGAAGCGTTCGTCTGCTTCAACGACCCCGACCAAAACGTCGGAACGCTGGTGACAAACGACACGATCGGGCACAACCTCACCACGCAAGGCGCGCTTGCGGTCATCGTGCATGCGACCAAGATCGGCTTGAACGCGGTCGTGCAAGGCGGAGGCGGCGGAGTGACCTGCGACAGCACCATCCCGAACGTTCCGGGTCCGCCGGCCTACATCGACTTCGAGGACACGTCGGTCGGCGGCAACGCGATCATTCAGGGTGTCAAGTCGTGTTGGGCCGGGTTCATCCGAGACACCGTCGGCCACAACGTGATCTACAAGGGCAACACGTTCGCCGACCCCGACGCGAGCGAGCTCACCACGAACACCGTCGGCCGAAACATGATCTGCTTCGGGAACTCGCCCCAGGTGCAGTTCGGTGACTCGACGGGAACCCCCGACATCGTCGGCGGTCACGCGCTCGGCGAATGCAAGAACGTGGTCGGGTAGCGATCGATAACAACCAGCGGGATACCGGCTCCGCGCTGCGGTGAGGCGTCATTTCGATGCCTCGATCCCGGAGCGCGGTGCCGGATCACGCGGTGCGTACATCCGCGAACTCGGTCCGGCGCGTGAGTACCGATCGGCCGGTCGGCGTCGGCAAGGATGACGCCGTTGGTTATGTCTGTGTGTCGTACGCGTCGTGGTAGTTCCACCACTGGTACGGCGGAGTTTGCGGGTAGTTCTCCGGCGAGTGCTCCCACTCCTCCTGACGGCCGAGCGCGGTGATGTCGAGGTAGTTCCACGTGCTGCCCATCTGCTCGTCGCCGCGGTTGTTGATGAAGTAGGTGCGAAAGATCCGGTCGTCCTCGCGAATGAACGCGTTCGTGCCGTGCCACTCGTCGACATCGAAGTCCTTGTCGAAGTCGTCGGTGATTGTGTACCAGGGAATGTGCTCCCAGCCGTGGTGCGCCTTCAGCTGCTGGATCTCACGCTGGGGGGCACGCGAGGCGAACGCGAGTGTTGTGTTCCGCGCGTGGAGGTGCCCGGGGTGCGCCACCTGGTCTGCTACGAACGAGCAACCCACGCAAGCCCGCTCCGGATACGAGCCGCCCTCCGCGTAGGTCGTGACCTCGGGTCCGTAGAACGCCCGGTAGACGATCAGCTGGCGACAACCCTCGAACAGGTCAGCGAGGCTGACCCGCCCGTCGGAGCCCTCGAACCAATACTGCTTGTCGACCGCGATCCACGGCATTTGCCGCCGTTCAGCCGCCAACGCGTCGCGCGCGCGGGTGAGTTCCTTCTCCTTGATCAGGAGCTGCTCGCGGGCAGCCTTCCAGTCCTCGTTCGATACGACCGGCCCTATCTTCATTCGCACGTCCTCCCTCGGGTCATTGTTCGATGCTCGCGTCCGAAAGCACACGAACCGACGCGGGCGCCGCCTCGCGACGAATACAACCGGACCGCCTACCGTCATATCCGACGCGTACGCATCGGTCAACGACGCGACTGCCGATCGGGAAGTCGCCCCATCGGCGCGTGATCGGGCAACATGCTCTCGTCGGAGCGTGACGCCGGGGGCTGCATGGAGTGGAGTGCGCGGTTCGAGTGGGATGGCCTGACCGGGCGAAGTTCAAGTCGAGTGCGTCCCGATCGTCGACCCGGCCGCGTACGCCACCGTCGCCGACGATGTGGTCGGGTTCCCCGCGTGCACGGCATGGGTGCGCTACCCCCGCCGCGGCTATCACTCGATGTTCGGTTGGGTGCAACTCGTCCGTTCGACGGACAACGTCTCGCACGGGAAGGAGTTCGAGGTCGATCCCTTCATGCTCTCCGGTGACGCCCACTCCCCGCATTGCTGGTACCGAACGGAGCCGACGCTGTTCGACGCCCCAAGCCGATCCGACCGTTCCCCTCTCGAGTGGCTCGCCTACAGCTTCCTTGCGACAACACCGATCGAGGAGGTCATGGCGGTCAACCTCGTCGCGTCGTGCCGCTCCTCGGTGTCGCTTGGGGCTTCGACGTCCACGACGACCGCTCGGTCGGCGTGCGCCCAATCGACTCGCTGACCCCAGATAACTGGGCGACCGTACTTCCGGTACTTCGCTCCGAGTATCCCGCGCCGCTGTGGACGTTCGCCGACAGCTTCGACGCCACGCCATAACTCCCGATCGGCACTCTCCGAGATGACCCCTGATCGGGCATTATCCGTGTGTGGCGGTTCATCGCTGGTGGGTCGTGTCAGGTGCAATCCTGACGGTTGCCATCATCGTCGGAGTCGCCTGGTCGCACAATGCGCCGCGTAGTCGCCACGCGGACCGCGTGACACTCCCCGCAACCGCTACGACGTCCGAGTGGTGCATGCCGGTGTCGCGTGCCGCGGTCATCGCGAGGGTCATTCACATCGACGGGGTCCCTCGAAACGCGACGGTCAGACCGAAGTTGTTCGGCACTGACTATTGGGCGGTCGAGGTCGAAGGATCACCTAAGGATCCGCCGCGGTTCCGCGATACGCCAGTCGGGTGGGTTGTCTACAACGTCGACGCGCACACGGGCGATGTCAAAGGTGCAAGCGCCGGACCGCCCGGCTCAAGGCCCTCGGATTGGAACTCCCTACCCAGTCGCACGAGCAGCTGCTGATCGCGCGCAGGCATACCCGGGCGATGCGGCTCGGTAGATTTCGCAGCGTGACAGAGCCCGAGCATGTGTGGGCGGCGCGAGCCGTCTACAACGCAACCGCTGAGCACTACGCGCGGCGCGTCGGGATTGACGTGAGTGCGGCGTTCGAGGGTCCGGTCGATCGGGCGTTCCTGACAGCCTTCGTCGAGTTCGTGGGGCTCACGGCGGGTCTCGTCGCGGACGTTGGGTGCGGGCCGGGGCGCGTGGCGGCGTGGCTGACGGCTCACGGGCTCGACGTCGTTGGTGTCGACGTGTCGCACGCGATGCTGACTGTTGCCCGCGGTGCGCACCCCGACATCCGCTTCGAGGAAGGACATCTCACCGCGCTCCCGTTTGAGGACGGGTCCCTCGTCGGGGCTGTCTGTTGGTATTCGATCATCCACACCCCGCCGGAGCATCTGCACGCGGTGTTCTCCGAGCTCCGGCGGGTGCTCTCTGGCGGCGGTCATCTCCTGGTGGCGTTCCAGGCCGGCGACAGTACGGGAGTACACAGGACCGATGCGTTCGGCACCGGCCACTCGCTGACCTACTTCCGGCACTGCTCCGAGGAAGTCGCCCGATCACTGCTCGAAGGGGGACTGCAACCACACGCGCAAGCCGTGCGCGAACCGGAACTCGCCCACGAATCGACCCCGCAAGCATTCATCCTGGCTCGCAAAGTTGAGCGTGGAAGGTAGCTCGCCCGCAGCTACGCCGACCGGCATCCGGCGTTAGGTGACGTCGCCTGCTTGAAGCGCGGCGGCCTCGAGCTTGCTCCGATAGTTCTTCCACCAAGCCTCATCACCCGGCGGGAGGTTGGACCAACGGAACCCAAACGAGCAGCACGAGCACGCTGCTCCACGGCTACTTCCAGTCGTAGCCGACAAGCCAACGATAGAACCAGTGCTCCATTGACTTTCAACCGCGACCTGCACCTTGTGCCTCGCACGTCCCACGCTCGCTCTCAAAGCGCCAGGCGGAGCAACACTTCGGCCGGCGCTTGCAGACCGACCATCCACCAGCGATGCGCGATGTTGGCTATCCGGCGAGCGCGTACAGCTGCCAGGTGTCAGGGACGCCTTTGAGTTCGTAGCTTCCGCGATCGCTGAACTCGATTCCCGAACCGACGACGAGGTCCTTCACGGTGCGTGACACGAGCACTTCGCTGCCACCGGCAAGCGCGACGACGCGGGCGCCGATGTGAACGGTCAGACCGCTGATCTCGTCGCCGTGAAGCTGGATCTCGCCGGTGTGCACACCAGCGCGGACTTCGATGCCGAGACCGTGTGCGCCTTCGCGAATGGCGCGGGCGCACGACACTGCTCGTGCCGGTCCGTCGAAGCGAGCGAGGAACCCGTCGCCTTCGGTGCTGACCTCGACTCCGCGGAAGCGCTCGATACTTCGACGCACCAGTCCGTAGTAGTTCTCGATCACCTCGTGCCAGCGGCGATCGCCCATCGCGGCTGCTCGCTCGGTCGATCCGACGATGTCGGTGAAGAGAAGCGTTGCGAGGACGCGTTCGTCGACGACGGCCGACCGCGCGCCGGTAACGAACTCCTCGACCTCGGACACAACCCGCTCGACCTCCGCGAACCATGGAAAGTGATCCACTCCGTCGAGCTTGACCAGGCGCGCGTTCGGAAGGTGCGCAGCCATGTATGCACTCTGCTGCTCGAACATTGACATCGTCGTTCCGTGCACGACGAGACACGGAGCCCGAACGCTTGGCAGCGTCGCCCGCACGTCGGTTGCAAGGAGAGCCTCGTACATCGCGCGCATGCCGCCTGGACTGTTCGAGAGACGCTCCGCCTGCGCCCAGAGTGTGACGACGCGCGGTTCTTCGATCCTCGAGGTCCCGAAGCCGAGCAGCGATTCACCCGTGCCGTAGGTTTCCATCAGATAGTCCGTGAACTGCTTGTGCGCGTCCGGTTCATCACCGGCGTGGCTCTCGAGTTCCCCCGGCACGCCCCCGTAGCACACGAACGTCTCGTACAAGACGACGGCCTCGACGCGCGACGGGTACGTCGCTGCGAACAGCAAACTGATCGGTCCACCCTCGGACACGCCGAACAGGGTGGCTCGTTCGCTGCCAACCGCGTCCATCACCGCGCGGATGTCGTCCATCCGCTCCTCGAGGCTCGACGCACCCATCACTCGGTCGGACAGGCCGTTGCCTCGCTTGTCGAGAACAACGACGCGTGCGAATGCGGCGAGGCCTTCGAGAAACTCGGTGTAGCCGGGAAGTTGATGAAAGAACTCGACGTGCGAGACGATTCCGGGCACGAAGATCAGATCGCGAGGCCCGTCACCGATGACCTGGTAGGCGACGCTGAGCTCACCGCTCTGCGCGTAACGGATCTCGCTGATATCGGTCACGATACGAAGTCTGACATCCATAGCCGCAAGGCATCCATCGGTTCGGTGCGAGACGTGGATGCGTCATCGCCAGCCCTCAACGGACCGGGCCAGCGCGCGTCCGCGCCCCCGGCGACACGGTCTCGGTGCCGGCGATTGGGCATACCTGGGACGCGGAGTTATGGGACGCGCAAAGTGGCGTTTTTCAAGGGCGACTCTGAGCCTTCGCTCTACCACCGGACGCGGCAGTGGGGGTGGTCTTCCGCGGCCCGGCCCGGGCTGGAGCTCGATGTGTGAGGATGGCGTCGTGGCTCCCATGGTCCGGTATGCGCGTCGGGGTGACTTGCACGTCGCGTACGCGGTGGTTGGCGATGGCCCGATCGATGTCGTGTTCGTACCGGGGTTCGTCTCGAACCTCAGCCGGACGCTGGATCCGCAGGGCTGGCCGACTGTGGCGGCGTGGCTCGAACGTGTGACGCGTTTCGCCCGGGTTATCACGTTCGACAAGGTCGGCACCGGGTTGAGCGACCGGTCCACCGATATTCCGGGCCTCGAGGACCGCATGGACGATGTGCGGGCGGTGATGGACGCGGCCGGGTCCGAGCGGGCCGCGCTCGTGGGTGTTTCCGAGGGCGGGCCGATGTCGATCCTGTTCGCGGCGACGATTCCCGAGCGTGTCCACTCGCTCACGTTGTACGGCGCGTCTGCCGCGGTTAGGCGCACGGACGATCACCCTTGGCAAGCGACTCACGACGAACTGGCCGCGACGCGGCTTCTCATCCAGGAGTACTGGGGCAGCGGCCTGTGCCTGGCGGCCATGTTCCCTGCTGGTGAAGTCACCGAGGAGAACATGGAAGATTTCGGCGCGGCCGAGATGGCGTGCGCGAGCCCGGGTGCCGTGGTGCGGCTGAGTGAGATGAACGAGCTCATCGACGTGCGCGCGGTACTGCCGACCATCTCGGTGCCGACACTCGTGGTGCACGCGACGGGCGACAACGGTGTCCCGTTCGCGAGCGGCGAGTACCTGGCGAAGCACATACCGAGCGCGCGGTTCCTTCCGATCGACTTCAACGCCCACCTCTCGATGCTCCAAACCACGGGTCCGATCGTCGATTGGATCGACGACTTCGAGGAGTTCGTCACCGGCGTGCGACCGGTCGGCTACACGGACCGAGTGCTCTCGACCGTCTTGTACACCGACATCGTGGACTCGACCGCGCGCGCCTCGACCCTCGGCGACGCCGACTGGAAGCACCTTCTCGACCGCCACGACCGACTCGTCGGACGCGAGATCGACCGTCATCGGGGCATCCTGGTGAAATCGACCGGCGACGGTGCGCTCGCGCGTTTCGATGGCCCGGCCCGGGCCGTGTCATGCGGGCTCACGATCGCCGGCGCCGCACCCGAACTCGGACTCGAGGTACGCGCCGGGTTACACACCGGCGAGATCGAACTCCGCGGCGACGACATCGGAGGCATCGCCGCTCACGTCGGTGCTCGCGTCGCTGCGTTAGCCGGCCCCCGAGAGGTCCTCGTCTCACGCACGGTACGCGACCTGGTCGCTGGCTCTGGCCTCACCTTCACCGACCGAGGCGAACACGAACTCAAAGGCGTCCCCGACCGGTGGCAGGTCTACGCCGCGTCTCGCTAGTCGGTCACGAACTCGCTCGCGGCGACTCCCTTTGTGACCGCGTGGGCGTGTGTCGCGGCGGGCGGAGAGCAGTGGGCGGTCAGGATCGGCTTTGTGGCGAGCGTCGCGCTGCTCGTCATCTCGGCGCGGCGAATGGCGCACGGGCGTGTTGTGTAGCGGACGCATATCTACCGATCGGCCTCGTCGTCGCCGGCACGTGTGCTCGGTTCAGTTTCTCGAGTGGCGAGCATCGCCGTATAGGAATGTGTCGCCCAGGCGTCGCACGCGAGCCGTCCAGCCGAGCGTTTGCAGTTGTGCCTGGAGCTGGGCGGGATGCCAGAAGACCTTCACGACACGGTACGTCTGTCCGTCGCTGAGCGTGCGGCGAGCGACGGGCACGCCGCCGACGTCGCCCATGTGATCGTTGCCGATCGCGCGGTCGTCCTCGTCAATGAAGCCGACCCTGCCGTGCGGCTTGATGCATTGGGCAACGTGTGCCCAGAAGTCATCGAAGCGAGGCGGTGGGACGTGCGACAGCCAGTTCGCAAAGAACACCACGTCGTACGCGCGATCTGGCGTCCAATCGAAGATGTCTGCCTGCACGAAGCAGACCGCGTCCGCGCCAGTTTCGTTCCTGGCCCGCTGGATCATGCGCCACGAGGCGTCGACGGCCGTCAGCGAATCGGCATGCCGCGCGAGCTCGCGGGTCAACCATCCAGTGCCACACGCCAGTTCGAGGACGTCGCCTCGTGGGTTGAACTCGTCGATCACGCGACCGAGGACTCCCGGTTCAAGGGTGCTGCGCCCAACGCGATCCGGCTTGGTCGCATCGCCGAAGTCCGGCGCGCGCACGTCGTAGAACATCCGTTGCTCTGCCAGCAACGCCTCGACCGACTCCGGCGTATCGTCCGCGTCCACCCGATGGGACGGTAGTTGACCCGAGCGAACCACGAGTCGGAATCGGCCGTCCGATCTGACGCAGGATTGCCGGTCTGCGCTCGCATTAGCGTTCTAGGGCGGGCACTATGCGTGCTCGCGAGCGAGGAGGTCGTCGTAGGTATGCCCTTCGTCACCTGTCACATGTCGATCTCCCTCGACGGGTTCGTAGCCGGGCCCGACCAAAGCGCGGACAACCCACTCGGCATCGACGGACGAAAGCTTCACGATTGGCACCTCAACGATCCGAAGCACCCGGTCGACGAAGCTTTCACTCAGCGGCTCCTCGGGCCCCGTGGCGCGTACATCATGGGGCGCAACATGTTCGGCCCGGTTCGCGGCGGGTGGGGCGACTCCGATTGGCGCGGCTGGTGGGGTCCTGAGCCGCCGTACCACGCGCCCGTGTTCGTGCTGACCCATCACCTGCACGATCCGATCGACATGGAAGGTGGGACGACCTTCTACTTCGTCGACGGCTTCGAGACTGCCCTTGCCGAAGCGGCCAAGTATGCCGACGACCGTCCAATCGACATCGCGGGTGGGGCAAGTGCCGTCCGCCAAGCGTTGCAAGCTCGCTGCCTGAACGAACTCGTTCTCGACATCGTCCCGGTGGTACTGCGAGATGGCGAACGAATATTCGACGATGTACCCGAGTTCCACGCCGAGGCCGTCGAGGCAGCCACATCGCCGCGGGCGACCCACATCGTCTACAAGATCACATAATCGGACGCACCCGAGTTGCAGCAACGCGAGTTGTCCCTGTGGAGGTCGGTATGAGCGCCCTGATCGGCGAACGGTTCGCACGTGCGATTGCCGAAAAGGACTCTTCGGCGCTCCTCGAACTACTCGCGCCGGAGATCGATTTTCGAGCGATGACGCCGGGCCGTTTCTGGGAAGCTGATACGGCGGTCGAGGTTGTCGACGACGTGATCTTGGGGCAGTGGTTCGAGTCCACCGATCACATCGAGACGATAGAGGCAATCGAGCAGGGTGCGGTTGTCGATCGCGAGCGGGTCGGTTACCGCTTCCGGGTGAGCAACGCCGCCGGAGCGTTCATCGTTGAGCAACAGGCGTACTTCGGCGTCGAGCACGATGCGATCACGTGGTTGCGCGTCATGTGCTCGGGTTACAGGCCGATCGCGCAGCCGCCGGCGTGATGCATATCTGCCATCGATCCGCGCCCGCGGGAGGATGCGTGTCGGTTGCTACCGCAGATGAGGCGTGTTAGGCACGTCTGCGCGGGCGGGAGTGCTATCGCCATCCAGCGAAAGGGATTGCGTCATGGGTGCTGGGTTCAGGAAAGGTCGGGCGTTCCGGCTCGTGTCCTTGGTGTTCGCGGGTGCGTTGATCGCGTCGGTGCTAGTGGGCGCGGTCCCTGCGTTGGCGAGCAGCTCGGTCGTTGTTCGGACAATCCGCGTCGGCACTGCACCTGATGCGGTTTCGTCGGATGGCACGCACGTCTGGGTGGCGGATGAGAGAGGTCAGGTGAGCGAGGTGAGCGCCGCGACCGGCGCGGTCATCCAGACCATTAGCGCCGGCGATCATCCCGTCGGTATTTCAACGGATGGCACGCACGTTTGGGTGGCCGATAATACGGGAAACAACGTGACCGAGTTGAGCGAGTCGACCGGCGCGTTCATTCGCGAAATCGCCATCGGCAAATTTCCCGGCAATATTTCGTCTGATGGCATGCACGTCTGGGTGACGAACGCCGGCAACAACGTGACCGAGTTGAACGCCTCGACCGGCGCGGTCATCCAGACCATCCCGATGGGCAATGGAGCCTTTGATGTTTCGTCGGATGGCACGCACGTCTGGGTGACGAACGCCAATACGGTGACCGAGTTGAACGCCTCGACCGGCGCGGTTATCCACACGATCCCCGATAGTCAGGGTCCCAGTGGTGTTCGGTCGGATGGCACGGACGTCTGGTTGACGCATCCCAGTCGGAGCACGGTTAGCGAGTTGAGCGCCTCCACCGGCGCGTTCGTTCGCACCATTCCCGTGCGTGGCGGTGTGGTTGCTGTTTCGTCGGACGGCACGCGCGTCTGGGTGACGAACGCCGGCAACACGGTGACCGAGTTGAGCGCGTCGACGGGCGCGGTCATCCAGACCATCGGCGTCGGCATCGATCCCGGTGCTATCTCGTCGGACGGCACACACGTCTGGGTGACGCACTTCAGCGAGGACACGGTGACCGAGATCTTGGCGGGCGTTCCCGCAGGTAACATCTTCGCGACGACCTTTGAACACTGCACCACGTTGCACGTCGGGTACAACCGGTTCGTCACCGGGACGATCGTCCACTGGCGCGTCACGACCAACGGGGTCGGCACGGTCGCGTCCGGACAGTTCACCGCGATCGGTGGCGGGAAACTCGGCTCGAAGACCTACCACTTCATGGACATCCCACTCGGGACCACACTCCCGTCGGACGCATCAGGAATCCAGTCCCATGTCCTGTACACCTGGGCCGACGGCGGCAGGTTCTATGCCACCCGAGACCCCGGCTGCTGAGAGATGACTCCGGGAGCCTGAGGCATCCGATCGCGAGGTGAAGGAGCCGCACCGCAAGGTTGGCCGAGCGCTGCATGCTCATCCGACTAGGCACGGAACACCACTTTGATCGCGTGCGCGCTCCCGCGATCGATCGCAGTCTCGACCGCTTCTCGGTAGTCCTCGAGCGCGAACTCGTGGGTCACGACGACGACTTCGGGGAGGAGGCCCGCCGCGAGAATGTCGAGGGCGCGGTCGACGGAATGACGGTCCGCTCCGCCGGCGAGCCCGGGCGCAGCACCGCCGTCGACGGTGTGGTCGATCGAGCCGACGAGTGCGGCTTCCTTGTACCAGATCGGCGTGAGGTCGACCTCGCTCACGCCGGCCGCTCCGAGCAGGAGGACGGTGCCCCGGTGCGCAACGGCGCGCAGTGCCTCGGTTACCGATTGGGCCGCGCCCACGGCCTCGACGACGTAGGGGAAGCCGCCCATGAGCATCACGTTCGCCTTCCGGCCGACGACGCGCGCGCCCGTAATGCGTGCGAGCTCTTCGAAGTGGGCGTTGCCGGGAACGCCGCGCACGACGTGATCCGCGCCGCAGACCGCCGCGGCATTCGCTTGATGGGCGTGACGGGCGAGCACCGTGATGGGGCAGGTCGGGAAGAGACCCTTCAACGCGGCCAGACTGGCGAGTCCGATCACCCCGGCGCCGACGATGAGGACGGGCTCGCCGTCGCGGGGTGGCGCGCGCAGGATGCCGTGACAGGCGATCGAGACCGGTTCGTACAAACTCGCGCCCCGGTCGGCTACGGCGTCGGGGAGTGCGTGCAACATGGAGGAGTGCGCGAGCGTCTGCTCTGCCCATCCGCCGCCGAGACCGTGAGTGAATCCGAGTGATCGGCCGCCGCTCATAATGCGGCTGTCGAGGTTGAGACACGACGACGTCCATCCGCGCGCACAGTTCGTGCACGGCGGTGCGATACCGCGGGCTGCGCACGGGAGGCACGGATCGACGGCGACGCGCGTTCCGATCGCAACCGGGCACTCGAGTCCCGTCTCGACCACGGTTCCGGCGATCTCGTGCCCGAGGACGAAGGGGAACGCGCCGCTCATGCCCATCAGCGTGGGCGACGGACCGGTGTTGTGCGCGAAGAGGTGGAGGTCGCTTCCGCAGATCCCGCCGACGTTCACCGCGACGCGTGCCCACGCCGGGCCCGGGAGCTCGGGCTCGGGAAGCTCGACGAGCGACGCGGGAAACGCGGGATCGACCATGTCGAACTGCACGGCGCGCACGCCGGGAGCGTACGCGTTCTCGTACAGTGCCGAGCTGTGCGGGTGCCGGACGCTGCTCTCGACGAAGTCCGCGAGCGCGGATTCGCACTCGTCGAAGGATTCCTCGCCCCGGACGAGCTGACGGCGGCGCAGGACGCGTTGTGGCTGCACTTTCCCCGGCCCGAGGAGTACTTCGTCGATCCGTCCGCGCACGCGCGGTACGCGGCCGGCCCGTTCGCCGGGGTCGAGGAGTTCCCGTACCGGTCGTGGGACCTCAATCGTCTGGCGTTCCATCCTGACCTGGTCGACGCGGCCGAGCGGTATCTCGGCACGCCGGAGCTACACCTCTACAAGGTCGAGCTGTGGGCGAAGTACTCCGGAGCTGCCGACTACGACCAACCGCTGCACCGCGACTACGGGAGCCACAGCCTGGTCGTCCCGCGCGACGACGGCACCTACCAGCAGATCACCACATTCATCTTCCTGTCCGACGTGACCGAGGGGGACGGCCCGACCCGGATCGTCCCGTCCGAAGACGGCCGGGACGTGCCGTACACTCCGCTGTATCTTCCGTTCGGCGCGCTCGCCGACTCGGAGGTCGCCGCAACCGGACCGGCGGGGAGCTTGCTCGTCTACCGCACCGACATCCTCCACCGGGGCTCGAACATCACCGGTACCGCTCGCGCCCGATTCTCGTTGCTCGCCGACTACCAGGCGCGCGGAACCACGTGGCGCGGAAAGATGTCGTGGCCGAAGGACTCTCCGCAGCGTTGGGCGAAGCTGATTCCACAATGCAGCGTCCGAGAGCGCGACCTCTTCGGCTTCCCCCGAGCGGGGGACGACTATTGGAACGACCAGACGCGTGGCGACGTCGCCGCCCGTTACCCCGGCATCGACATGACGCCGTACGAGTAGATCGAGATGGCGTAGGTCATGGCGCCGATCGCCGCGCGTTGCCGACGACCGCGGTACGGCCGCCGGTCGCGTTCACGACCTCGAACGTAGCCTCGCTGCCGTCGACGTCGATCCGCGCGTCGACCGTGTCGCCGGCGAGCACCATCCCGACGAAGCGCATCTCGATCTCGCCGTGCGCGAGGAACTCCTCGCCCCACGCGTCGAGCAGTGCGCCGTACGCGGGACCGGCCGCCTGCACGCCTTGCGCGACCAGCCCCGGCAGCTGCAGGTCCGCCGACATCACCGGATCCGAGTGATAATTGCCGCGCCGCGAGTACGCGCGTAGCAGCTCCTCGCTGATCGTGAGCGAGCGCGTGAGCAGTTCCGTCACGGTGTCGCTCCCAGCGTGGCCGCGGGCGTGAACGACACCTCGGAGGTCCAGACCGGGTCGTCGGGCGCGTCGGCCGCGACGATCGTCGTCTCCACGTCGACGTAGCTGCGGCCGCGCTTCTCGTAGCGGCGCGCGACCCGCCCGGTGGTGACGAGCTCGACGCCCGCGGTGACGCGCCGGTGGCAGCGAAGGTGCTGACGCGTCTGGATCACGGCATCCGGAAACACCTGCGCGAAGCACAACACGGTGAGGTTGGCGGCGATGGGCGGGTAGAGCGCGCCGGCGGCCAGTGCGGGGTGATCGACGCCCGCAGCCCGCCAGTAGCGCTCGTTCGCGGCCGCCGACACGGTCAGGCGCAGCGGCCCGAGGACGGTTCCGGGCGCCAGCTCGGGGAACGTTCGCATCTCGCTATGCATCAGCGTGTATTATATGCGCCATGGCGTATCGAGCTGCCGTCGTCGGGGCGTCAGGCTATACGGGGGCCGAGGCCCTCAGGCTGCTGGCCGGCCACCCGGAGATCGAAGTGGTGCACCTGACGGCCGCATCGAACGCGGGGGCACGGATCGCCGACCTCTATCCCTCGCTCGGACCTGCGTACGGCGATGCCGCCCTCGCCCCGCTCGACGTCGCCGACCTCCGCGGTCTCGACCTCGTGTTCTGCATGCTGCCGCACGGCGCGAGCCAGGATCTCCTGCCGGGACTCCTCGACGACGTGTCCCACGTGATCGACCTCGGTGCCGACTTCCGGCTCCCGGCCGACGCGTACGCGCGCTGGTACGGCGAGGCGCATCGGGCGCCCGAGGTCGTCGGCCGGTTCGCGTACGGGTTGGTCGAGCTCTACCGCGACGATCTCGCGTCCCATGCGCACGTCGCGTCGCCCGGCTGTTATCCCACCGCGGTGAGCCTGGCGTGTGCGCCGTTGCTCGCGCTGGGTCTCGTCGAACCGCGCGTCATCGCCGACGCGGTATCAGGAGTCTCGGGCGCGGGGCGCGGGTTGAAGACGACGAGCCTGTTCTCGGAGGCGAACGAGAACGTTTCCGCGTACGGGCTGCTCACGCACCGGCACACCGCGGAGATGGAACAGGCGTTGTCGAAAGTCGCACGCCGGCCGGTTGCAGTGTTGTTCACGCCCCATCTCGTCCCGACGACGCGCGGCATCCTCGCCACCTGCTACGCACGACCGCAGGCGCAGGGATTGTCGACGGCGCGCCTGCTCGAGCACTACCGCGAGTTCTACGCGAGCGACCCGTGCGTGGTCGTGGTCGACGAGCCGTCGGGCACGAAGGCGACGTACGGTGCGAACGTCCTGCACGTCACCGTGCGCTTCGACGAGCGCACCGACACGGTGATCGCGATTGCGGCGGAGGACAATCTCGTGAAGGGCGCATCGGGGCAGATGATCCAGGCCGCGAACCTGCTCCTCGGCCTGCCCGAGACGACCGGCCTCCCGCTCGTCGGGATCCAACCGTGACGTCGGGGGTGACCGCGGTCGCGGGCTTCGTCGCGGCCGGGCTCGCATGCGGGATCAAGCCGTCGGGCGATCCCGATCTCGCGCTCGTCGCCACCGACGATGCGATGCCGGCGACCGCGGCGGGAGTCTTCACCACGAACCTCGCACAGGCCGCGCCGGTGCAGGTGTCGCAGCGGCATCTCGCGAACGGGCGTGCGTCGGCAGTGGTGTTGAGCTCGGGCAATGCGAACGCGGCGACGGGTGAGCCCGGTCGTCGCGATGCCGCGCGCATGTGCGGGCTCGCCGCCCAGAGCCTCGGGTTCGAGGCCGCCGACGTGCTCGTGTGCTCGACGGGTCTCATCGGGATCCCGATGCCCATGGACGCGCTCGAGGTGGGCATCCCGAAGATCTGCGGTGAGCTCGCGGCCGACGGCGGCGGCCGCGCGGCGCGGGCGATGATGACTACCGACACGGTGGCGAAGGAGGCGGTCGCGCGCGCGGGCGCGGCGACCGTCGGGGGGATGGCAAAGGGTGCGGCGATGCTGTCGCCCGCCATGGCGACGATGCTCGCGGTGGTCACCACGGATGCCGCGGCCGGCCACGAAACGCTGCAACAGGCCCTCGCGAGCGCCGTGAGCGAGACCTTCGACTGTCTCTCGGTCGACGGATGCCGCTCCACGAACGACACCGTCCTCGTGCTCGCCAACGGGCGCGCCGGCGCGGTCGACCCCCACGCGCTGACAGACGCGCTCACCGAGGTGTGCGGCTCGCTCGCCGAACAGATGGCGCGCGACGCGGAGGGCGCGACGAAGTTCGTCCGGGTCGAGGTCGTCGGCGCGCGGTCCACGGCCGAGGCGCGGATCGCCGCCCGCGCCGTCGCGAACAGCCAGCTCGTGCAGTGCTCGCTGAACGGCAACGACCCGTACTGGGGCCGTGTGTTGTCGGAGCTCGGCGCCAGCGGCGCGCATCTCGACCCCGAAGCGGTCGACATCTCCTACAACGGCATCACCGTGTGCCGCGATGGCGTCGCCTGCGCTCACGACGAGCCGGCGTTGCGCCGCGCGCTTGCGGAGCCCGACATTGCGATCCGGTGCGACCTCAGGCTCGAACACGGCGAGGCGACGATTCTCACGACCGACCTCTCGCACGCCTACATCGACGAGAACCGGCGCACGTCGTGAGCGAGATACGCGACTTCGCGACGAGAGCGAACGACGCGGGCGACAAGGCGCACATCCTGGCCGAGGCCCTGCCCTACATCCGGGAGTTTTCGGGCAAGACCGTCGTCATCAAGTACGGCGGTCACGCGATGGAGAACGCCGAGCTCGCCGAGCTGTTCGCCACCGATGTCGTTCTCATGCGACTCGTCGGCATGAACCCGGTCGTCGTCCACGGTGGTGGTCCGCAGATCACCGACCTCATGCGCCGGCTCGGAAAGGAGCCCGAGTTCGTCGACGGCCGCCGCGTCACCGACGCCGAGACCGTCGACATCGTGCGGATGGCCCTCGTCGGCAAGGTGAACCGCGAGATCGTCGCGATGGTGAACCGCCTCGGCTCCTATGCAGTGGGCATGTCGGGCGAGGACGCGGGGCTCATTCGCGTCGACCAGCGCGACCCGAGGCTCGGCTTCGTCGGCGACGTGCGGTCGATCGATCCGACCATGGTCTCGCGCCTGCTGCGCGAGGAGCTGATCCCGGTCATCGCGACGATCGGGGTCGACGACGCCGGCCAGGCCTACAACATCAACGCCGACACGGTGGCCGGCGCGATCGCCGAGGCCCTCGACGCCGAGAAGCTGGTCTACCTCACCGACGTCGCCGGGGTGTACGGCGACTGGCCCGACGAGGCGTCGTTGATCTCGCGCCTCGACGTCGAGGGCCTCGAGAAGCTGATCGCCGACGGCAAGGCGTCGGAGGGCATGATCCCCAAGCTCGAGTCGTGCGTGTCGGCGCTGCGAAACGGAGTGCGACGCGCGCACATCCTCGACGGCCGGTTGCCACACGCGCTGCTGCTCGAGTTCTTCACCCGGGAGGGCGTCGGAACCATGGTGTATTCATGAGCACTCTCGCCGAATTGCAGGCGCTCGACGCCGACAACGTCATGCAGACGTACGGCCGCCTCCCGGTCGCGTTCGTGCGCGGCGCGGGCACGACGTTGTGGGACAGCGAGGGCAAGGAATACCTCGACTTCCTCACCGGTCTCGCGGTGACATCGCTCGGGCACTCCCAACCCGAGGTCGCGGCCGCGATCGCCGATCAGGCGAGCACGCTGCTGCACGTGTCGAACCTCTACTACAACGATGTGCAACCGAAAGTGGCCGCGCGGCTGAACGCGCTGCTCGGTGGCGACGGGCGGGTGTTCTTCTGCAACTCCGGCGCCGAAGCGAACGAGTGCGCGATCAAGCTCGCCCGCCGCCACGGCCAACGCAACGGCGGACCCGGTCGTTTCCACGTGATCAGTACGTACGGGTCGTTCCACGGGCGCACGCTCACGACTCTCGCCGCAACCGGTCAGCCGCAGAAGCAGGAGACGTTCCAGCCCCTTCCCGAGGGTTTCCGCCAGGTGGCGTTCGACGACCTCGACGCGCTCGCGGCGGCGATGGACGATCGCGTCGCGGGGGTGCTGCTCGAGCCCGTGCAGGGCGAGGGGGGCGTGAACCCGGCGTCGACCGAATACCTGCACGGCGTGCGCGAGCTGTGCGACGAGCGCGAGGCGCTCCTCATCGTCGACGAGGTCCAGACCGGGCTGGGTCGCACCGGCCGGTGGTTCGGGTTCGAGCACTCCGGCGTGCGGCCCGACGTCGTGACGATGGCCAAGGCGCTCGGCAACGGCGTGCCGATCGGCGCGTGCTGGGCGCGCGCCGGCGTGGCCGCCGCGTTCGCGCCCGGCGACCACGCGACGACCTTCGGCGGCCAACCGCTCGCCGCGCGCGCGGCGCTCGCCGTGCTCGAGGTGATGGAGCGCGAGCGCGTACCCGAGCGCGCGGCGCGCGCCGGCACCCGCCTCGTCGAGTCGCTCGCCAAGCTCGACGGGGTCGCGGAGGTGCGGGGCGCGGGACTGCTGATCGCGGCCGAGCTCGCGCCGCCGATCGATGCCAAGGACGTCGCGCAGAAATGTCTCGATCGAGGACTCGTCGTCAACGCCGTCACGCCGACCGCGCTGCGGTTCGCGCCGCCGTTGCTGGTATCCGACGCGGAGATCGACGAGGCCGTCGCCCGAGTCGCGGACGCGCTGCGATGATCCGGCACCTCCTCGAGGTCGACGACCTCGATCCGGTACGGCTCCGCCGGATCCTCGACGATGCGGTCGCCTGGAAGGCCGCGCCGGCGACGATCCCGCCGGCGCTCGCGGGTCGAGGCGCCGCGGCCCTCTTTCAGAAGCCGTCGGCGCGCACCCGCGTCTCGATCGAGATGGCGATCGCGACGCTCGGCGGTCATCCGATCTACGTGCGCGACCAAGAGGTGAACCTCGACGTGCGGGAGTCGGTCGAGGACGTCGCGCGCACACTGGCCTCGATGTGCTCGGTGATCGCAGCCCGCGTATACGACCATCACACGCTCGAGCGCATGGTGGCGGTCGTTGACGTGCCCGTGGTCAACCTGCTGTCCGACAGCGCGCATCCGTGCCAGGCGCTCGCCGACCTGTTGACGGTACGCGAGCACTTCGGCGACTTGGAGGGCAGACGAATCGCGTTCGTCGGCGACGGCAACAACGTCGCCGCGTCACTGGCCTACGCGGCCGCGCTGTCGGGAGTTGAGGTCGCCGTCGCGTCACCGGACGGCTACGAGCTCGACGCGCACGTGGTCGATCGGGCCCGCAATCTCGGCGGCGGCGTCGAGCTCGTCGGCGATCCCTACGACGCGGTGCGCGGCGCGGACGTCGTCTACACCGACGTATGGACGTCAATGGGGCAAGAGGGCGAACGCGACCAACGGCTACGGGCGTTCGCCGGGTGGACCATTGACACCGCACTGATGAACGCGGCGGCCGCGGGCGCGATCTTCATGCACTGCCTTCCGGCGCACCGGGGCGAGGAGGTCGCGGCCGACGTCATCGACGGACCGCAGTCGGTCGTATGGAAACAGGCCGGCAATCGGATGCACTCGGCCCGGTCGCTGCTCGTCGACCTGGTCACTGTGAGTCCCTGATGTCGACCCTCGGCAAGCCGCAGCGCCAGCACCGGATCCTGCGCATGCTGGAAGACCAGCCGATCTCGAGTCAGGCCCAGCTCGTGCAGCTGCTGGAGGCCGAAGGCATCGTCGCGACCCAGGCGACGGTGAGCCGCGACCTCGAAGACCTCGGCGCCGTGAAAGTCCGCATCCCCGGCGGCGCGATGGCGTACGCGATCCCGGAGTACACGCGCGAGCGTGCGCCGTCCGACGACCACCTCAAACGGTTGATGAGCGAGTTCGTCGTCGAGGTCGCGCACAGCGCGAACCTGGTCGTGCTCCGAACGCCGCCCGGCAGTGCCCACGTCGTCGGTTCCGCGCTCGACCGCGCGTCACTCGGTTCCGTGCTCGGCACCATCGCGGGTGACGACACAGTGCTCGTCGTGTGTAACGAAACCGTCGGCGGAGGGGTCGTCGCCGCCGAGCTCGCCGGTCTCGCCGGGCTCTGACCAAAGGAGAAGACATCGTGGCCAAGCGGGTCGTGCTCGCGTATTCGGGAGGACTCGATACTTCCATCGCGGTCCGATGGATGCGCGAGGAATGGGGCGTCGAGGTGATCGCGTGCGCGGTCGACGTCGGTCAGCTCGCGCTTGGTGAGGAGGAGACGATCCGCGAGCGAGCGGCGGCCGCCGGTGCGGTCGAGACCGAGATCATCGACGCGCGCGAGCAGTACGCGCGCGACTTCCTGGTACCCGCGCTGCGCGCGAATGCGCTCTACGAAGGCAAGTACCCGTTGGTCTCGGCGCTGTCGCGTCCCGTGATCGCCGAGCACCTGGTCGCGTCCGCCCGCCGTCACCATGCCGACGCGGTGGCGCACGGTTGCACCGGCAAGGGTAACGACCAGGTGCGCTTCGAGGTCTCGGCGCGCGTCCTCGCCCCTGATCTCGACGTGATGGCTCCCGTACGGATGTGGGGTTTGTCGCGAGCCGACTGCATCGAGCTGGCCGCCAAGTGGGACATCCCCATCTCCGCGTCGAAGGAGAAGCTCTACTCGATCGACGAGAACATGTGGGGACGCGCGATCGAGTGCGGTGTGCTCGAGAACCCGTGGTCGGCCGCGCCCGAGGCGCCCTTCACGCTCACCCGCAACACCAAGGACGCACCGTCCGAGCCGACCGAGATCGTCGTCGGCTTCGTTCAGGGTGTGCCGGTGTCGTTGGACGGAAAGGAGGCGGCTCTGGTCGAGGTGATCCAGTCTGTCGGCCAGGTTGTCGGCAGCTACGGCTGGGGGCGGATCGACATGGTCGAGAACCGCCGGGTCGGGATCAAGAGCCGTGAGGTCTACGAGTGCCCCGCGTCGCTCGCGCTGATCCTCGCGCACAAGGACCTCGAGAGCATCACGCTCGAGCGCGACCTCGCACGGGAGAAGCAACGGCTCGAGATCCGGGTCGCCGAGCTCGTCTACGACGGGATGTGGCACACACCGCTGATGCGCGCGCTCGAAGCGTTCGTCGAAGTGACCCAGCAGCACGTGACCGGCGAGGTACGGCTGCGGCTCGCGCCCGGGCGGTGCGATCCCGTCGGCCGCCGCGCGCCGCGCGGTCTCTACGACCACGACCTCGCGACGTACGACGCCGACGACGCCTTCCGCCACCAGGACTCCGAGGGCTTCGTACGGCTCTGGGGCCTTTCGGCCGAGACGTGGTCGCGCCGCCAGGGTCCCGGGGCGTCGTGAGTCAGCACGAGCCGCCGGGCGGGCGGCCGCTCTGGCACGGCCGCTTCGGTGAGGGCCCGGCCGACGAGCTCCTCGCCTTCACCGTCAGCCTCCCGGTCGATCGCCGCCTCGCGGCCGACGACCTCACCGGTTCGCGCGCGCACGTGCAGATGTTGGCCCGGGTGGGTCTGCTGACCGGCGACGAGCTCGGGGTCGTGCTCGCGGCGCTGGCTCGGGTCGAGGAGGAGCTCGCCGACGACCTCTTCGTGTTCGCACCGAACGACGAGGACATCCACACCGCGATCGAACGCCGGGTCACCGAGATCGCGGGCACGGTGGGGGCGAAGCTGCACACCGGCCGGAGCCGTAATGACCAGGTCGCGCTCGACCTGCGTCTGTACCTTCGACGCGAGGGTCGCGCGGTCGCGGTGCGCATCCACGAGCTGCAGCGGGTGCTGTTGCAGCGCGCCGGGGAGTCCACCGAGATCGCCTTGCCCGGCTACACCCACCTGCAACGCGCTCAGCCGGTGCTCCTGGCCCATCATCTGCTCGCGCACTTCTGGGCCTTGGCGCGCGACGTCGACCGCTGGCACGACTGTCTCGCGCGTGCCGACGTGTCGCCGCTCGGCGCCGGCGCGCTCGCGGGTTCGAGCCTGCCCCTCGATCCCGCGTCCGTCGCGAGCGCGCTCGAATTCGACCGGCCGTTCGAGAATTCGCTCGACGCGGTCTCCGACCGCGACTTCGTCGCCGAGGCGCTGTTCGTCGCCGCGCTGACCCAGGTGCACCTCTCGCGCCTCGGCGAGGAGATCGTCTTGTGGTCGACGGACGAGTTCGGGTTCATGCGGATCGCCGACAAGTTCGCGACGGGCTCGTCGATGCTGCCGCAGAAGAAGAACCCCGACATCGCCGAGCTCGCCCGCGGCAAGGCCGGTCGGCTCATCGGCGACCTCACCGGATTCCTCGCGACCCTCAAATCGCTTCCCCTCGCGTACAACCGGGACCTGCAGGAGGACAAGGAGCCGCTGTTCGACGCGCTCGACACCTGCTCGCTGTCGTTGAGCGCGCTCGCCGGCCTCATGTCGACGGCCACGTTCGACGACACCGTGATGACCGCGGGGGCCGACAGCCCGTTCAACGCGGCCACCGACATCGCCGAGCACCTCGTGCGACAGGGAACGCCGTTTCGGGAAGCCCACGCCCTGGTGGGCGCGCTCGTGCGCCAGTCGGTCGAGCGCGGCGTGCCGCTCGACGAGCTGGTGTCGAACGATCCGCGGCTCGGGCCCGACTACGTGGTATTCCTCGAGCCGGGAAGCGCGGTGCGCCGCCGGACGACGCCGGGCGGCGCCGGACCCGAGCCCGTCGCCCGGCAGCTGGTGTTGGCGCGCGAACGGATAGACCGTCAACAGACGTGGCTCGCGCACTGACACGCCGGTTCTTCGACCGCGATGCCCTCGCGGTCGCGCCCGAGCTGCTCAACAAGGTCCTGGTCGGCAATGGCGTCGCCGCGCGTCTCGTCGAGGTCGAGGCGTATCGCGCCGCCATCGACCCCGCCAGCCACGCGTTCCGAGGTCGCACGCCCCGCAACGCGTCGATGTTCGCGGCGCCCGGCACGCTGTACGTGTACTTCAGCTACGGCAACCACTGGTGCATGAATGCGGTCTGCGGCCCGGGGGAGTGCGCGCACGCGGTGCTGCTGCGCGCCGCGGCGCCGCTCGACGGGCTCGAGCTGATGCGCAGACGACGCGTCAAGGCGGCACGCGATCGAGACCTCGCGGCCGGCCCGGGACGGCTCGGTCAGGCGTTCGGCGTCGACCGCGCGCTCGACGGCAGCAGCCTGCTCCGGGGCCCGCTGCGGCTCGTCGACGACGGCGTCGCGCCCCCCGGGCGCCCGGGCGTGTCGGCGCGCATCGGACTCGCGCCCGGCAAGGGCGACGAGCTGCCCTACCGGTTCTACGTCGTGGGCGACCCCAATGTCAGCCGCCCGCCCCGCTGACGGCCCCCCTCGCGCCCAACAGTTGGTGCGTTTTTTGGCGGGTTTATCCACCGACCGACGAGCAGAAGTCCGGCGTCGGGGCTACGGGAAGCGCCGGCGGATCCAGTCGGCGACGAGCGAGATCGCCTCGGGGCGGTGGCCTTCGAGGTAGTGGGGCGCGTCCTTCATCTCGAGGTAGGTGACGTCGTCGGAGCCGGCCGCGGCGGCGATCTCGCGCGCCTGGCCGATACGGATCTCGGTGTCGGCGGTCGCGTGCACCACCAGGACGGGCACGCGTACCTCGGGCATCGTCGTCGCGAGGCGCGCGTCCGACGACAGCGCCGACCATGTCGACAACCAGCCGCGGGACGTCATCGTGCGCGCCAACCCTCCCCGGCCGTAGTTGGCATCGAAGGGGTCGGGGAACGCGAAAAGGGAACCGAGCGGCCGGTCGTCGGGCTCGATGCTCAAGTCGAGATACGCAGGGTTGGCGAGCGTGCGGTACACGGTGAAGTACTCGAGGTGCACGGCCCGCTTGCGCAGCTGTCGCCATTCGTCGCTGCCGCGCCCGACGTCGCGCAGCCGTGAGCGAGCGGCGCGCGCGACCTCGAGCTGATCGCGCGCCCGCGCGTCGATGCGCGCCACGCGTTCGCGCTGGGCGGCGCGGTACCGGGCGAGCCACTCCGGGTCGTACGAGGACGGCTCCGGCCACGGTCGCCAGCCGTTTGCGGGGTCGTACATGTCGAGCTCGGCGACGACCGACGACGGGTCGTGCTCGTCGGCTACCGCGGGATCGATCGACTGGAGCATGAACTCGCCCTCGCCGGGATGCGCGGCGACGCCAACCCACGCGTCACCGCAGCCGAGCTCGGTGTGCGCGAGCGCACTCAAGGAGCCGCCGCCGCTGTTGCCGAACAGCACGACTGCGTCGGCACCGCGCCCACGTACCCACTCGACGGCCGCGGCGACGTCGCGCGCGCAGAGCTCGTGCAAGCAGTCGGTGTCGTTGTTCAGATAGCGCGTCGCGAAACCGAGAACGGCGAAGCCCGCGGCCGCGAGCAGCGGGCACGCGTAGTGCACGGAGAAGTCGGCACGTGGATGGGTGAGCACGACGGCCGTATGCCATGGTCGACCTGCCGGAGGTGTCCAGAACAAGCCGCGCACGAGCGCCCCGTCGGCGGTGACGATACGCACCGGCTCGCGCGGGATGTCGACGCCGGGGGCGTCGACGGCGAGGGGCCAGAACCCGAGTCCCGCGGGACGCACGTCACCACGGAAGGAGTCGCTCATGACCGGATAGGTTGGCGCACCGTGTCGCGTTTGACGAGTCGAAGTCGAAGTGTGCGCGGCAAGGTCGTGCTCGTCACGGGCGCCGCGAGCGGCATGGGTCGGGCGGTCGCACACCTCTTCGCCGACGAAGGTGGCCGCGTCGCGGTCACCGATCGCGCCGCCGACGGCGTCGACGCGGTTGTCGGCGAGATCGTCGCGGCCGGCGGCGACGCGTCCGGGTGGGTGCTCGACGTCGCCGACCCGGACGCGATCGTGCGCGTCGTCGACGAAGTCGTGACCCGACTCGGCCCGGTCGACGTGCTCGTCAACGATGCCGGCATCAGCCTGCCGGTGGAGATCGCCGCCGACGACTTCGAGCGCGCATGGGACACCACGCTTGCGGTCAACCTCACCGCGCAGGCCCGGATGATCCGAGCGTGCCTGGCCCATCTCGCACGGGAGGGCGCGGGGCGGATCGTGAACATCGCATCGACCGAAGGGCTCGGCGCGACACCATTCCTCAGCCCGTACACCGTCAGCAAGCACGGTGTCGTCGGACTCACGCTATCGCTCGCGTGCGAGCTCGGGCCGACAGGGGTCACCGTCAACTGCGTCTGCCCCGGCCCGATTCGTACGGGCATGACCGCGGCAATTCCCGACGATGCGAAAGAGCGATTCGCCCGCCGGCGCGTCCCGCTGCGGCGCTACGGCGAGCCGGAGGAAGTCGCGCACATGGTGCTGAGCCTCTCGCTGCCCGCAGCCTCGTTCGTCAACGGCGCGGTCCTGACCGTGGACGGCGGACTCACTGCAAAACTCGGCTAGCGAGTCTCTCCACCATGACCCGAGGGATACTCTCCGGGGCCGCATCGCGCGTATCGTGCGCGCCCGGCAACCGTGAGAGGTCGGCGCCGGGCGCTCGCCGCTCGCAGCAGGCGCCTGCGACAATGAGTCTTGCAGAACGGGGGGGAAGTGGCGGCTGATCGCGAGGGCGCGGTGCGGGATGTGACGCATGCGCGTGGCCGGCCCACGGATTACCGGCCGTACCTCGACGGCGTGCGCACCCTCGCGGTCTATCTCGTCATCGCCTTCCACACCGGTCTCGGCCTGTTCACCGGCGGCTTCATCGGGGTCGATGTCTTCTTCGTCCTCTCGGGATTCCTCGTCACGAGCATTCTCATGCGCGATCTCGCCGGCAGTGGTCGCGTCCGTTGGCGTCGCTTCTATTCGCAGCGGGTTCGGAGGATCCTGCCGGCCGCGATCGTCACGCTGCTCGTCACCTCCGCCGTGTACGCCGCGATCGCAAGTCCCGCCCAGGTTCTCGACGCCTACGGCGGTGTCCGGGCGGCATTCTTCTACGTCACGAACTGGCACTTCGTCCAACAATCGACCGACTACTTCGCCGCGAATGTCAACACCAACCCGGTCTTGCACTTCTGGTCGCTCGCCGTCGAAGAGCAGTTCTATCTGGTCTGGCCACTCGCAATCGGTGTGCTGTTCCTGGTCACGAGCCGCGCCGGGCGGTGGCGGTGGTGGATCCTGCGCGGCGCGGTCGCGATCCTCGGCCTGGCATCGGTATGGGAGGCGCTGCACTTCGCCTCGACGAGCCTGTCGCGCGCGTACTACGGCACCGACACCCGCGCGTACCAGCTGCTCGCGGGTGCCGCGATCGCGCTGACACCCCAGCTCCTCCATCTCCCCGGGCGCGCCGGACGGATCGCGCAGTGGGCGGCAACTCTCGCATTCTCGGCAATCGTCGTGCTCGGCACCTCAAGCGTGAGCATCGGTCCGATCACCCGTGGCGTTCTGATCGCCGTGCTCGCCCCGTTGCTGATCGTCGCGCTGGCGAACGCACCCGGCGGCCGCCTCAAGCGAGCATTGTCGACCGGCCCCGTCACCTACCTCGGACGGATCTCGTACGGCACATACCTGTGGCACTGGCCGTTGATCATCTTCTTGACCCTGAACCACACGATCGCACCGCTGCCGCTCTTCGTCGTCGACACTCTCGGTGCGACGGCGCTCGCCGCGCTGAGCTTCAAGATCCTCGAGTCACCGATTCGCTTCACCACCGTGCTCGACCGCTTCCGGGGTCCGGTGATCGCGATCGGCTTCTCGACGAGCATCCTGATCGGTCTGGTCGTCGTGCCGATCGTGTTGGATTCGGGCAGCGGGGCCGTCGCGATCGCGGCGCCCGGTGCGGGCCCGCACCTGCTCGACTGGCGACTTGCCCGCAAGGACGTCCCCCCAGTGCCGGATTGCCTCGGCAAGCCCGTCGACGAATGCACCGTCGTCAAAGGCACGGGCCCGCGCATGCTTCTCATGGGCGACAGCACCGCGCGGATGTGGATACCGGCCTTCGTCGAGATGGCAAAACACGAGTCGTTGACGCTGTCAATCGCGTTCAGCTCGGGTTGCCCCTGGCAACTCGGCCTCCAGTACAACCTTGGTACCGAGATCACCAAGCCCTGCGAAGCCCAGCAGAAGGACTGGTTCACGAGGGTCGTTCCCCAGCTCGATCCCGACATCATCGTCCTCGCCCATCAGGCCGACGACGACCCGGCCCGCACGCGGTCCTTCGTCGCGCCCGACGGCCACACCTTCAATACCACCTCTCCCGACTTCGAGCAGACGCTGACCGACCTGTCGTCGGGCGCGCTGACCAAGCTGGCACGTCCGGGTCGTCGGATCGTCATCATCGAGCCGACGCCGTTGGGACCGAACCTCTTCGACCCGGACGCGTGCCTGTCGACGGGCAAGGCTCCCGGAGACTGCTCGTACACGGCGAACGCGCAGCCGACGCCGCTCGAGCAGTTCTACCGACGACTCGCGCAGCCCAACATCACATCAATCGACTTGGACCGCATCCAATGCCCGCGCTGGCCGACCTGCGATGCGGTCGTTCACAACATCATCGTGAAGCGCGATGCCGTTCACCTGACCGCGACGTATGCCGAGTCCACCTGGATGGAAGTCGACGCGGTGTTCCGCAAGCAACATCTCGTGCAGGCTGCCACGGCGTCAGGCGGTTGACGCTGACAACATCCGACTCGAGGCTGCGAGCAGATATCCGCCGGTGACGGTCGGAGCCAAGAGCACCAACGTTTGTTACCGTCCACGGTCGTGGACGTCGACCGTCAGCTGAGTCTCCTGACCGCGCACGCCGTCGACGTCATCTCCGAAGCCGAGCTGCGCAAGAAGATCGGGCGGGGTGTACCGTTACGCGTGAAGCTCGGTATCGATCCGACCGCTTCAGACATCCATCTCGGCTTCGCAGTCGTGCTGCGCCGCCTCCGGACGTTCCAGGACTGCGGCCACAAGGCGGTGCTGATCATCGGCGACTTCACCGCGATGCTCGGCGATCCGTCGGGAAAGTCGGCGACGCGGCCCCAGCTCTCCAAGGAGGAGGTCGACGCGTACGCCGAGAGCTACGTCGCGCAGGTCGGCGCCATCCTCGACATGTCACCCGAGCGCATTGAAATACGGCGCAATTCCGAATGGCTCGCACGGCTCGACATGCAGGACGTGCTGCGCCTGACCTCGCAGGTCACGGTCGCGCGGATGCTCGAGCGCGACGACTTTGCGAAGCGCTACGACGCCGGGGCACCGATCTCGCTGATGGAGTTCCTGTACCCGTTGTTGCAGGGGAGGGACTCGGTCGAGGTACGCGCCGACGTCGAGCTCGGCGGCACCGACCAGCTCTTCAACCTGATCATGGGCCGCCACCTCCAGACGCGCGCCGGTCAGGAGCAGCAGGTCGTGCTCACGACCCCCTTGCTCGTCGGGCTCGACGGCGAGCAGAAGATGTCGAAGTCGTTGGGCAACTACATCGGCGTGAACGAAGAGCCGTTCGAGCAGTTCGGCAAGATCATGAGCATCCCCGACGCGCTGTTGCCCTTGTACATCGCGTACGCGACGGCCTGGTCACCGGAGCGCATCGACGAGGTCACCGCCGAGCTTTCATCGGGCGCGGTGCACCCCAACGCGACGAAGCGACTTGTCGGGCGCACCGTCGCCGACCTCTACCACGGCGCGGGCGCCGGCGCGGCGGCCGAAGCGGAGTTCGACCGGGTCCACAAGGACAAGGCCGAGCCCAGCGACATTCCCTCCTTCGATCTGCCGTCGGGCACGTCGTGGGCCGACGCGCTCGTGGCGACGGGACTGGCGGACTCGAAGCGAGCGGCCGGCCGCGCGCTTCGCGACGGATCGGTCCGTTGCGCCGGTGAGGTGGTGCTCGCCGACGGCGTGGTCCCCGACGGCGTCCATGTCCTGCAGGTCGGCCGCCGGAGATGGGCCCGCGTTACCGTTGGGTAGCCTGCGGGCGCGGGATCTTGACCAGTGTGGCCTGAGGCGGCTGTGGCGCCTGTTTGACAGGGTCAGTGCCCGCCTGTAGTCTCGTCAGTCGCCCCGCATGCCGGAAACCACGTTCGAACGTGGTCCGGAACGGTGGAGCCGGTTGACACCAACACTCGAGTCTTCAGGTCGTTCGGGCCTCGAATCGGGTGCGTGTCGCTTCGACATCGGTTCGCCCGCCGACTTCGGTCATGGGCGCGCCCGTCGGGGATCCGCTTCTTGAAAACAGAGCAGTGAACGCCAAAAGCCAGTGACGCCCGAGGCTGTCCGATGTCAAGTCGGTCAACCGAAGGCTCATGTCAATTCCGTGCTCGCACGACCCTCGGGTCGGCGGGCACAAAGTTGCCTCCTCGTCCGTAGTGTGGACGATGAGGCAGCTCTCCGATCAAAGGCCGGCACGACCCCCCAACGTGGGACGTGTGCAGGTCGCGATCTCGATGGAGAGTTTGATCCTGGCTCAGGACGAACGCTGGCGGCGCGCCTAACACATGCAAGTCGAGCGAGAACCGGGGCTTCGGTCCCGGGGACAGCGGCGAACGGGTGCGTAACACGTGAGCAACCTGCCCC
>JBBQGQ010000030.1:0-55137 GCA_038323195.1 Acidimicrobiia bacterium | reverse complement strand
ATCAGCGCCCACGAGCGAGCGGCGCAGCTCGCCGATCGGGCTGCTTCCTACGCCCGCCGCCTGCCCGAGGTCGTGCCGTCGTGAGCCGGTGGCTCATCACGGGGTGTTCGACCGGCATCGGACGCGCCATCGCCGTCGCCGCGCTCGACGCCGGTCACTCGGTGGTGGTCACCGCCCGCCGACCGGAGACGGTGCAGGACCTCGTCGATGCCCACCCCGGACTCGCGGTGGGCGTCGCGCTCGACGTGACCGACCGCATCCAGATCGACGCCGCGGTGGCGGTGGCCCAGCAGGAGTTCGGCGGGCTCGACGTGCTCGTCAACAACGCGGGGATACTCCGCGACAAGATGAGCTTCAATATGGACGAGGCCGAGTGGGATCAGGTGATCGACGTCCATCTGAAAGGACACTTCGCCACCTCGCGCTTCGCGGCCGCGTACTGGCGCGCACGCTCGAAGGAGACGGGCGAACCGGTGAACGCCAAGATCGTGAACACCGCGTCCGAGTCGGGGCTCTACGGCAACGCGGGGCAAGCCAACTACGCGGCCGCGAAGGCCGGCATCGCGTCGATGACGATTGTCATGGCGCGCGAGCTCGAGCGCATCGGTGTGCGCGTGAACGCGATCTGCCCGGTCGCACGCACGCGCCTGACCGAGACCGTGGCCGGCGACTTCATGAATCCGAAGGAAGGCGAGTTCGACCGGTTCGCGCCGGAGAACATCTCCGCGGTCGTGTGCTGGCTGGCATCCGACCTCGCGGCCGGTGTCACCGGTCAGGTCGTCAAGGTCATGGGCGGTCAGGTGCAGCTCATCCGCGGCTGGCGGCCGATCACCGAAGCCACCGACGACAAGCCGTGGACCGTCGCATCGATCGACGCCGCGGCGCCCGCGCTGTTCGCGGCGTCCGGCAAGGGAGTCCCGCCGTTCATGCCGAACGTGGGTGACAACTGAGCGCGGAGCAATAGGCTCGACGCCGATGAGCATCGAGCTGCCCCGCACCGACCTGGCCGTCGACGACATCCGCCTCGGCGACATCGAGCAGTGGATGCGCCCCGACCGCGAGGGCATCTTCGCCAAGTTGCGCGCGGAGCGGCCCGTGTCGTTCCACGACGAGCCGGTTCCGCCGCCCGACCTGGGATTCGACTTCCCGCAGGGCCCGGGATTCTGGGCACTCACACGGTATGCCGACGTCATGCAGGTGTCGCGCGATCCCGACGCGTTCCACTCCGCCCCGACCTCGACGGTCGGCGACATGCCCGCCGAGATCGCGGAATGGCTCGGCTACATGATCAACATGGACGCGCCGAAGCACACGAAGCTGCGCTTGATCGTGAACCGCGGCTTCACCCCTCGACAGGTCGCGCGCATCGACGACTCGGTGCGGGTGCAGGCGCAGGAGATCGTCGAGCGCGTCGCTCCGCTCGGCGAGTGCGACTTCGTCAGCGAGATCGCGGCCGCCCTCCCGCTTCAGATCATCTGCGACATGATGGGCATCCCGCGTGAGGACACGAAGCACATCTTCGAGCTCACGAACGTCATCCTCGGAGTTGGCGATCCCGAATACGTGCAGACGATGGAACAGCTCATGGCCGCGGGTATGGGCTTGTTCCAGTACGGGCTCGCGCTCGCGCAGGACCGCCTCGATCATCCGCGCGACGACATCACGACCGCACTCATGCAGGCCGAGGTGGAAGACGAGACCGGCAAGCATCGCCTGACCACCGGCGAGCTCGGCTCGTTCTTCCTCTTGCTGGTCGTCGCCGGCAACGAGACCACGCGCAACGCGATCAGTCACGGCATGCGCGCGCTGACCGAGAACCCCGATCAGCGCAAGGTTTGGACCGCCGACCTCGAGGCAGTGTCCCCCACCGCGGTCGAGGAGATCGTCCGCTGGGCAACGCCGGTCATCAACTTCCGGCGGACCGCGACGCGCGACGTTGTCGTCGGCGGCCAAGAGGTGAAGACCGGCCAGAAGGTCGTGATGTTCTACAACTCCGCGAATCGCGACGAGCGCGCGTTCACCGATCCCTTCCGATTCGACGTGCTCCGAACGCCGAACGAGCACTTCGGCTTCGGCGCCGGGGGCCCGCACTTCTGTCTCGGCGCGAACCTGGCGCGCCGGGAGATCCGCGTGATGTTCGAGGAGGTGCTGCGCCGGCTGCCCGACATCGAGATCACCGGTGAGCCCGACATGCTGCAGAGCAACTTCATCCACGGCATCAAGCGCATGCCCTGCGCGTGGAACACAGTTCGGGCGTAACGCGCCCAGTAGCGCCGGAGAGCGAACCCGACAGGGTCGCCATCGCTCGCAGGACCTCTGCCCACAGCTCAACTGATCCGTGCGGGACTCGAACATCTTTCATCACTCCGCCGAGGGAATCTCCTCCCACCACTGACACCACCAACTGCCGCCCACGAGTATCCGCAGGTTCGGATGCCAGCAGTACGAGAGGGCGGCGTCAGGATCAAGGTAGAAGAGGCAGTTGTCGCACTTGTACACGCGACCGAACTCCTCGAGCGGATGGGGCCGCAGGATCGCTCGATCCATCACCTCCTTCCACTCGAGCCATTTCTGGTTGTCGATCTCCTTCGGCTCCGGCGGTGGGATGTCGTCGTTCGGCACGACGAAGGAAGCTAGCGGGGCGCTCACGCGCAGCCCGTACCGGAATGTGCCGCCGACGACCGGGGAACACGCACAACCGACGCGCTACCTTTCCTGACGCGGGCGTCAGTTGCACGCCGCCGGGTCAGGCAGTTGGTTCGTAGGTCTGGAGGAGCGGAGTGCAGCTCGCGTGGAGCGCCGAGGACGAGGAGTTCCGCGCCGAGCTGGTTGCGTTTCTCGACGAGCACACGCCCGAGGAGATGCGCACCGGCTACGACTTCCAAGACGTCCACGACGAACACGAGCTCGTCCCGCGGTGGCTGCGCGACTGGCAGGCGACCCTCTTCGACCACGGCTGGATGATTCCCGGCTACCCACCCGAGCGCGGCGGTCGGAATTGCACACCCGTGCAGACGCTCGTGTACCTCGAGACGCTCGCCAGCCGCCGGATGCTGCGCAGTGGCCACTTCCCCGGCTACGCGATCGTCGCCCCCAGCCTGCTCGAGTACGGCAACGAAGCACAAAAGGCGCTGGTTCCCGCCGCGATCCGTGGCGACACGATCTGGTGCATCGGGATGAGTGAGCCGAACGCAGGTTCCGATCTCGCGGGCTTGCAGACCCGCGCCGTGGTGCGCGACGACCACTTCGTCGTGAACGGCCAGAAGGTATGGACGAGCTACGCAATGATCGCCCAGAAGTGCTTCTGCTACGTGCGCACCGACCCGACCCTCCCGAAGCACAACGGGATCTCGCTGCTCATCATCGACGTCGACTCGCCCGGCATCGACATCCGGCCGCTGCGTCACATCAGCGGCACCGCGGGGTTCGCCGAGGTGTTCTTCACCGATGTGATCGTTCCCCGCGAGAACCTCGTCGGCGGTTTGAACGGCGGCTGGGCCATCACCCAGGGATCGCTGGCGCACGAACGCGCGGGTTTGTGGGTCGAGGGCGTCGCCCGCTTCGAGCAGACGATCGAGGGACTCGTCGCGCTCGCTCGTGAACAGGGCCGCGCGGCCGATCCGATCATCCGCCGGAAGATCGCGTCCGCCTACGAGCTCGCCGCCTCGTTGCGCGCGCTCGGCTACAAAGGCTTCGCATCATACGCGCAGGGGTCGAGCGCACCGGAGCACAGCTATATGAAGATGGCGATGTCGGAGGCGAGCAAGGCCGCGTTCGAGCTCGGCATGGAGATCTCGGGCACCTTGGCCCCGGTCACCGATCCCGAGCTCGCGGCGTCGACGCACCGGTTCGTCCACGGTTTCTTCATGTCGTTCGCGAACACAATTGCCGGCGGCAGCTCGGAGATCCAGCGCAACATCATCGCCCAGCGCGTGCTGGGCCTCCCGAGGCGCTGAGGCGAACGGACCGTGGACTTTTCGCTGACTCCGGATCAGGAACTGCTGCGCGACACCGCGCGCAAGCTGCTCGAGCGCGAGTGCCCACCGGCACTCGTGCGCGCGCACATCGACGACCCGAGTGCGTACGAGCCGCTGTGGCGACACTTGGCGGAGTACACCGCGCTGGGCGCGGGTCCCGCGGCCGACCTCTGCCTGTTCCTCGAGGAGACCGGCTACGCGGCCGCGCCCGGTCCGTTTCTCGCGACGACCGGTTACGCCGCGCTGACCGGCGACGACGGCAGCACGACCGGCACCGTCGCGCTCGTCGACGACCCGGTCCAACCCTTCGTGCTCGAGGCCGACCGGGTAGAGCGCGTCGCGGTGGTGCTCCCCGGACCCCGGCTCGCGGTGATCGACGCCGACGACGTGCCCACCCGATTCGTCGCGACCGTCGACTTCTCCCGGCGCCTGTTCTCGGTCGAGCTTCCGCACCTCGACGGGAAGCTACTCGCCGCCGGCGCCTACGCGCGCTGGCGTGACCGGGCCTACGCGTGCATTGCCGCCGAGATGGTCGGCACCGCACGTCGCATCTTCGACATGGCACTCGCGTACGCGAAGGAGCGCAAGCAGTTCGACGTGCCCATCGGTTCGTTCCAAGCGATCCAGCACAAGCTCGCCGACATGTCACTGGCGCTCGAGCGGGCGACGGCGGCGGTGCACTATGCCGCGATGACCATCGACGGAGACGATCCCGGCCGTGCCCGCGCCTGCCACGTGGCCAAGGCCGCGGCCGGCGAAGCCGCACGCCGCATCCTGAAGGACGGCATCCAGATCCACGGCGGCATCGGTTACACCTGGGAACACGATCTGCATCTCTATCTCCGGCGCGCGACCGCCGACGAGTATCTGTTCGGCACCACCGGCTGGCACCTCGACCGACTGGCGGAGCTCCTCATCGATCAATGATCGTTCCCGTCCGTCGCGGGTTGTCGCGGGTTGTCGCGGGTTGTCGCGGGTTGTGGTGTGTTCGCCCAGTTGCAGAGCGAATCTCGTCCGGCGACCACCACTGTGGGTCTCAACTCGGGCCGCGCGCGTGCCGTTTGTGTAGGCATGCGCCGAATCGCGCCTGCTCTCGCGGTCCTGGTCGTCCTGGTCGTCCTGGGCGGCTGCGGCGGCACCGACTGGAACACCGCGCAGGTCTCGCCTGCTGCTCCACCGCGCCCGGTTTCGACGGCGGCATCCGAGCGTCCGTACATCGACGCGCTGGTCGTGAGCGCGCAGTCCCAAGCCACCAAGCCGGAGGTCGGCGCGACGGCCGTCCGGTGCATCGCGACGGCCATCGTGCACGGATACGGCGCCCCGGCCTTCGTCGCCGCCGACCTCACGCCAACCGACTTGCGCGACCCGAACAGCACGCTCACCGCGCTGCCCGCCCTGTCCGACGATCAGGGGGTGAGCATCGGTACCGCGCTGCAACACTGCAAGGTCGGCGGCGCGGTCGCGATGGGGTTCGCGCAAGGTTTGAAGGTCACCGACGGCCCGACGGTCTCCTGCCTCGCCGGTCGGTTCGCGACCGACCCCGGCGCCCGCCGATTCCTGGCACTTTCGGTGCTGCAGCGACATGCCGACATCGAAGCTGCACACGCGTTGATCGGACTGGTGGCAGCGTGCGTCGATCTCCCATCGCTGGTGCTGCGCTCCGTCAACGTCCAGGTCGACGCGACTGCTCGTGCGTGCATCCTGGACGCGCTGAAGACATCCGAGGCACAGTTGAAGGATTTCATGGCCCTGAAGATTGCGGGCCTCGACGCCACCATCCAGCAAGAAAGCCTCGCGGTCAGCATCAACGACTGCCGCGCCTCCGCGCGCACGGGCTTCACCGTTCCCACCGGTTGAGCCGACCGCGCGCCCCGGCCGCGGCGCCGGCACGGCGTTCGGCTCCTTGGTCGCGGGCGAGGGCGCGGTCTACACTTCCGTTTGCTGACGTCTGCGTCAGTTTCGTGAGGGGGAACCGATGACGAACGTCGATTTGGTGCGCCTCGCCGGGAGCCGCGGCCGCATCTCCGATGCGCCCACCGTCGATCTCGTGACGGCCGAGGTCATCCGCGGCGGGATGGAAACGGTCTGCTTCGAGATGGCCGAGTACGTCTCGCGCACCGCGACCACCCCGATCCTCAACCAGTCGAACGAGCGCAACGCCACGGTCCTCGACGCGCGCGGCCGGCTCGCGGCACTTTCAGTCGGCATCCCACAGTTCATGCTCACATCGACCTTGCCGGTGCGTTTCGCGCTCGAGTTCCTCGGCATCGAGGAGTTCCGCGAGGGCGACGTGTTCGTCGCCAACGATCCGTATCACGGCGGGGGCCATCTCCCCGACTACAACGTGTTCGCCCCGGTGTTCGCATCCGACCCCGCGGCCCCGGGCGGGCGGCGCATGGTGTTGATCGCGAGCATCCAGTGTCACCACGGCGATACCGGCGGCGGCGTGCCGGGTGGTTACAACATCACCGCAACCGACATCTGGGGCGAGGGTGTGCGTTGGCCGGTCGTCAAGGTGCTCGACCGCGGCGTCGAGCGGCGCGACGTCTTGTACGCGCTGCAGGCGAACAACCGCATCCCGAGCTACATCGGCGACCTGCACGCGCAGATCGGCTCCGCGCAACTGGGCGCGCAACGGCTCGGGGAGCTCATCGACCGCTACGGCGTCGAGGCGATCGAGGAATCCGTCGACTACATGATCGACTACGCGGCCGGGCGCTTCCGCGAGGAGGTCGCGCAATGGCCCGACGGTGAGTACGAAGCCGACTCCTACGTCGACCACGACCCGCTCGGCAATCCCGACATCCACCTCCACGTGAAGGTGAGCGTTGCCGGCGACGAGCTGACGATCGACTTCACGGGCACCGACACTCGCAACGAGTTGCAGTCGTGGTCGACGTTCGGCAATACGCGCGGTTACACGGTCGGCCAGATCGCGGCGATGATGGATCCCGAGATCCCCAAGAACGAGGGATTCTTCGAGCAGATCAAGCTCGTCGTGCCGAAGGGCTGCCTGCTCAACCCGGAACCGGGCAAGCCGGTTTCGGCCGGAACCCACCATCCCGGCGCCGACGTGGGTGAGGTCATCGCCAAGGCGATGCAGTACGTGCTCCCCGACCGCGCCGTTCCCCAGACCTACAAGACCGGCATCCCGACCATCATCGTCGGCGTCGACCCGCGCACCGGCGCATCGTTCACCGATCATTCGGCAGAGGTGTACTCGGGCTGGTGCAATGCCTCCAAGGGCATGGACGCTTGGGGCGCGCTCAACGCGAGCTTCGGCAACTTGTGGAAGGCGACCGCCGAGATCAACGAGTCGCTCTATCCGCACGTGCAATGGAGCCGCGACTACCGTACCGACGGCGGCGGCCCCGGTCAGTGGCGCGGTATCTGCGGCTCGCACTACGAAAAGGAAGTCGTCGTCGACGCCAAGGTGTACACCTACGTCGTCGGCATGAAGTATCCGATGCCGGGGATCTGCGGGGGCGCCGACGGCTCACCGAACGAGATGATCATCCGTTACCGCAGCGACGACGAGTTCAAGGTGAAGCACACCGCCGACTGGGTGCCGATCCATGCCGGCGAGCGCATCATGTACGACTACGGCGGCGGCGGCGGTTGGGGCGATCCTTTGCTTCGCGATCCACAGGCCGTGCTCGACGACGTGCTCGACGAGTACGTCTCGGTCGCCGGCGCGAGTCGCGACTACGGCGTCGTCCTCGAGGGCTCACTCGAAGAGCTCACGCTCGAGGTCGACGAGGTCGGTACGCACGCGTTGCGCGAACGGATGCGAGCCGACCGAGCCTGACATGGGTTTCCGCGTAGGAGTCGACGTCGGCGGGACCTTCACCGACCTGATCTGCGTCACACCCGCGGGCGAGATCGTGCTCGACAAGACACCCACGACACTCGACGATCAGTCGACCGGCGTGATGAACGGGCTCGAACAGCTCGCCGAGCGCTTCGGTGTCGAGCTCGATGCGTTCTGTCGCGACCTCGACATTCTCGTCCACGGCACCACCACCGCCGACAACACCATGATCGAGATGAACGGCGCCCCCACGGGCTTGCTCGTGACCGAGGGCCACCGCGACGAGATCGAGCTGCGCCGGTGCCACAAAGAAGAGATCTGGGACCCCAACTACCCGGGTCCGATCCCGATCGCGCGCCGGCGGGCGCGCATCCCGATTCCGGAACGCATGAACTTCGAAGGTCGCCCGTTGCTCGCCCTCGACGAGGACGCAGTACGGCGCGGTGTGCAACGCCTGAAGAAGCTGGGCGTTCGGTCGATCGCGGTGATGTACCTGTTCTCGTTCGTGAACCCCGCGCACGAGCGCCGCACGCGCGAGATCGTCCTCGAGGAGTTCCCCGACGTCGAGCACATCTCGCTCTCGCACGAGGTCATGCCGCGCGGTCCCGAGTTCGAGCGGGTCTCGACGACCTTGGTGAACGCCTACGTAGCTCCGCGGATCGCCACGTACACCCAGAACCTCCAGGACAAGCTGCGCCGGGCCGGCTATCTCGGGCCATTGCTCATCATGCAATCGACCGGCGGCGTCATGCCGCCCGACTACGTGGCGCGGCGCGCGGTCACGCTGCTCGCGAGCGGACCGACCGGCGGCGTGATGGGCGCGACCGTCGCGGCCCGGTCGGCCGGCATCGGCGACTTCGTCGCGGTCGACATGGGTGGTACGAGCTTCGACATCTGCCTCGTCCGCAACGGGCGTCCCGAGATCAAGACCGACTGGAACTGGCGGTACCGGTACTACATCGGGTTGCCGATGGTCGACGTGCAAAGTGTCGGGGCCGGCGGCGGATCGCTCGCGCGCGTTCGGCAGGGCGCACTGCTCGTCGGACCCGAATCGGCCGGCTCCGTGCCGGGGCCGGCCTGCTACGGGCGCGGAGGCACCCAGCCGAGCGTGACTGACGCCGACGCGGTACTCGGCTACCTGCCCGTCGACGGCTTCGCGGGCGGGCGCATGCACCTCGACGTGCCGGCCGCCCGGACCGCGATCAACGAACACGTGGCCAAGCTCCTCGGAATCGAGGTTACCGAGGCGGCGTGGGGCATCGAGCGCATCGTGAACGCCAACATGGCGAACGCGACGCGCAAGGTGCTCGCCGGTCACGGTGCCGACCCGCGCGAGCTCGCGCTGATCGCGTTCGGCGGCAACGGCGCAGTGCACGCAGGCGCGATCGCGCGCGAGCTCGGTGTCGCCCGGATCATCGTGCCCAAGGCCGCACCCGCGTTCAGCGCGCTCGGCGTACTCGTTGCCGACTATGTCGTCGATCTCGTGCGGTCGTATGTCACTCCCCTTTCGCAAGTAGACCTCGGCCGCGTGCGCGACTTTCTCACCGATCTGCTGCAAGAGGTCGACAAGGAGCTCGATCCCACCGGCGTCGCCCCCGCCGACGTCGAACGCAACCTGTACGCGCAGATGTGCTACCCGGGCCAGAACTTCGACATGAGCGTCCCCGTCCCCGAGGGCGTTGCACTCGACGAGCCGGGCCTGCTCGACCTGGCGGAACGTTTCCACGACCAACACCTGGCCGAGCGCGGGTTCTGCTTCCGCTCGCAGCAACCGCTCATGCGGGGCGTTCGGGTCATCGCGCGCGGCAACACACCCAAACCCGATCACCTCGCGGAGACCGGCGCGCTGGCCGACGCGAGCCAGGCCCGGAGCGGCACCCGCCCCGCGTTCTGGGGTGACAGGTTCGTCGACACGCCGATCTACGACGGAACCCGACTCGGCGAAGGCGCCACAGTCGACGGTCCCGCGTTGATCGAGGAGCCGTACACCGTCGTGGTGTTGCCTCCCGACGCGACCGCGACCCTCGACGGCCTCGGCAACTACGTCATCTCGGTGTGACGCGCGAGCTCCTGCTCGTCTCCCACTTCCATTGGGACCGGGAGTGGTACCGCCCGTTCGAGGTGTTCCGGGGCCGGCTCGTCGACGCGGTCGACGCGGTGCTCGATCTACTCGAGACCGACCCGGGCTTTCGTTTCGTGCTCGACGGGCAGGCGATCGTGCTGGAGGACTACCTCGAGGTGCGACCCGAACGCCGCGCCGCGCTCACCGCGGGACTGCAGTCCCGCCGCCTCGCAGCCGGGCCGTGGTACGTACAGCCCGATTCGCTCCTGCCGAGCGGTGAGACGCACGTTCGCAACCTGCTGGTCGGCCGCGCGATCGCGGGCGCGATCGGGCCGGTGTCGACCGTCGCGTACGTCCCGGACTCGTTCGGTCATCCCGCGCAGCTCCCCCAGCTCCTCTCGGGCTTCGGCCTCGACCCGTTCGTCTACTGGCGGGGCAACGGCGCCGAGCTGGACACGCTCGGTCCGCTGTACGTCTGGCGCGCGCCCGACGGCAGCGCGGTGCGGGCCTGGCAGCTGCCCGAGGGCTATTTCGCAGCCGGCGGGCTCGACGCCGACAACGACCTCGCCGCCACCGTCGCCCGGCTCCGCGTGGTGATCGATCGGCTGCTCGCGGCGGGCGTGGAACCGGTGCTGCTGATGAACGGATTCGACCACTTGCCGGCCGACACGTCGACGGCTGACGTCGCGGCGTCACTGGGCGCGCAACGCGTGCTCCTCGACGACGCCGCCGGACGGCTGCCCGAGCGGTCGGCACTCGTCGAGTGGTCGGGCGCGCTCGTGGGCGCGCGCACGACCAACCTGCTGCCCGGCGTGTGGTCGGCGCGGATGCCGCTGAAGTTGCGCAACCGCGCGGTCGAGACGCTGCTCACCGGGTGGGTCGAGCCGTGGTCGGCGTTCGCGGCGACGCTCGGTCTTGCCGACGAACGGCCCGCGCTCGAGCAGGCCTGGCGCGCGTTGCTCTGCAACCAGGCGCACGACTCGATCTGCGGCTGCTCGATCGATCCGGTCCACGAGCGCATGGTGGCGCGCTACGACGACGCCGAGGGTCTCGGACGCGCCACACTGCAACGCGTGCTCGAACGGCTCGCGGGCGCCAACCTCACGCGTGACACACCCTGGCACGACGAGCAGGCGGTCGTCGTCTTCAACGCGTCGGCCGAAACCCGCACCGATGTGGTGCGGGTTCCGCTCGATGCCTTCCCGCCGTGGCGGGCCAGCGTCACCCGCTTCGACATCCATCCACTCGCGATGCCGTCGTTCCTGGGCGTCACGATCGATGGCCGCGCCGCGCGTCTCGTCACGAGCGACGACCCGGCGCGGGTGCGCTTCCTTCCGGGGATCGGGGGCCTCGACGTCGAGTTCGTCGCCACCGCGGTTCCCGCACTCGGGTGTCGGCGCTACGCGCTCGCGCCGGCCGACGCGTCGATCGACGATGTCGATGACGGCCGCGAGATCGAAGCCGGCGACATCCGCGTCGTGGCCGGCGCCGACGGCTCGATGTCGGTCACCATCGGCGATCGCGTCTACACCGGGCTGTTCGGCATCGAGGACGCGATCGACCGAGGCGATTCCTACGACTGCGATCTCGATCCGGTCCGCGAGGTGCAGGTCGGCGCCCTCGACGTGCGCCGCACGCGGCACGAGTCGGGAATCGCCCGGCTCCGTGTGGCGCGTGAGCTCGTCGGGATCGGCACGCTTACCGTGGAGGCGCGCGTCGCGCCGGGTGTGCCGTTCGTACGTTGCGAGGTCGAGCTCGACAATCGCGCCCCCGACCACCGGCTGCGCCTCCGCTTCCCGACCGGAGCGGGCGTCGAGCGCTTCGACGCCGCGACGACGTTCGATACCGCCCAGCGCACGACCGCTCCGGTCGACGACGGCCGTTGGGTGCACCCCGCACCGCGCACCTTCCCGCAGCAGGGTTGGATCGCGGCGAACGGTCTGGTCGTCGGTGCGCCCGGCCTGCCCGAGGCCGAGGTCACTCCTTCGGGAGAGATCCTCGTCACGCTCGTCCGCAGTGTCGGCGCCCTCGCCCGCATCGAGCTTCGGACCCGCCCGCTCCCGGCCGGGCCCGAGATGATGGCCCCCGGCGCGCAGACGCAGGGCCGGGTGGCCGCGACCGTCAGCCTCGCCCGCAGTCCCGCCGACGCGTGCGCCGCCGAGATCGGCCTGTGCGGCGTGCTCGGAGGCGCCGCTCCCCTCCTCGCGGGCGGCGCTTCCTTGCTCGAGCTGGACGCCCGTCGCTGCGTGCTCTCGGCGTGCAAACCCGCACAGGACGGGGACGGCGTCGTCGTGCGCGTGCTGAACCCGACCGACGAATCCGAACCGGCCCGGCTGCGCTTCGGCCTCGAGGTCCGCCGTGTGCAGCCGGTCGGGCTCGACGAACAACCCGTCGAGCATCTCGTCACCCATCACGGAAGCGAAGTCGAGTTGCCCGTTCCGCCGCACGCGCTCCGCAGCGTGCGCGTCAACTTCGGCTGAAGTCCTTCATGACAGCTCCCGGCACGCGTGAAGTGCGGATCGCCGCACCAGGGCGGCGCGCACGCGGCTCCGACGACGGACGAAGAGCAAGCAGCGCTTCGTCCATTCTCCTCTGATGTCGTAGTCGAAGCGCCACTGCGCTCGTAACGCGAACGGCTCACGTTCGAGATCGAGGGTGCGCCAGTGCCCGATCGGGATATCGCGGTTCAGCGCGTCGGGGCTGACGTGGACGCTCGCGATGTCGTTCGTGACGAGTGCGTACCGATAGCGCGGGAGATGGCGAGCCAGGAACGCGCGGATCGACTGCTCGTCCCAATGCTGGAGTACGTCTTTGCAGATGAGGAGATCCGCGGGGGGAAGCTCCTCGGTACGGATGTCGGCGACATCGAACCGGACGTCTTCGGATCCGAATGCCGATCGGTTGGCCTCTACGACCTCGGGAACGATGTCGAAGCCTCGGTATCGCGTCGCGGACCAGTCGACCAATCGTGAGAACTGCCAGTCGCCGCAACCCGCGTCGACCACCGTCTCGACGTCGCGGCCCCGCAGGACTGCCGCGAGCACCCGTCGATACGCCTCGGTCACCGCGACCTCGGAGCCTTCGCCGGATCCGCCTTTCCAGTGATCCGACGCGTAGATCTGCCGGAACACGCCCCGCGCCTCGTCCGAGTTGCTCACCGTCGGTCGTCAGACCTTCCGGCGGTACATCCGCACCGCGAGCGGCGCCGCGACCACGATGATGGCGACACTCCAGGCGATCGCGCCGAGCACCTTCCCCGTCGACGCGAACTGCCCGCCGTACGTGACCGCCCGTACTGCGTCGATCACGATCGACACGGGCTGGTGGTTCGCGAACCACTCGAGGGGCGCGGGCATCGAGGCGGCCGACACGAACGCCGTCGATGCGAACACGAGCGGGGCGAGGATCGGGAACGACGCGGCCTGCGCGGCCTCGGCGTTGGCCGCCGACAAGCCGACCAGCGCGAAGACCCACGAGAGCGAGTGCGCGAACAGCAACATCAGCGCGACGCCGCCGATCAGGCCGAACACGCTGGTATGGATGCGCCAGCCCACGATGAATCCCACGCCGACCATCAAGGAGACGACGAACACGTTGCGAACGAGATCGGCGAGCGTCCGCCCGGCGAGCACAGCGGAGCGCGCCATCGGGAGCGACTGGAATCGCTCGATGAGACCTTTGTGCAGGTCTTCCGCCAGACCCACGCCGGTCTGGATCGACCCGAACACGACCGTCTGTGCGAACACGCCCGGCATCAGGTAGTCGACGTAGTGATCGACGCCTGGTATCCGGATCGCGCCGCCGAAGACGTAACGGAACATCAGCACGAAGATGATCGGTTGGATCGTCGAGAACACCAGCACCTGCGGCGTGCGCTTCATCGCGACGAGATTCCGCCACGTCACCGTCAGCGCGTCCTGCACCGCCCAGCCGAACGCGCCGTGCTTCGGGCGCTCGATCGTGGTCGGAATCGCGATTGCGGTCATGCTGCACCTCGGGTCCGCCGGCGGCCGGCGTCGACCGGCTCGTCCTCGGCTACGGGCTCTTCGGCCTTGTGGCCGGTGAGCGAAAGGAAGACGTCGTCGAGCGTCGGTTCGCGCACGTTCAACGTGAGCGGCTCGAGGTGGGCGTGGTCGAGGGCGCGCACGACGTCGAGCACGACCCGGGCGCCGTCATCGACCTTGAGCTCGACGAGCGTCGAGGCGGAACCGACGTCGCACAAACCGATACGCGCGAGCTCGGCCTGCGCGCGTTGCGCGATCGCAGGATCGGCGAAGCCCACCTCGACGATCGTCGAGCCCATCGTCGCCTTCAGCTCCGACGACGTTCCCTCCGCGATCACGCCACCGTGGTCGATCACGACGATGTTGTCGGCCAGGCGATCGGCCTCTTCGAGATACTGGGTCGTGAGCAGCAACGTCGTGCCTTCGCGCACCAGACCCTCGATCACACCCCAGAGGTCCTGGCGACCGCTCGGATCGAGGCCGGTGGTCGGCTCGTCGAGGAACAGGACCGGCGGCCGGTGAACGAGCGCCGCCGCGAGGTCGAGCCGGCGCCGCATGCCTCCGGAGTAGGTGCGCACCGGGCGGTCGGCGGCGTCGGCCAGCGAGAACCGTTCGAGCAGCTCACCGGCCCGGGCGAGCACAACCGGCTTCGACAGGTGCGTGAGCCGGCCGACCATGCGCAGGTTCTCGTGCCCCGTGAGGTTCTCGTCGACCGCGGCATACTGCCCTGCGAGCCCGATGCGCTCTCGCACGGCCTGCGGATCGCGGGTGACATCGATGCCGAGCACCTCGGCCCGGCCGGAGTCCGGCCGCAGGATCGTGGTGAGCACGCGCACCGACGTGGTCTTGCCCGCGCCGTTCGGGCCGAGCAGCCCGAGCACGGTGCCGGTCGGCACGGCGAAGCTGACGCCGTCGAGGGCGACAACCGAGCCGAAGCGCTTCTGGAGGTCTTCGACGATGATGGCGTCCGTCATGGGTTCACCCTCTCACAGTTGCTTGAATGAAGTCAAGTATCTATGTCATCAACCTTCGATGTACTTGAAACATCGAGTGAACAGCCGTACCATCCGGGAATGAGCACCGAGTCGGTCCCGGTCTATGACCCTGCCGACAAGGCGTGGCGGCTGCTCACCGCCATCATGATGGTGCGCAAGGAAGAGTTCCCCGCGTTGGCGGCGTCGTTCGGGCTGAATCCCGGAGCCATGCACGCGCTCCTCCAGCTCGACCCCGACGTGCCCCAATCGATGAGCTCGCTGGCCGGCGCCTGGAAGTGCGACGCGTCGAACGTCACCTGGCTCGTCGACCGGCTCGAGGAGCACGGGCTCGCGGAGCGCCGCGCCCACCCGGGCGACCGGCGAATTCGCACGGTCGCCCTTACCCAGAAGGGCGCGAAGATACGCAGCCAGGTGGAGGCCCGCATGTACGAGGCACCCGACATCCTGCGCGCGCTGAGCCCCCGCGACCTCGACGCACTGGCCAAGATCCTCCTCAAGATCGCGCCTAAAGACCACCTTCATCGCCACCTTCATCGGTAGTGCCGTACTTCTTGTCGGAGCACGAGTACGGCGTCGTTGCGGCCGCGGCCGACCGGCTCATCCCACCGCTCGACGGCCATCCGGGCGGCGCCGCGCTCGGCGTCGCCGACTACGTCGACAAGCTCCTCGGCGCGTTCACATTCGATCCGCCGTTGATCTTCGCGGGTGGGCCGTTCAGCGGCCGATTCGGCGGCGACGCGTCGTTCGCGCGGTTCATGGCGCTGTCGCGGCACGAAGAGCTCGCCTGGCGTACGCGTATCGAGGGCTCCCAGGGCATCCCGGAGCGCGAGTTCAACGGCCCCACGCGGGGGTGGCAGGAGATCTACCGCGACGGCATCAGCGCCCTCGGCGCCGACTTCTGCGATGTCGACGACGCGGAGCAGGAACGAAGACTCGATGCGCAAAGCGAGCTTCGCCGCGTGCTCTACGTCCACGCGTGCGAGGGCGCCTACGGCCCGCCCGAGTACGGCGGCAATCGCGGGCTCGCGGGCTGGAGGGTCATCGGCTGGGAGGGCGACGTGCAGCCCCGCGGCTACAGCGACGACGAGGTGAGCGGCCGTGACTGAGCCGCGCGATTGCGACGCGGTCATCGTCGGAAGCGGACCGGCCGGCGCGACCGCAGCCGATGTGCTCACGAGCGCCGGCTGGTCGGTGATCATGCTCGAGAAGGGTCGCAATCATCTCCTCTCACTCGACGCGCCCTTCGCCGGACTGGGCCACGTATCCAACGACGAGATCAAGTCGCAACGTCGCTATTTCCTCGGACCCGATCCCTTCCTCGAGCCGCGGACCTACCGGCGCGACGACCGCGACGGTGAGCGTCTCTTCGCGGGAGAAGTGAACAATCTGCCGTCGACCGTCGGCGGCGGCGGATTCCACGCCGACGGCAAGCTCCCGCGCTTGCGCGCGGTCGACTTCAAGGCGCGCTCCGAGCTCGGTCCGATCGACGGTGCCGACGTCGTCGACTGGCCGGTCGACTACGACGAGATCGAGCCGTACTACGCCGAGGCGGAGCGACTGATCGGCGTCGCGGGGGAAGCGGGCGCGAATCCCTTCGCCGAGTGGCGGAGCGGCCCGTACCCGATGCCACCCGGCGCCGACATGTTCGGCGCGGTGCTCACCACCAGTGCCGCGACCCGCCTCGGATTGCACCCGTACCGCGCCCCTACCGGTGTGAACTCGGTGCCCTACGACGGACGACCCGCGTGCAACACCTGCGGCTTCTGCGCGTACTACGGATGTCCGATCGAGGCGAAGGGCGATCCCATCGCCCCGCTGCGCAACGCCCTGCGCACCGGGCGGTGCGAGATCCGCGCCGATTCCTACGTCGAGCGCGTGCTGCTCGACGCGGCTGAGAAGAAGGCGCGCGGTGTGCGCTACCTCGACCTCGACGGCAACGCCCACGAGGTGAGCGCGCGGGTCGTCGTGATCGCGGGCGGCGCGTGGGAAACACCCCGATTGCTCTTGCGGTCCGAGGTCGCGAATGCTTCCGGTCTCGTCGGGCGGTACCTCATGTACCACTTCCAGACCTTCGTGATCGGCCAGTTCCCGTTCGGTCTGCACGGCCACCGCGGTCGGTCGGTCACGCATCTGCACGACGATCACATGATCGTCGACGACGACGTGCGCGCGTTCGCGCGCGCACACGGACTCCCCTACTTCCGCGGCGGGCTGACCGAGCACGGCGGTGGGGGGAGCCCGATCATGGAAGGCGTGTACACCTCGCCCGGTATCGCTCACACCCGCGAGATGCTCGACTCCTCGATGCGCGATCGCATGTGGGCGTTCACGATCCAGGGCGAAGACCTGCCGCAGGTCACGAACCGGGTCGACCTCGATCCGTCGATTCGCGACGTGCGCGGCTTTCCGGCCGGGCGGGCAACGTACGACGTCCACCCGCACGAGGTCGTCGCGTCGCGCTATTTCGCACCGAAGCTCGAAGCCGTGATGCGCGAGGCCGGCGCAGTGTCGACCTTCGCCGCGACCTCGCCGCCGCTCGAGGGCAGCCGGGCCGGACGCCGGAGCTCCTCGATGTCGCGGCACATCATGGGCACCTGCCGCATGGGCGACGATCCGGCGACGAGCGTCGTCGACCGGTGGCAGCGGTTCCACGACGTCGAGAACATGGTGTGCACCGACTCGTCGGTGTTCCCCACCTCGACCGGCTACGGCCCGACGCTCACGATCGTCGCGCTCGCGATCCGCGCCTGTCGAGATCTCGCCGGGCTGTCGAAGCTGACGAGCAGGCGGCCCGGTTAGGCTCTCGCAGGTGGATCTCGTCGCCCTCTCCGACACATCGCTCGCCGACGACACGGGTGCGCTCCACCGGCTCGGTGATCTCTGGCGCGACCAGCCGATCGTATTGGTGTTCCTGCGACATTTCGGTTGACTGCACTGCCGCGAGCATGCCGCGCAGTTGCGCGAGCGCTACGACGAGATCCAGACCCGGGGTGCCGACATCGTCGCGGTCGGAACGGGTGACCGCCGTTACGCCGAAGCCTTCGCGCGCGAAGAGCGGATCCCCTTCCTCGTGCTCGTCGACGACGACGCGTCGGCGGCTCAGGCCGCGTCGTTGCGAACCCTCAACTGGTTCCAACTCCTCCACCCCCGCACGTGGAAAGCCAGCCGGGAGACGTCGAAGCGCGGATATCACGTCCACAAGGCCGGAAAGCGCGTGCGGCAGATCGGCGCGACCTTCGTGATCGGCGCCGGCGATCGCGTGCGCTACGAGCACATGGACTCCGATAGCACCGACCACGCCTCGATCGAGGAGGTGCTGGCCGCGTTGCCCGAGACGTGACGCCTGGTCGCGGCGCGACCGATTCGAGCCGTCCGACGGGGCTGCCTTCAGCCGTTCGGCGACTCGATGCTCATCGCGCGTTGGTGCGGAGGCGTTGCTTCCGAGGCGTCGGCTCGGCGCAGGCCTTCGTCGCTCCCGGTCGGTGATGGGCGCAGGCGCTCCAACTGGAGTTCGAGTGCCGCGAGATCGTCTCGGAGCGCACGCCGAAGCGCAACGAGGTCATCCTTCGTCGCCAGACCGAGGGTGCTCATCTGGCGTTGCACCTCGTCCCGTACGGCCGCTCGGAGGTCTTCGACGGCGCCAGCAATGCGGTCGGCGACGAGCTGACCTTGCGTGGCGAGAATCCGGAGCGGCTGTTGCACTTCGCCCCGAACGGTCTGGCGCACTTCCTCGATGCGTTCCCGGCCGCCACGGTTGACGAGCTCGTCGACGACCGAAGAGATCTGGTCGGTTGCCTGGCGCCCCTGTTCGACGAGATCGGTCCCGAGTTGTACGGCCTGGGAGCGGCCGGTCTCGGTGATCTGCTTCCCGGTCGCTAACAGACGCCTCACGTCCAGGGGTTGAGCCATAGCGCCATCTCCCTCTTCATCGCCACGCAGACGATCTCGTTGGGACGATCTGTTGGGTAGTACGCCAACCGGCGCAGTGCCGGTATCGCACGGCGCCGGGCAGTCTCCCGCGACCAACGCCCTCTCGCCAGAGGCGGCCCCCGCTTCGTTGCGAGGGCCGGATCTGTCGTGCGGTCAATCATCTGGGCCCGACAGCGGGTTCGGGTCCGATCATTGCATCGGTCTCGAAGGCGCCGGGCTTGAGATTCGAGATCCCAGGGACCGGCGTCGGAGCGCATCAGCCCACGCCGCATCGGCGCGCGGATAGCTTTTCGGTTGTGGCTCGCCGGGACGACCTCATCGATCACCTCCAACACATCACGCTCTTCGCGGCCTGCTCCCGCAAAGACCTCCAGAGGGTGGCACGCCGGTCGGAGAACATGCGGGTTCCGGCCGGCAAGACCATCGTGACCGAAGGCGACGACGCCAACGCGTTCTTCGTGATCCTCGACGGCACGGCCCGCGTGAGCCGCCGGGGCCGAAAGATCGCGACCCTCGGACCCGGGAGCGGCTTCGGTGAACTGGCGCTCCTCCAAAATGCTCCCCGCAACGCAACAGTCGTCGCCGACACCGACATGGAGTTGGTCGTCGTCGGCCAGCGCGAATTTGCCGGTCTGCTCGACGATGTGCCCGATTTCGCCCGCAAGATGCTCGCCGGTACGGCACACCGCCTCCGCGAAGCCGACGCCCGCGCGATCGAGTAGCACCGGGTCTCGTAACTCGGCGAGAAGACTCGATCGCGCAACCCGGACAGCGCGTCAGGCGACGCCGGGCCCACGATGGCGTGTCGCTGCCCCTCCTCACCGTTGGGGCGGTATCAACACGCTCAGCGAGATGCCCGCGGAGCACTCCGCAACGATGCAGCGAGAAGAGGAGGAACCGGATGCTCATGTGGTTCGATCTCGGTGCGTTCGTGTACGTGGTGATGGGGCTCTGCCTGCTCGCACTTTGTCGCGCGGCGTCCCTCGCGGACGGCTACCGCGACCGGCACGCGCTCGAGCGTCCGGTGTTGGCGTCGGCGGGGTCGATCACGTCGACCATGGGTGCACCGGCGGCGAAGATCGGGTAGTGGCGAGCACGTTGTGTCCTGCGTGCGCGACGCGCGTCGAGCATCCCTCGAACTTCGCGGTCGTCGTCGAGCAGAGCGAAACCGCGAACGGATTGATCCGAACGAAGCTGGTCGCGAACGAAACCATTCTCGTGCACGTATGCACGACGCCGCCGCGCGCTTCGTGACGAACCCCCTCCAGCGTGCTCGAGCGGCCGGCGGACGTCGCGTCGAGTTAGTCGCTCGGCGTGTCGGGTAGTAACACCTCATGGCGAGACGAGGCCCATTGGCCATCGGGAGACGACACGCGGAACGCGCACCGAACGCCAAGCGAGTGGCGCCGCCGAAACACCGCACCGGCCTTGCCGCGTGGCCCGTGTGGAGTAGACCCAACTTTGGGGCGGACCTCATGGGGCAGGTCGCGCAATCTGACGTAAAGCGCAATCTGACGTAAAGAGGGGCGAAGAGTCCGAGGATTACTGCGACCTTGGAGCCGATGAGGGTTAGCCATCTCGGCCCCCTGGGTAGACAATTGCCGGGCGGCTCGGTACCAACATCCGAGTCCCCGAGATCAACTGCAGGCGATGCCTCCCACCCCCGCCCGGGAGGCATCGTCGCGTCGACGACCTGTAGGGAACGCTTGACAGCATAGGGAGGGTCGAGAAGGCTTCCTGCGCCAAATGGTGCGGGGGGTTGGCATGACGGGCAGCAGGCCGTGGACGCAGCCGACCATCGTGGTGCTGGTCGCCGTGGCGTTGTCCGCCGTGGCCACTCCCGTGCCGGTCGCGGCCGCGTCGCGCCCGTTGGTGGTACCCGGGCGGTCCGAGGCCGTGTACAGGGTGGGGATCCGTACCGAGACGTTCGTCGATACGACGAGGCCGACCGCGCCGCACAACGGCGTGCCCGGCGCACCGACGCGGACCTTGCGGACGATTGTGTTGTATCCGACGCGTTCGCGCTCCGTGCCGGGTCCGGTACCGGACGCGCCCCCGGTCCGGGGACGCTTCCCGTTGGTCGTAGTGGTGCACGGCGCGAGCACGGGCCCGGCATCGAACGTCCCGGTCCTCGAGCAGGTTGCCGCGGCGGGATACGTGGTCGTGATGCCGAAGTTCCCGCTCACGGGTGAAGGCACACCCGGTGGCCCTGACCCGGCCGATTACGTGAACGAGCCCGCCGACGTCAGCTTCGTGATCGACGCGTTGCTCGGGCTGACACACGACCGTCACAGCGTGTATCAGCACACGATCAACGGCCACCGCATCGCGGTCCTCGGCTTGTCGTTGGGGGGGTCGGCGGCTCTCGCGCTCGGGTACGACACCTGCTGCATCGATCGTCGTATCGACGCGGTCGTGTCGGTCTCGGGCGCGAAAGCGTTCCCGGGTCTTCCTGAGTTTCCGGGCACCTACTCGTACCCGCCCACGCCACTGCTTCTCGTGCGAGGCGCGCCGCCGTTCGATTTCGCGGCGCCCCTCAGTGCGCCGATTTTTGCCGAGGCGCACGCGCCGAAATTTCTCCTCACCGTCACGAACGGCGTACACGTCCCATTGCTGGTCAACGACGCAGGAGGTCGAACATCATTGCGCGCGGTCACCGCGTTCTTCGACCGGTATCTCAAGTCGCGACATCGCGCGCTCGGGGTTCTGCTCGACCAAGGACAGGATCCTTCGATCGCGACACTTCAGGCCGTCACCCATTAGCGGGGCGATACGGTTGGCCGCATGGCTGAGGGCCGGTTGTATTGGCGGGGCGCAGTCGAGGACGAGGCGATGCAGGACGCGCACGGCTTTGTCTGGAAGGCGATGCTCGACACCATCGACGTTGACCTGGCCGGAAAACGGGTCTTGGACGCCGGGTGCAATCGGGGAGGCTTCCTGTGCCTTCTCAGCGACGCGTGTGGGATCGCCGAGGGTCGTGGCTATGACTCGGCATCGGGTGCGATCGACGATGCGCGTCGTCTCGCCGGGCCGCGACCCTTGCGCTTCGAGGTTGCCGACTCCGTGCCACCCGGTTGGGGGAGCTTCGACGTCGCGTTCAGCCACGAGGTCCTCTACCTGATCCACGATCTGTCGACCCATGCGAACGCGATCCTCGAGGCGTTGGCGCCCGGCGGGTCGTACTACGCCGTCATCGGCGTACATTCCGGAAGCCCGCTCATGGCCGACTGGCATCGTGCCCACGTGGACGAGTTGCAGCTCCCGGCGCTCTACAGCATCGACGAGGTAGCCGGCGTGCTCGGCGCGGCCGGGTTCGAGGTGGCCGGGGCGCGCCTCAGGATCGGTTTCGTTCCGGCGTCGGGCCACACCAGCGCCGACCGCGCCGAGTCTTCGCCGGTCGCCCCGGCACCGGAGCTCGCGCGGTGGATCGAGTACTACAACGACCACAAGCTCCTCTTGCGATGCAAACGGCCACTTGACCGCTGACCGGCATCGTCCGCAGCGGAGCGCATCTTGCTGCGAGACTCGAGAGATGGTCAAGGCAGTGCTGTTCGACTTCTACAACACACTCGCGGAGACGACCAACTGGGGCCCGTCGTGGGAGGAGCTCGTCATGGAGCTCGGATACGAGCTCCCGGCCGATGTGCGAGAGCGTTGGTGGAACGACGGGATCGACGGAACGGAGCACGACGAACATTCGATCTCGCGTGATCACTACGTCGCCTGGCAGCAGTCGCGGGTGCGTTCGATGCTCGGCGAGTGTGGTCTCCCGAGTGCCGCGCAGGACGTGTTCATCACGCGCGTTCGCGACATCGGGGCGCACAGCCGCATCGACGCGTACGAGGAAGTCGGAGACGTGCTCCGCGAGCTCCGGGCGCGGGGCGTCGCACTTGCGATCTGCTCGAACTGGGACTGGGATCTGCACGAGGCCGTGGAATCGGCCAAGCTCACGGGCGCCGTCGACGTCGTGGTCTCGTCGGCTTGGGTCGGCGCCCGAAAGCCTCATCGCCGTATCTATGCCCACACGCTGGAGCAGCTGGGCGTCGCGCCGCAGGACGCGCTGTTCGTCGGCGACACTTGGGCGTGCGACGTCGAGGGTCCCCGTGCGGCAGGCATGCACGCGATCTACCTACGCCGCGCGCACCTCGGCGTCGATCACACCGCACCGAGCTCGCGGCGATCGCCGAGCGACGTGCACCACGCCCGAGATCTGCGCGCGGTCGCCGGTCAGTTGACGGCGCGGTCGCGCCCGGCCCAGTAGGGCTCCCGCAGCTCCCGCTTCAGCACCTTCATCGCGCCCGACAACGGCAACGGCTCGGTTCGCAGCTCCACCGACTTCGGAACCTTGAAGCCGGCGATCCACTCGCGAGTGTGGTCGATGATCTCGGCCTCGGTCACCGTCGCCTCCTGGCCGATGACGACGACCGCGTGCACCGCCTCTCCCCACTTCTCCGACGGGATACCGATCACCGCCACCTGAAGCACCGCCGGATGTGATGCGATCGCGTTCTCGACTTCGACGGAATACACGTTCTCGCCGCCGGTGACGATCATGTCCTTCACCCGATCGACGAGGAACAGGTATCCGTCGGGGTCGAGATACCCGGCGTCGCCGGAGTGGTACCACCCGCCGCGAAACGCGTCCGCGGTGGCTTCAGGACTGTTCCAATACTCGCGCATGAAGTTGCCGGCCCGCGCGCAGACCTCGCCGGTCTCTCCCGGCGCGACCGGCTCGCCGTCGTGGCTCTGGATCGACAGCACGACACCCGGCAACGGCAGTCCCGCGGATCGCAGTCGCGGCCCGCCGGCGCGGTGCTCCTCCGGACCGAGCGCGGTCAGGACGGCAGACGACTCGGTCATGCCGTAGCCCTGGAACACGTCGAGGTCCGGGAACGTCGACAACAACTGCTCGAGCAACGCGCCCGGCATGGGGGAAGCGCCGTATGTGAGCGCACGTAGGGTGGCAAGGCGTTCGGGCCGGAACTCGGGATGGCTCAACAACATGCCGATCATCGTCGGCACCATCACCGTCTGCGTGACCGAGTACCGCTCGCACAACTCGACCACCCGACCCGGGTCGAACAACGGCAGGAACACCGACGCGCCGCCCTGCGCCGGAACGCCGAGCATCCCACCCATCGACGCCGCGTGGAACATCGGCGTCTGGTGCAAGAACACGTCGTCCGCGTTGAATCGCCACACCTGCATCACGTGGTAGAGGTTGAGCATCTCGGCGCGGTGGTCGAGCAACACGCCCTTCGGCAGACCAGTGGTGCCGCCGGTGTACATGAGGACGGCGGGATCGTCCTCGTCGGGTTCGTCCGGGATCTGTGGCGTCGCACTCGCGAGCAGCGCTTCGTACTCCACGTCGTGCGGCGCGTCACCGGCGCCGATCATCACGACGTGTTCGATGCCCACCGCCGCCCGTACCTTCTCGACGACGGGCGCGAAGAACTGGTCGGTGAAGCACACCTTGGTGCCCGAATCGGCGAGGATGTACTCGAGCTCCTTCGGCGCGAGGCGCAGGTTCAGCGGGTTGATGACACCCGCGCCGAGGAAGGCGGCGTGGTAGCACTCGATGAACTGGTGACCGTTCAGCGCCATCACCGCGAACCGGTCGCCCCGACCGACGCCGAGGCTTCGCAACGCGCCCGCGAGGCGCATGACGCGTTCGAGATGCTCGCCGAACGTCGCGTGGTAATCGCCGTCGATGAATCCCGGCCGGTCGGCATGGCGCTCCACCGTCGGAAGCAGCAAGCGGTGATAGACGAGCTCTTTCACGAAACGTCCCCCTTCGCGTCGTTCGTCGGCGTCGCATCCGTCGGCGCGGCGTCCGTCGGCGCGCCTCGACGCTACTCGGCTCCGCGGGCAAGATTACTGGGCATGACCGAAACGACCGAGCTCGAGACGGGATACGGCCCGTCGAGTCCGCAGGGCGACAACCTCCTGAACGACTTCGTACAAGACAACGCGACTTCGTTCGCTGCGTTCGGCGCGGCCCGAGGCGACCGGATCGGGCGGGTCGAGAACGTCGTGACGCTCATCGACGCGGGCTCGCCCCTGCCGTTCAGCAATCGCGCCGTACTCGAGCGGCCGATCGACGACATCCGGACGGTTCTCGATCACGTTCGGCCGTTCTACGACACCGGCCCCACCGTGCCGTTCCTGCTCGACAGCGCGTGGCCGACCCCCGACCTGGAACCCATCGGATTCACGCGCATGGGTCATCCCCCGCTCATGATCCGGGCACCGGGCGAGCCATTCCCGTCTGCCCCGACCGAATTGCGCATCGTGCGCGTCGACGACGACCGGTCCGCGTTCGACTACGAGCGCACCCTGATCGACGGTTATCCCGCGCCCCAGCTGCAGCCGATGACCGACGTCACGATCATGACGCCGAAGGCACTCCACGCCGAGGGCTGGCATCACTTCGTCGGCTATGTCGACGGCGAGCCCGTCGTCTCGGGCTCGGCATACGTCGGTGATCGATTGGTGCGCGTCGACAACATCGCGACGCTCGAATCGGCCAGAGGCCGCGGCTACGGCCTCGCGCTCACTGCCGCCGCGGCCGCGGTCGACCCGTCGAAACCCGCAACGCTCATCGCGAGCGATCTCGGCCGTCCCGTCTACGATCGGCTCGGCTTCGTCGCGGTGATGCGCTTCACGTACTGGCTCGGCCTGCGTTCCTGACGAGGCGCGGGTTCCAGGCTCAGACGCCGAGATCGGCCGCGTGCACGATCGCGACGGCGGTGGGGTCGCCTTCGATCGCGACCGCGGCCGCTTCCTTGCGTCCCGACATGTACAGCGTGAGCTCTCCGGTCGCCCCGGTCATCGTCACCGCGGCGCCGGTCGTCGACACCACTCGCTGTCGACCGTCGGGGGTGCGCAGCGTCAGCGCCGCGCCCCTGACCGCCTTCTTCGACACGCGGGCGCCGAGACCAAGCATGCGCCAGAGAATCGCGTCCATCTCGTCGTCGATCGCGCGCGGCCCCTCCCCCGACGCGCGCCGCACGTCCTCGTGGTGGACGAAATTCTCGTTCACGTTCGCGATCGCGAGCGGGCCGGTCCGGTGCATCCAGGGTGGTCCGGTGCGGAGCATCGCGACGAGCGGGTCGTAGCCGCGTGCCTTGTAGTGGTCCATCACGTTTTGCAGGTGCTTGGCGAACGGGCCCGGCAATACGAGGCCGACCGCCGCGTCGGAGCGCGCCTCGCGCGCGACGAGGTGCGCGGCGAGGTCGAGGGTGAGCCAGCCGGTACACAGGGTCGGCGCGGCGGGTCCGTGCTTCTCGAGGGTGTCGCACAACGCGGCCCGTTCCTTCAACAACACTTCGGTCGCAGTCATGCTCGCTCCTCCTCCGAGAAGCTCAAATCGCGTCGTAGAATCGGAGCTCGACCGTGTTCCCGTCGGGATCCTGAACGTAGAGACTCGACGCGTAGCCCTGCGCACCGAAGAGGCCGTCGGCGCGGTGCGCGCTCGGGAAGCTCGCGGCAAGCGCGTCGAGCTCGGTCGGCTCGATCACCAAACAGAAATGACTCATGTTCTCGCCGGTCCGCTCGGCGGGGAGGAGGTCGATGACGGTCTCGGGTGTGACGCGCACCGACGGGAACAGCACGTCGCCCTTGCGCCATTCGTCGACTCGCACCGGCTCGAGACCCAACTCGTCGCAGTAGAACGCGAGGAGCGCCTCCGGGTTCGAGGTGTTGACCACGACATGATCGAAACCGACGACCTTCACGCCCAGCAGGCTACGCCAGCCGGGCGTTCGCGTGCCCGGGACTATCGCGGCAGGCCGAGCAGGCGTTCGCCGATGATCGTCCGTTGCACCTCACTGGTTCCGCCCGCGATCGAGGCCGCCTTCGACCACAGCCACTGCCGTTGCCAGAAGCCGCCACCGGGATTGTCCGTCGCGGCCCACCACAACGGCGCCGCGGCGCCGACCACGTCGAGCGCGCGCGCCGACATCGCTTGCGTCATTTCGGTCCACGCGAGCTTCGTGACGCTCGACTCGGGACCGGGTTCGATCCCCTTCGACAGACGCGAGAGCGTCCGCCAATTGTGCAGGCGCAGCACCCGGAGCTCGACGAACGACTGCGCGAGCGCGTCGGCGACGTCGACGTCGTCGAGCAGACCTCGCTGCACGGCGAGGTGCCAGAGCTCGTCGAGGTACACCTCGTGCACGACCTGTTCCTTGAACGGGAACGCCGTGCCGCGCTCGTGTGCAAGCGTCGTGTTGGCCACCGCCCAGCCATTGTGCAACCCGCCGACGAGCTGATCGTCGGGTACGAACACCTCGTCGAGGAACACCTCGTTGAACTCGGCGTCGCCCGTGATCTGAACGAGCGGCCGCACCTCGATCCCCGGCGCCGACATGTCCACGACGAGATACGAGATGCCTCTGTGCTTCGGTGCCTCCGGGTCAGTGCGGGCCAAGCAGATTCCAAAGCGTGCGAACTGGGCGTACGAGGTCCACACCTTCTGGCCCGAGAGCAGCCAACCGTCGCCGACCCGTCGGGCGCGCGTCGAAAGCGACGCGAGGTCGGAACCCGCGTCGGGTTCGGAGAAGAGCTGGCACCAGATCTCGTCCGCTGTGAGGATCGCCGGGAGCCAGCGCGCCTTCTGGTCGTCGGTGCCGTGCGCGAGCAGCGTCGGCCCCGCCAGGTTGATCCCGACCCGGTTGATCGGCTGCAGCGCGCGCGAGCGCGCGTACTCCATGTTGAAGATCGCGACTTCGACCGGCGATGCCCCGCGCCCGCCGTACTCCCGCGGCCAATGTATGCCGACCCAACGGCTCTCCGCGAGGCGCGACTGCCAGCGCCGGCCGAACTCGACCTCCTCGGCAATATTCTCGAACCGCGCGGGCACCTCGACGTTGTCGGCGAGCCACGACCTCACTTCGAGAGCGAAGGCGTGCTCTTCGGGGGCGAACGACAGATCCATGCGACGGCGCTACAGATCCCGGAGTCGCTCGCGTTGAGAGCGCACGAACGGGGCGGGTTGCGAGACCGAAGCTGACATCGGCGTCAGAGACTACGCGTAAGCTCCACTCCGATGAGCGTTGACCTCACGGGCGCGGCCGACCTGCACTGCCATTTCGGTCCGGACCCTCACCGCGAGCGGTCGGTCGACGCGTTCGAAGCCGCGAGCGAGGCCGCCGCGGCCGGCCACCGCGCCGTCGTGTTGAAGTCGCACGACTCTCCCACGGCCTCCCTCGCCTGGGCGGTCCAGCGCGAGGTCGGCGATCGCACCTCGGTCTTCGGCGGCATCTGTTGTGACCGCGAGGTCGGCGGCGTGAACCCGGCCGCGGTCGAGGTCGCGCTCGATCTGGGCGCCCGCGTCGTGTGGCTTCCGACCTTGAGCAGCCGCCAGGACTTCGAGAACGGCATCGCCGCGCAACTCGGCATCCCCGGACCCGGCATCGTCGTGACCGACGCCGACGATCGACTCCTGCCCGACACCCAGGAGATCCTCGCGCTGGTCAAACAACACGACGCGATCCTGGCAACGGGTCACGTGAGCGCCGCGGAGCACTACGCGGTCGTGAAGGAGTTCGCCCGTGCGGGCAAGGTGCTCGTCACCCACGCGACCGAAGACCTCGCCGGCCCGAACCTCACGGCTGCCCAGTGCCGCGAGCTGGCGGGCCTGGGCGCGTGGATCGAGCTGTGCGCCATGACGTGCATCGGCGGCCTCGCGACCCGGACCGTCCCCGAGATGGTCGAGACGGTACGCGCGGTCGGCGTCGAGCACATAACGCTCGGGACCGACTTCGGCCAGAAGATCAATCCGCACCCGGCCGCGGGTTTGCAGACCTACGCTGACGCCCTGTACGCAGAGGGGCTGAGCGAGTCCGAGATCCGACGCATGGCGTGCGACAACCCGTGCGCGCTGTTGGGAGTGCAGTAGTGCCGCACATCGACGTTCCGGACGGCAAATCCGATCCCGAGGTTCGAGTGTGGGCACTCCGGCCCGAGATGGGCATCGGCGCCGGCGCGTTGAGCCACGCGATCTACGACCAGAGCATCGTTCCCGTGCGCGAGCGCGAGCTCGCTCGGATGCGCATCGCGCAGATCAACGGGTGCGTGATCTGCCAGCAGTGGCGCGCCACCCCCGGAGCCGCCGGCGCGGTGACCGAAGACGACTACGCGCACGTTCTCGACTGGCGTACGCACGACGGTTACTCCGAGCGTGAGCGTCTGGCGATCGACTATGCCGAGCGGTTCGCACTCGATCATCACACGATCGACGGCGAGTTCTACACGCGGCTCCGAGCTGCGACCTTCACCGACGCCGAGATCCTCGACCTCACCGTGTGCATCGGCGGCTGGCTGGCGCTCGGCCGCACGTTGCACGTGCTCGGCCTCGACGACGCCTGCCCGCTCGCGCCGTAGAAGCCGATGGGCGACCTCGCAACCGACACCAAGGTCACGGGTAGCGTCGGGCGCTATTCGGCCCGGGTGTCGCGCGACTGGGAGATCTGGGGGCCGAACGGCGGCTACATCGCGTCGATCGCGCTCCGAGCCGCGGGTGCGCATTCGCGGTTCGGCCGGCCCGTGAGCATCGTCGGGCACTTTCTCGGCGTCGCGAGCTTCGACGACGTCCTCCTCGAGGTCAAGACGTTGCGCGCGACGAAGCGCGCGGAGTCGATGCGCGTGTCGATGAAACAGGGCCGAGACGAGATCTTCGGGGCGCTCGTGTGGACGTGCGCCCCGATGGAAGGCCTCGAGCACGAGCTCGCGATCAATCCGGCGACGTTCGATCCCGAGTCGGTACCGCCGACCTCGGAGCGCCTCGAGGCAGAGGGCATCGAGCCGATGTACCGGTTCTGGTCGAACTTCGACGAGCGATCCGAATCGTGGCGCTCCCGTGACGCGTGGCTCGACCGCACACCTGCATATCCCAGCTTCGAACGGTGGTACCGATTCCTGCCGACTTCCACGTTCGACGATCTCTGGGTCGACGCATGCCGGTCGCTGATCCTCATCGACACGCTCGGCTGGCCCGCGGTGTCGACGCTCCACATCGACAGTGGATACATCGCGCCGAGCATCGACATCTCGTGCACGTTCCACCGCGCCCGGATCCACGAACCTTGGCTGTTCGCGCAAGGCTCGTCTGTGAGCGCGAACGCCGGCGTCGTCGGCTGCGAGGCACGGGTCTGGTCTCGCGACGGAGCGCTTCTGGCGATGGGCACCAGTCAGCTCCTCTGCCGTCCGATTCCGGCGCCGTAGAGTCCGCACCGTGGAAGATCGCATCACTCCCGGGCTCTACCTCGAGATGACCGATCAGCCGATCGACGAGTTCGCCCGCGACCGCGTCCCGGCCGTCCTCGCCCGGGCGGGCGTGCAGCGCGCCACTTGGTGGCGCAACGTGCAGCGCGACCGCACCGACCTTCCGGCGGTCATCTCCGAGTTCGATCATCTCGGCGTCTACGAGGTCGACAACACCTTTCACGCACCGGATGCTCCGGCCGGCATCACGGGCCATCACTTCCGCCACCACCAGCGTCCCGGGCAGGGCATCATCACCGGCCGACCGACGATCGGGCTCTCGCTCGTGCTGATCTCGCCCAAGGACGACGCGCGCGCACAGGAGCTGCGCGACTGGGCCGACTTCGTGCACATCCGTCACATCGCGGAGGCTGCGGTTCCGGGCTACTGCATGATCACACCGTACGAGAACGTCAGCGGCAGCGATCCCCGCTTCATGCACTTCTACGAGATGGACACCGACGATCCCGAGACCGCGTTCAGATCCATGACCCCGCTCGTGATGCAGCGCATCGGCGACTCCCGGTCGGAAGCGTTCAAACGCTGGGCGTGGGGTCCGAGCCTGCGCATCATGTACGTGAACTCCTTCGTCCGCGTCGGAACGAGCGACGCTACGTGACCGACGACTTCTTCGCGGTAGTCGCGCGCCAACGCGCGTACCGGTCGTTCTCGACCGAAGCAGTCGACGACGACGCGATCGTGCGCCTGCTCACGGCTGCGACGTTCGCCCCGAGCGCGGAGAACAAGCAGCCGTGGGAGTTCGTGGTCGTCCGCGACGACGCGACGCGCGCCGCGATCGGGGATCTCTCCCGGCGCGCCTGGGACACGCGCGGGCGGGCGTTCTCGGAGGGCCGGCTGACACCACGGATGCTCGCCGACGTCGACCACGGCGCGACCGGCGGCGTCGCCGACGCCCCCGTGAACATCGTCGTGTGCGCCGACGTGCAGCGCGGCTTGGAGGCGACCATCGCGTCGTCGATCTTCCCGGCGGTCCAGAACCTGCTCCTCGCCGCGACCGCCCTCGGGCTCGGCAGCGCGCTGACGACGATCACGACCGGATTTCGGGCGGAGATGCAGTCGATCCTCGGACTGCCCGAACCCGTTTGGCCGATCGCGCTGGTGCCCGTCGGTCATCCGGCTCGTCCGCTCGGATCTCCGCGGCGCGCACCGTTCGCCGAGCACACACACCGAGAGCGTTACGGCCGGACCTGGTGAGCCAAACTCATCCGGCCAAACTCATCCGGCCCAACTCATCCGGCCAAACTCATTCGGCCAGACTCATTCGGCCAGACTCATCCGGCCAGACTCATTCGGCATGCGCGGGCGCCGGGCGGACGACCAGCACGGGGCACGGCGCGTGGCGCACCACTTGCTCGCTGACCGAGCCGAGCAGGATCCGTGACAGCGCGCCGCGTCCGTGCGACCCGACGACGATCACGTCGACCTTCAGTTCGGCGGCGACCCGGCACACCGTCCCGCCGACGTCACCGACCTCGATGCGCTTGTCGATCCTGGTGCTCGTGAGCGCGGCCGCGGTGCGCTCGATCTCTTCGCCCGCCTCCGCCATCTCCTGTTTCCACAACTGGTCCTGCTCACCGGCCGAGTACACGGAACCTTCGATGCCGCCGGCATCGTCGCCGGGAACTTCGGTGAGCACGCTCACCAAGGTGACGCGATCGGCCGCGCGCAGGATCTCTCCTGCCGTGCGGGCCGCGGCGAGCGAGCTGGGAGAGCCGTCGGTTGCGATGAGAACGTGCATGGCCCTGTTCTACTCGTTCGCGGGCGGGTCGGGCGGGTCCACCTCGACGAGCGTGCCGCCCGCGAGCGCCGAGGCGCGGATCGCATCGAGCACTCGCATCTCGGCCAGACCGTCGACGAACGTCGGCGCGACCACCGCCGAGTCGGGCGCGCGGCCGTCGACCCCCGCCCGTAGGGTCTCGGCCAGGCGCGTATACGGGCCCAGCTCGAGATGGGAATAGCGCTCGCGCGGGTCGTCGGAGAGCGCCGGCGGGGCGGGCAGCGCGAGGTCGTGGGGAACGGATAAGGAACGCCGACCGCGGCGATCCGAGCAGAGCACTCCGTCGCCCGTGACCTCGATCGTCCCTTCGGTGCCCGCGACGATCGAGATCCCGACGACGTGCGGGGTCCACGACGCCGCTGTCTGCTGGAGCACACCATGGACACCACCGCGGGTCGTGACCCGAACGACGAACGAATCTTCCGCTCCCGCCTCGCGTGCGCTCACGCGGGGCAGCGCGGCGCTGACCGATGCGATCTCGCCGAGCCACGTGCGCACCTGATCGACGGCGTGTGAGCCCGAGGCACCGAGCCAACCGCCGCCGCGCTGACCCTCGAACCACCAGCCGGGAACGGGCGCGGTCGGATCTGCGACCAGCGGTACGAACTGCACCAACGAGAACGTCCGCGGCTCGCCGATCATGCCTTGCGCGATCGCGCGCGCGACGAGCGCACGGTCAGGAGCCCAACGGAACTCGTGGCCGACGAGGTGGGTCACGCCCGCTCGTCGGGCCGCGGCGAGCATGTGTCCCGCCTCTTTCGCGTCGAGCGCGAACGGCTTCTCGCACACGACGTGCCGTCCGGCCTCGCAGGCCTCGATCGCGAGGGATGCGTGCGTGTCGGGCGGTGTGGCAATGGTGACCGCATCGACGTCCTCGAGCGCGAGCGCGTCGCCGAGTGAGGTGCACGCGCCGGGTATTCCGAGCCGATCGGCCCGACGTCGCGTGCGCGTCGCGTCGCGCCCGACCAGCGCGTGCACGGTGAAGCCCGCCGCACGGAGCGCGGGGACGTGCACCCGGCAGCCGAAGCCGGTGCCGACGACCACCGCGCCCGGCACTAGTAACCCTCGTCGCGATCGACGACGTGCAGAAGCGGCTCGCCCCGTCGGTACCGGTCGACGTTCGCGATGAAGATGTCGGCCGCGGCGGCCTGGAGCTGGGGCGTGTACCACGAGATGTGCGCGGTCAGCCGTACCTTCGGGTGCGTGTAGAACCAATGCCCGGCCGGGAGGGGCTCGGGATCGACGGTGTCGAGCGTCGCCATCGCGACCGGCCCGTCGTCGAGCGCGACCCGCAACGCGTCCTGGTCGACGAGCGAACCGCGCGCGATGTTGACGAGGTGCACTCCCGGCGTCATCTTCGCGAACGCGTCGGAGTCGACGAGATGGCGGGTGCGGGCGGTAGCAGGAGCGGCCAGCACCACGTGCGCGGCGCCCGGAAGCAGCTCGTCGAGTGAACGCACGACCTGCACGCCGGCGACCGGGCTCGGCGCGTCCGTACGGCGCAGCGCGCGCACGTCCATCCCGAATGCGAGGGCACGCGACGCGATCGCGGCTCCGATGCCGCCCAGCCCGACGAGCGCAACGGTCGATCCCTCGACTCGATCGAGCGCCGGGTTCGGAAAGTTCCAGTATCTCGGAGGCTCCGAGAGAAACGTCTCGGGAAGGCGCTTGGCCCACGCCAGGATCGCGGCCATGACCCATTCCGAGATCGGCACCGCGCTGGCGCCGCGCGCGCAGGTGACGATGCGACCGTGGTCGAACACCGCGGGCGCCACCTTGTCGATGCCGGTGCCGGAGAGCTGCACCCAGCGCACTCCGGCCGCGTCGAGCCAGGCGACGATCCCGTCCCAATCGAGATAGCCGCCGAAGAAGGCGTCGGCCCGGAGGCCGGCCGGCGGCTCGCCCCCCGTGAACTCGACGAGCTCCACATCGGGGAACGCGTCGTGGATCCGAGCGGCCTCGGCCGAGGCCACGCCGAGCTGGGCGATGATGCGCACGACGTCAGAAGCTAGCCCGCGCCGGCGCGTTCGACGTACGGTGCCGCCCGTGCAGTCGGTCGTCGTCGGCAGAGGCATCCCGTTCGCCGAGGGCCCGGTGTGGTGCCCCGACGGCACGGTGGTCGCGACGAGCGTGGCCGCGGGTGCGTTGTTCCGTGTGCAAACCGGCTCGGGAAACGTCGAGCAGATCGCGCGCACGAGCGGTGGCGCGAACGGCGCTGCGCTCGCGGCCGACGGCTCGATCCTCGTAACGCAGAACGGCGGCATCGATTTCTCGAAGCTCCCGGGGGTCTTCGCGGCACTGCCGGCGTGTGTCCCTGCGGCCCCCGGATTGCAACTCGCGGCGCCGGACGGCACCGTGACGTACCTCGCGGAGCGCGAGTTTCGCGGCCCGAACGATCTCGCGATCACGTCCGACGGCACCGTGTACTTCACCGACCCGGGCCACTTCCCGCCGACCGAAGACGGAACCGGCCGCGTCATGGTCTACGCGCGCGACGGAAGTGTGAGCACCTTCGCCGCCGGCTTCTACTACTGCAACGGAATCGCGATCGAGGCCGACGCCACCGTCGTCGTGGTGGAGCGGCGCGGCTTGCAGCGTGTCCACGCCGACGGCTCGCGTGAGTGGATCGTCGCCAAGCTCGGACAGGGCGGCGGCGACGGCTTCTGCCTCGACGTCGACGGCCGTTTCTACGTCGCGTCGACCATCGAGCACGGGATCCGCGTCGTCGACCCCGACGGAGCCATCGTCGACTTCCTGCCCATCGAAGGTGAAGGCCTCACGACCAACTGCTGCTTCGGTGGTGACGACCTTCGCACGCTCTACGTCACGGACGCGCTCCCGGGCAACCTCGTCGCGTTCGAGGGCATGCCTACCCCGGGGCGGCCGCTACCCGTGTGGCCCGGGCCCGCGTAGCCGCGCCGCGAGATCGCGCGCCCACTGCTCCGGATCGCCCAACGGCCAGCCGTTCTCGGGCAGATCGAAGTACTCGATGCTGACCTTCCCGCGATAGTCGAGCCGCTCGAGCGTGCGAAAGACGGCGTCGAAGTCGACGACGCCCGAGGGGTCGTCGACGTGGAGCTGGGTGCTTCCCGGCCTTCCCTGGCGGAGCTGGACGTGGCCCGCGAGATCGAGCAGCTCGCACGGATCGCCGCCCCAGTCGGCGACGTGACCGGTGTCGACGAGGAGCCGGACGTCACCGACTTCGGCGCGGAACGCCCGGACCGTGTCGAGCGAGCACACGGCCGCGCCCGCCCACGGTTCGATGAGCGCGTGCGGAGCTGCGCGCCACCAGCGCACCGCCCGCTCCCACGCGCCCTCGAGCTGCGCGCTCGGCGCGGGAGTGGAGCACCACGCGTCGACCGGCTTCGGGAACGCGGTCGGGCAGCCGATCGGCAGCGCGAGGACGGACGCGTCGGTGCCGACCAGCGGATCGATGTGCGCGAAGCCGTCGGCCTGCGCGGCGACGGCGCGCGCGGAGATGTCGCCGCGCCGCATGTAGACGACGTCGACCACCCCCAACGGCCGGCGGTCGCTCACTTCTCCATGGACTTGGGCATGACCATGCCGACCGTCTGGAGGTGTTGTCCGAGGGTCGCGTCGAACTTCTCGCCGACCTCCGACGCGCTCCAACCGCCGTCCTTCCACATCCAGGCGATCTGCTTGGGGTGCTGGAACAGCGTGTACGCGTACTCGGTCCGGCCGAGGATCTGGCCGTTGACGTGCGCGGCGCCCTCGGACGCGAGGAACGCGACGAGCGGCGCGTTCAGCGCCGGGTTCTCCTCCGCCGGCGGCTCCTTGCCCGAGCGCTCGTAGAGTCCCGCGGTCATGCGCGTCGCTCCCGCCGGTGCCACGGCGTTCACCGTGATGCCGTAACGCCCGAGCTCCAGCGACCACACGAAGGTCATGCCCATGATCCCGGCCTTGGCCGCGCCGTAGTTCGTCTGACCGAAGTTGCCGCGCAAGCCGGCCGAAGACGTGATGTTGACGATGCGGCCGTAGCCCTTCTCCTTCATCACCTCCGCCGCGTGCCGCGTGCAGTTGAAGGAGCCCTTGAGGTGCACGGCGACGACCGAGTCGAAATCCGATTCCTCCATCTTCAACAGCGTCTTGTCGCGCACGATCCCCGCGTTGTTGACGAGAATATCGACCGTCCCGAACGCGTCGACCGCCGTACGCACGATGTCCGAGGCGCCGTGGAAGTCGGTGACCGAGTCGTAGTTGGGCACCGCCTTCGAGCCCAGCGCCTCGATCTCCTTGCACACCGCGGTCGCGGGATCCTCCGCGGTTCCTTGTCCGTCGAGCGAGACGCCGACGTCGTTCACCACGACCGACGCTCCCTCACGCGCGAAGCAGAGTGCGAACTCGCGCCCGATGCCCCGACCCGAGCCCGTGACGATCGCGACGCGACCGTCGAGCAATCCCATCTACGCGACCGCCGCAGTCGCCGAACCCGTGATCGCCGTCACGCCGTCCTGGTTCGCGACCGTCAGGTCGAGGTCGACGAGATGCTCGCCCGCGTCGTCACGCTTGGCGGTGACGACGGCCGTGCACGTGAGCACGTCTCCGGGCCAGACCTGCTTGGCGAACCGCACCTGGAGGCGCCGCAGAGACTCCGCACCGAACCAGTCCTTGAGAACCCGGGCGGCGAGTCCCATCGAAAGCATCCCGTGCCCGAACACCGACGGGTTACCGACCTGGGTCGCGATCGTGTCGTCGTGGTGCATGGGGTTGAAGTCGCCGCTGGCGCCGGCGTACTTCACGAACATCGTGCGCGTGAGTGCCGGGAATTCCTTCGTCCGTTCCTCGCCGACCGAAACAGTGTCGTACGTGGTCGCGTTCACTGAGCCCTCCGGGAAAGCTGACGTCGGCGTCGGAGCGTAGCGGCGCAGCCCCGGTCCAGTCAGGGCGAGAGCCCCGAAACATGACACGAACGTCGGCTGCGACCTAGCCTTTCCCGGTGCCCCGGGCCGGCGGAAACCAACCCGCTGCGCGCCAGCGGGCAGTGACCGAACCACGAGAGCTGCGCGCCCGGGGACGAGACACTCGGCGCCGGCTGTTGGACGCGGGGGCAGCGGTGCTCGCGTCGACGGGCTACCACGCGACCCGCGTCGACGACGTCGTGAAGCTCGCGCAGACCTCCCACGGCACGTTCTACCTCTATTTCGCCAACAAGGAGGAGCTGTTCCGCGCCCTCGCAGCGGAGGTCGCGCAGGAGATGCAGGCACTCGCCGAGGCAATGGAGCCGCTCACCGCGGGCGCGACCGGCCGCGCCCGGCTGCAGCGTTGGATCCGGCAGTTCGTCGAGGTCTACCGGCGCCACGGCCCGGTCATCCGCGCCTGGACCGAAGCCGAGATCGGGGGCAGCGAGTTCGGGCGGCTCGGCACCGACATGCTGACCCAGTTCACCGGCGTGATCGCCGCTCGGATCGGCGAGGTGGAATCGCCCGGCCTCGACCCGACCATCACGACGCTCGTGCTCGTCGCCATGCTCGAACGACTCAACTACTACGCGCTGACGAACCAGGTCCGCGTCGAGCCCGACGCGATCGCCGAGACGCTCGCACGCGTCGCGCACGCATCACTGTTCGGCGGTTAGAGGCTGTTCGGCGGTTCGTCGCCGGCGGCGTGACTACCGCCCAGCACGCGGGACTGCAGGTCGCCGAGCTCCGAGACCGGGCCCGCGTACGCGACCTCGCCCTTCACGAGCACGATCGCGTCGTCGGCCAGGCCGAGCGCGTGATGCACGTGCTGTTCGATGATCAAGAGCGTGGTGCCGGCGTCACGGATCCGTTCCAGCGTGTGGTACACCTCGTCGACGATGATCGGCGCGAGACCCAGCGAGAGCTCGTCGGCGATCAAGAGTCGGGGCTGCTCGACCATCACGCGCACCAGCGACAACATGCGCTGCTCGCCGCCGGAGAGCGTGCCCGCGACCTGCCGGCGGCGCTCACCGAGGCGCGGGAACATCGCGAACGCCCGATCGAGCGCACTGCGGACACCAGCACGCCCATTACTGCGCCGGAACGTCAGTTCGAGGTTCTCGGCGACGGTCAAAGAGGCGAACACCGAACGGCCTTCCGGTGCATGCACGATCCCGCGACCGGCGAAGCGGTACACGTGGTCCCCGGTCACGTCGTCGCCCTCGAAGAAGATCTGGCCCGAGCTCGGCTTTACGAGGCCCGAGCACACGCGCGCGACGGTGGTCTTGCCCGAGCCGTTCGAGCCGAGCAATGCGAGCACCCGGCCGCGTTCCAACCAGAACGAGATCCCGAAGAGCGATCGGAAGGGGCCGTACGACGCGTCGACGTCGCGCAGCTCGAGCAGCGGTGTCGACGCGGGATCCGCGACCGTCGCCATCAGACCAGATCTCCGAGGTACGCCCGACGCACCGCATCGTCTGCGAACACCTCTGCCGTGGGACCCGAAGCAATCAGCGTCCCGAAATCGAGCACGAAGACGCGTTGAACCAGGCTGCGCACGAAGTCGACGTCGTGCTCGACGAGCAGGATCGCGATCCCCCGCTCCTTCTGCACTGCGCGCAACTTGTCCGTCAAAGCCTCGGTCTCGTGCCGATCGAGACCTGACGACGGTTCGTCGAGGAGCACGAGCTTCGGACCGGTCATCAACGCGCGCCCGATCTCGACCAGGCGCCCGACGCCGAGGCTGAGCGACTCGACCGGGCGATCGGCGACCGCGGCGATATCGAGGAGCTCGAGCATCGCGGTCGCTCGCGCGTTCTCGTCGGCGGACGGCCGACCCAGGAAGAGAATGTCTTTCCAGAGCGCCCCGCGGCCGTTGCGCACCCGCTCGGCGACGAGGAAGTGCTCACGCGGCGTCATGCCGCTGAACAGCTCGATGCGCTGGAACGTGCGTCCGATCCCGAGGCGGGCGCGGCGGTAGGGAGGCACGCGGGCGAGGTCGCGTCCGTCGAAGATGACCGTGCCCGCGTCGAGCTTCACGATGCCGAGCAAGCAGTTGAAGAACGTGGTCTTGCCCGCTCCGTTCGGACCGATGAGCCCGACGATCTCGCGCTCGTCGACGTCGAGGGAGACGTCGCTGAGCGCCGTGATCCCCGCGAACGTCTTCGTCACGCCCCGGGCGTCGAGCAGGCTCATTCGGGACTCCTCACGACGAGCCGCGCGCGGACGCCGGCCTCAACGGTTCCGGCGCGGTTTCTGTGAGCTCCGAGCTGGGGTTGCCCGCGTCCTTCCTACCCTTGAACCAGTCGATCCCGCGCTGAACCGCGTCGAGAGACTTTCGCTTCTGGTACTCGAGGACGCCCTCGGGATGCTTGGCGTAGGTGAACGCGCCGAGGCTGAGCAGGATGATCGCGAGCGTCTGCGGCGGCTGGCCCATGTGGTACCAGGGCTGCACGTGGTTGGTGATCCACGGAACCACTTCGTTGAGCACGACGATCTGGAACGCCGCGAAGCCGATCGCGGCCTGAATCGCACCTTCCACCGTACGGCTGCCGATCGAGACGACGAGTACGACCCAGAACAAGCTCTGGAACGACACGAAGTCGGGGTTGTAGTTGACCGAGCCCTCGTACATCGCGAGCAGGCTGCCACCGATGGCCGCGATCGCAGCCGACAGTGCGAACACCGTGATCCGCGCGCGTGTGGCGCTGATACCGATCGACGCGGCCGCCGGCTCGTTGCCTCCGAGCGCCGCCAGCACACGACCGGTCGTGCCCTCACGAATGGCGATCACCACGATGCTGAGTATCAGCAGCACCACGAGGCACAGGACGAGGAAGCTCTTGTTGGTGGTCGTGTCGAAGTTCACGGACCCGAACGTCGGGCGGGGCGTCGGCTCGGGGAGCGCGCCACCGCCCACCCAATCGAACTTCACCATGACGTTCTCGAAGAACAGCGCAAATGCCAGCGTGGCCAGCGACAAGAAGATGCCACCGAGGCGCAGGGCCGGGAGGGCGAGGAGAGCCCCCACCAGGGCGGCGAGCGCCGCACCGAGGATCATCGCGACCAGCACCGAAACGCCGAAGCGGGTGGCGAGCTGGGCGGTCGTGCATGCTCCGATGGCTGCGAAGGTCGCGATACACAAGCAGATCTCGCCGGCCATGCCCGTGATCACGGTGATCGAGAGGAAGATCGTGGCCAGGATCGCCGCCTGGATGGCGACGTCGCGCCAGTTCGACGCCGCGTGGAAGAAGACGTAGTAGCCGACGACGACTCCTGCGAGCACACCGAGCGCGCGGGTCATGTTCGTAAGCGAGCGGCTGCGGATCGACGCGGCCGGAGGCGGTGGCGGCGGATCGACGCCCGCGAGTGGATCAGCGAGGTCTCGCCGGTTGCGCAGTGAGGGCGAGAAGATCAACACCAAGAAGAGCACGAGGAACGGCAGCGCCGGCCGCAGGTTGCTCGCGATAACGCTGTTCGTCGGCAAGTACGCGTCGACGACCTCTCCGACGACACCGAGCATCAGTCCACCGGCGAACGCCACGGGGATGCTCGTGAGGCCCGCGAGCACGGCCGCCGACATCGCGACGACGACGAGCGTCGTGTAGTTGAACTCCGACACGGCTGCGAAGAGCGGGGCGAGGAGGACGCCGGCGAGGCCGGCGAGCACGCTGCAGAGCATCCACGCCGACATGCTCACCCGGTCGGCGTCGATTCCCGCCAGCTCGGTCATGCGGGGGCTCTCCACGACCGCCCGCATGCGCAATCCGAGCGCGGTGTAGCGGAAGAGGACCGTCAACAAGACGACCGCGACGACGGTGATCCCGATCGTCGCGAGGTCGTCCCGGCTCACGAACACGGTGCCGAACGGGTTGTAGGCATGGTCGCCGCTGGGAACGATCCCCTGCGTGCCGTACTGCGGGTTCTGGCCGAACCAGAGCTTGAGGATCTGCGGAATCGCGACGAGGAGGGCCAGCGTGGTGACCAGGCGCGCGGCGGGCGAGGCGGTCCGGAGGTGGCGGAACAACACGCGTTCGAGCAAGAGCCCCAGCAGCGGCGAGATGATGAACACCGCGACGACGAAGGCCAGCGGGATCGGCAAGCCGTGCCGCACCCGCAGGTCGAAGTAGACCGCACCGGCCACGAACGCCTGGGCGCCGTACGCGAGGTTGAAGATGCCCGACGTCTTGTAGGTGAGCACGAGGCCGACCGCCAGCAGCGCGTACACGCTGCCGTAGCTCATGCCCGACAAGATGTTGCTGATCAGCTGTTGCACGACGAGCGGAGCCTCCGGGATGGGCGCGCGACGATCCCGTCCCGAACCCTACGATCCGACGAAGCTCATGCGGGTTGGGTTGTTCACGGTGGGATCGTCGCGTTTGAAGCACACCCACGGCTTGCCGGGCTCGCCATACGACGGCACGAACTTGCCGCTTTCCACCTTCACGAAGTTGCCGCAGTCGAGCGGCGGCCGCACCGCCGGATTGTTCGTGGGATCCGAGTGGTACTTGGTCCAGTCGAGCGGTTGGATGAAGCCGTTGTCGGTGTAGTGCGTCAGCGTGTTGAGGTACGCGACGACCGAAGCCTGCGAGAACTGGGGACCGGCGCCCGCCAGGCCGGTGTAGAACTCCGCCGCCAGCTGCCATCCGACTGCGGTGAGCTCGTGCACCTGGACGTTGATCTTGCGGGCCCACTCGTACAGCTTCGAGATCTCGGGGATCTGCGGTTGGTTCTCGAGGGCGACGAACTGAGGGCCGACGATCGAACCCTCCATCAACGCCGCGTTCTTGGAGATGAAGTCGGGGTCGTAGCCCTCGGGCAACGACTGCACGGCCTTCATGCCCTGCTTCTGCATCTCCTTGGCCAGGGTGAACGACTCCTGGAGGTCGACGCACGTCATGACGAACGTAACGCCCTTCTGCTTCATCTGGGTGACCTGCGGGCCGAGGGCCTGGGCGTAACCGAGCGAGGCGTCGAAGTAGGCGACCTGCGCGGTCGGGAACTTCTTGAAGGAGTTCTGGATGCCCTTTGCACAGTCTTCCGACTGCTGCGCGATGCCGTACGCGAGGACGCCGACCTTCGTGGCACCGAGCTGCTTGGCGAGCCACGGGAGGACGTGCAGGGCGCACGTGAAGCACAGGGCGCCTTCGTTCGCGAAGAACGTCGGGTGGCCCGCGAACTCGGGGTTGATGTTCCACATGAAGAGCGGTTGCTTGGCCTTGGCCAGCAGATCAACCCCGGTGAACAGCGTGGTCGCGGAGAATGTCGCGAAGGCATTGTCCTGCGCAAGGCTCTGCTGCACCGTCTGGCGGTTCTGCCCGAACTGGTCGTCGCGGTCGGAGCTGATAACGAGCCGGCGCCCGTAGATGCCGCCGTTGGCGTTCACCATGGCGAAGTAGGCCTTGATGCCGTCGACGAGCGGCGCGTAGCTCCCGGTGAGGTTGTTGGTCTTGGCGGTGATCGATGCAACCTTGATCTCGGTGCTCGACACGCCCGGCGCCTTCACGGGGAGGTTCTTTTGGAGATCGGCGGGGCTGACGGTCGTGGTCGGCCCGTTGATCGGTGGTGCGATGGTGTCGGAGGTCTTCGACGAACCGGCGTTGCCACACGCGCCCACGAGCAGGACGATCGCCAAACCGGCGACCACATACCTCGCAGGCGAATATCTCGTAGCCAAACGTCGCGCAGGCATTGCGTCCCCCAGAAAGACCTCGACTACCCAACCCTGACGCTAACGTCATGCACCGTGGCCCGCAAGAGAGCCCCCTCACAACGAGTGTCGGCCCCTTATACCCTCGTTACCTTTCACGCACACCCCGACGACGAGTCGATCGCGACCGCGGGCACGATGGCACGCGCGAAGGCCGAGGGTCATCGCGTCGTACTGGTCGTCGCAACCCGCGGCGAGCTGGGTGAGCACGCACCCGAAGCGCTTGCACCGGGCGAGAGCCTCACCGAGCGTCGCGTCGCCGAGCAGTACGCCGCGGCCGAGGTCCTGGGCGTCGACCGGGTCGAGTTCCTCGGCTACCGGGATTCGGGAATGGCGGGCGAATCGACGAACGACGACGACGGAGCGTTCGCACGCGCCGATGTCGAAGAGGCCGCGGCGCGGCTCGCTCAGTTGTTACGCGAGGAGAGCGCCGACGTGCTCACCGTCTACGACGACCACGGCGGCTACGGGCATCCCGACCATGTGCAGGTTCATCGGGTCGGCGTGCGCGCCGCCGAGCTCGCCGGAACGAGGCGTGTCTACGAGTCGACGGCGAACCGCGATTACATCCGCGGTCTCCTGGAGCAACGCGCCGACGAGATGCCCGACGGGCCCGATGTACCCGATGCCGCGCAGATGAACGACTTCGGGTCTCCCGCGTCGATCATCACCACGACCGTCGACGTGCGCGACTACGTCGATCGCAAGCACGCCGCGATGGCGGCCCACGCGAGCCAGATCCCGGCCGACTCGTTCTTCTTGGCCATGCCCCCGGAGGCATTCCGCGAGGCGTTCGGCGCCGAGTGGTTCATCCGGCGCGATGCGCCGGATGCCCGGGAGACCTGGCTCTTCGACGATCTCTGAGACCGCCATTCTTTGCGGCGGCGCTTACGGCCGCGCGTGTCAACGTTGGGCGCGACGGGACATCTCGACCCGGCGTCTCCCCCACCCGTAGTGCGGGAGCGGCTCGATCGGAGAACGATCGGATACCCACGGCGCGTACGGCGCCATCACGAAACCCGCCAACGTGATGAGCACGCGGTCGTAGTTGACGCGCCAGCCGGCGAAGTCGCGCCACGCCTGGTCGCGATCGGTGCGTACGGGGACGCCGGCCTCGACGAGCTTGTCGTAGAGGCCGTCGAACTCGTCGCGCGTCACGCTGATCGGATCGTCGCGCGCGGGCGAGTCTTCATAGTCGAAGCCGTAGAAGCCCGCGACCTCGCGCAACGCGAGGTAGCCCGATCGGATGCACAACGGCGCGGCGGGCGAAAAGGGGATGTCGAGCACCGCGAGCCGCACCGCCGCGGTGTCGAGCACCGCGCCCGCGGCCGTGACCCACGAGCGATGCGGATTCGGCGACCGGAAGAACGAGAGCGAGCCGTACGAAGTGTGGGTCTCCTGAACCTCCGTGAACCAGGCCATCCACGCCCTCCAGAAACCGTCCATCTCATACAAGAAGCCGGTGAGATGTGCGCGCACCAGCATCTCGCGGGGCGTGGGTGGGGTACCGGCCCGGATCGCGAGATCGGTCACGGCAACCTCGCGCCGCGAGAAGGTGTTGTAGATCGTCGGTAGGTACGCGATGAGCAACGCAAGGAGCGCGAGCCCCATGGTCGCCTCGGCGAACGCGGCGAACGCGGCCGGCAGGTCGGGCGGGCGTTGGAAGCCGAGCGTGAGGAGTGACGACCCGCTGGTCATGATCGCGCTGCGCCAGCCGAGCTCCTCGATGCCGGCGAAGATGCAGGCGAAGGCGCCGAAGACGACGAGCATCGACACGAGCGGCAAGGCCAAGAGCCCGAGCGGCGCGTAGAACGCCATCACGCGGTCGCGCGCCTCGTAGGTGCGCCGCGGCGAAGCGAACAGATCGAACCCGCGCTTGATCACTCGGAACACGACGACCGTGAACAACACGACGGTGCCGCGGGGCACGACGAACGTGCGGACGGCCGCATCGAGCACCACCACCGTCGCGGCGACCCCTGCGACGATGAGCAGGACATCTACGAGCGCGTGCACCCGGTTACTCCTCGCCCGACGGTCGCCGCCGGTAGCGCTTGATATCGCTGTGACGCCGCTTGTCGTCGACCCGGCGCTTCTTCGCAGCTCGCGACGGCTTCGTCGAATACCGCTTCGGATCGATGTGCAACGCGACTGCGAGCCGGGCCTGCAGCCGTTCGAGCGCGAGCTCGCGGTTCTGATGTTGCGAGCGACGCTCCGACGCGGTCACGCGCACCACGGGACCGAGCCGTTCCAACAATCGAGCGCGTTGGCGTGGCCCGAGCGAGGGCGACGCCGCGACGTCGAAGCGCACCTCGACCTTGGTGTTGGACGTGTTCGCGTGCTGGCCACCCGGGCCGCCGGAGGCCGTGAACCGCCATTCGAGCTCGTCGCTCGCGATCGCGCACGACCGTGTGATCCGCAGCACGCCGTCCGGGTGCACACCCGGGACACTAGACAGGCGAAGCCGCGCGGCGCGCGAACGCACTAACGGGTCAGCGGCTTGTACTTCAGGCGGTGCGGCTGGTCGGCTTCGCCGCCGAGGCGCCGGTGGCGGTCATTCTCGTAGTCGGAGAAGTTGCCCTCGAACCACGTCACCTGACTGTCACCCTCGAATGCGAGCACGTGGGTGGCGATCCGGTCGAGGAACCAACGATCGTGGGAAATCACCACCGCGCAGCCCGGGAACTCGAGCAGCGCCTCCTCGAGGGCGCGCAAGGTGTCGACGTCGAGATCGTTCGTCGGCTCGTCGAGCAGCAACACGTTGCCGCCCATGAGCAGCGCCTTCGCGAGGTGCAACCGGTTGCGCTCGCCCCCGGAGAGGTCGCCGACGCGTTTTTGCTGGTCGGATCCCTTGAAGTTGAGGCCCGCGACGTACGCGCGCCCGTGCACCTCCCGATCGCCGACCTTTACGAGATCGACGCCGCCGGTGATCTCCTCGTAGACGGTCTTGTCGGCGTCGAGCGCCTCCCGGGACTGGTCGACGTACGCGAGCTGCACGGTCGGACCGACCTTGAGTGAACCGCCGTCGGGGTCTTCCTGACCGACGAGCATCCGGAACAGGGTGGTCTTGCCCGCGCCGTTCGCGCCGATCACCCCGACGATGCCGCCCGGCGGCAGGGAGAACGACAGATCTTCGATCAGCAACCGGTCGCCGTAGCCCTTCCGGAGCTGCTCGGCCTCGATCACGAGGTCGCCGAGGCGCGGCCCCGGCGGGATCGTGATCTGAATCTTCTCCTGGCGCGCGTCCGCCGATTCGGCTTCCGCGACGAGCTTGTCGTACGCGGTGATGCGCGCCTTGCCCTTGGCTTGACGCGCCCGCGGTGCCATCCGGACCCACTCGAGCTCGCGCTGCAGGGTGCGACGCCGGGTCTCGTCGACCTTCTCCTCCTGCGCGAGCCGCTGCTCCTTTTGCTCGAGCCAGCTCGAGTAGTTGCCTTCCCAGGGAATCCCCGCGCCACGGTCGAGCTCGAGGATCCAGCCCGCGACGTTGTCGAGGAAGTAACGATCGTGCGTCACCGCGACGACGGTTCCGTGGTACTCCTGCAGATGCCGCTCGAGCCACGCGACCGACTCCGCGTCGAGATGGTTCGTGGGCTCGTCGAGCAGCAGCAGGTCGGGTTTGCCGAGCAACAAGCGGCAGAGCGCGACCCGGCGTCGTTCGCCGCCGCTCAGAGTGGTGACGTCGGCGTTCGCAGCCGGAAGCCGCAACGCGTCCATCGCGATCTCGAGCTGGCGGTCGAGATCCCACCCGCTCACGTGGTCGATCTTGTCCTGGAGGTCGGACTGCTCGGCGAGGAGCTTGTCGAAGTCGGCGTCGGGCTCGCCCATGCCGGTGCACACCTCTTCGAAGCGGTCGAGGAGTGCCTTCGTGCTCGCCACGCCCTCGACGACGTTTCCGAGGACGTCCTTGTCGGGATCGAGACGGGGTTCTTGGGGCAGGAACCCGACCGAGAAGCCGGGCGTCACCCGGCATTCGCCCTGGTAGCCGTCGTCTTCGCCCGCGATGATGCGCAGCAGCGTGGACTTGCCCGCGCCGTTCAGCCCGAGCACCCCGATCTTCGCGCCGGGGAACATCGAGATGTTGACGCCGCGCAGCACCTCCTTGTCGGGCGGATGCACCCGGCGCAGATCGCGCATCGTCAGGATGAATTGGTGAGCCATACTCCTCCACCGTACCGGCCACTCCGAGGAGGACCAGTGTCGGAAGTCTTCGATATCGCCGATCGCTACTGCGAGCAGCTCGGTGCGCTCGATCCGTGCAGTGCGACCTACGCCGGGATCCCCGGCCACGACCACGAGATGACCGACTACTCACCCGCGGGCGCCGCCCGCCGGGTCGACCTCGTGCGCGACACGCTCGCGGCACTGGCCGGAGCAACGCACGAAACTGACGACGACCGGCTCGCGGCGAGCGTCATGACCGAACGATGCACGCTCGATGTCGAGCAGTACGAAGCCCACGAGCGGCTGCGCGACGTCCGGATCATCGGCAGCCCGATCCAGTCGGCCCGGCAGTGCTTCGACCTCATGCGGCTCGACACCGACGACGACTGGGCCGTCGCGACGGAGCGCATGACCCGCGTCCCGGAATCGCTCGAGACCATCGAGGAATCGCTGCGGGCCGGTGTCGACCAGGGCCTCGTCGCGGCCCGCCGTCAGGCCCTCGCGTGCGCGGAGCAGGCGGCGACGTGGGGTGGCGAGGGCGACGCCGAACCGTTCTTCCGTGCGCTCGCGGCGCGCCGTCCGGACGACACCAAGCTCGCCGCCGCGGCCGAGCTCGCCACCTCCGGATACGCGCGCCTCGCCGCGTACTTGCGCGAGGAGTATGCGCCCGTCGCCGATCCGCGCGACCCGGTCGGGCGCGACCGCTACATGCTGTTCGCACGCGATTTCAAACGGCGTCGAGCTCGATCTCGAGGAGACGTATGCATGGGGCTGGGAGGAGCTGCATCGGATCGAGGACGCGATGCGCCGGGTCGGCGAACGCATCCTCCCGGGCGCGGCGATCGACGAGGTGATCCAGCACCTCGACGACGATCCCACCCGGGCGATCGAAGGTGTCGAGGAGTTCCGGCGCTGGAACCAGCAGCTCATCGACCAGACGATCTCCGATCTCGAGGGAACCCATTTCGAGATCGCGCCGCCGCTGCGGCGATGCGAGGCGATGATCGCTCCGCCCGGTGGCGCGGCGGCGATGTACTACACGGGACCGACCGAGGATTTCTCCCGGCCCGGCCGCACCTGGTACCCCACCATGGGACAGACCCGCTTCCCGCTCTGGAAGGAAGTCAGCACCTGTTACCACGAGGCGGTTCCGGGACACCACCTCCAGGTCGCGCAGGTCGTATACCTCGCCGACAAGCTCTCGCGCTTTCAACGACTGTTCGGCTTCGTCTCCGGGCACGGCGAAGGATGGGCGCTGTACGCGGAGCGACTGATGGGCGAGCTGGGCTACCTCGAAGAACCCGCGTTCGAGATGGGGATGCTCGCCGCCCAGGCCATGCGCGCGGTCCGGGTCGTGGTCGACATCGGGATGCATCTCGAGCTCACGATCATCGACGGCGAGCCGCACGCGGGCGAGACGTGGACACCCGAGCTCGCGCTGCCGTTCGTGATCGAACGCAGCCGCTTTCCCGAGGTGTTCATGCGCAGCGAGGTCGACCGCTACCTCGGTTGGCCGGGCCAGGCGATCAGCTACAAGGTCGGTGAACGGGTGTGGCTGGAATCGCGCGCCGATGCCCGGCGCCGCAAGGGGGCCGGGTTCGACCTCAAGGAATTCCACACCTTCGCACTCGATCTCGGCAGCATGGGTCTCGCGCAGCTGCGCGAAGAGCTCGCCCGGTTCTAGCCTCCGGCCATGTCCAACGCGCTCGACGACTTCACCGAAACGCAGTTCACCCACGACGGCGAGACCCGCACGGTGTACCGCGCCGGGTCGGGGCCGGGCGTCGTGGTGATGAGCGAGATGCCCGGCATTACTCCCAACGTCGCCGCGTTCGCGCAACGGCTCGTCGACGAGGGCTTCACGATTGCGATGCCACACTTGTTCGGCACTCCCGGTCGGGCGCCGTCAGTTCCCTACGTGTTGAAGTCGTTGACGCAAGGCTGCGTGTCGCGCGAGTTCACCACCTGGGCCCTCAACCGCACGTCGCCGATCATCGACTGGCTGCGAGCGCTCGCGCGCGATCTGCGCGAGCAATGCGGTGGACCCGGGGTGGGCGCGATCGGGATGTGCTTCACCGGCGGTTTCGCACTGGCAATGGCGGTCGACGAAACGATGCTCGCGCCGGTGCTCAGTCAGCCGTCGCTCCCGTTCGCCGGCGGCAAGGCGCGCAAACGTGCGCTCGGCCTCTCCGACGCCGACCTGGCAACTGTCGCCGCGCGCGAGGAGGTGTGCGTGCTGGCGATGCGCTTCACCGGTGATCCGGCCGTCCCCGCGCCGCGCTTCGAACACCTGCGCGAGGTGTTCGGCGACCGCCTCATCGCGATCGAGATCGAGAACCGCAAGGGCAAGAACCCGCACCACCTCCCGAAGACTGCGCATTCGGTCGTGACCGAGCACCTCGTCGACGAACCTGGGCATCCCACCAAGGAAGCCCTCGATCGGGTTCTCTCCTTCTTCAAGGAACGACTCGCCGGCTGAGCTGACGGACCGTCAACGGCAAACGAAGCAGCCGACGTCGGTCCGGATCCGGAACGCGCCATCGGCCTCGATCACCGCGCGCGCCCGCCGCTCGACCTCGCGCAACACCGGCCCGGGATCGTCCCGCACCGGCGTGGCAACCGAGCCCATGCTCGCGACGTACGCAACGATGGGCTCCACCTCGGTGACCACGAGCTCGCTGCGTGCGTCGTGTCGTTCCACCGACGCGAAGTGTCGTCGCAACTCGGCATCGCCCGACTCCGACGAGAACCGGAGATACGCACGGGGCGTGGTCCGCTCCGCGCCGATGAGGTCGTGGAGCACCGCACCGATCAACCGGTTGAGCTCCTCGAGATGCCGGTGTGAGTTCGTGAGCGCGAGCGCAATACCACCCGGCCGCAGCGCTCGACGGATCTCCGACAGCGCGAGATGGCGGTCGGGGACGTGATACAGCATGTGCACTGCGAGCACGCGATCGAAGGCTCCGTCGACGAACGGCAGGCGCTGCGCGTCGCCGACGAGGAGCGACGCCGACGGAACGTGCGACCGCGCCGCCTCCAGCATCCCCGGCGAGAGATCCATGCCGTGCACCTCCCCGCGGTCCGCGCGCCGCGCCAGCTCGGCGAGGTGCAGACCGTTCCCGCAGCCGATGTCGAGAACCCGCTCGTCACCGCGCAGCCCGGCGAGATCGAGCGACCACGCGGACGTTCGCATGGGGGGCTGTTGGAATCGATAGATCGCCTGCCGGGAGGAGAGGTTCGCGTCGGAGGCGTACTGAACTCCCGTGAGGTATCGCCGGTCGACGAGGCGGTCGGTCACAACTCGCAGACGACCTTGCCGTAGGTGCCGCGTGACCCCAGCCGGGTCAGCGCCGCCGGCACCTCGGCGAGCGAGACCCGCTCCGAGATCAGCGGATCGATCTTGCCCGACTCGAACAGTCGCACCAGCTCCTCGTGGGTGGCGCGCACGAGCTGTGGGTTCATGACGTTGTACAGACCCCAGTGCACGCCGACGACCGCGTAGTTCTTGATGAGCACGTGGTTCGTGCGCGCCTGCGCGAATCGTCCGCTCGTGAATCCGATGATCAGGATCCGGCCCTCGAACGAGATGCATTTCGTGGAACGGTCGTACGTGTCGCCGCCGACCGGGTCGTAGATCACGTCGGCGCCGCGACCGTCGGTGAATTCCTTGACCGCGTCGACGAAGTCGTGCTCGCGATAGTCGAGCGCGAGATGGGCGCCGAGGTTCCGGCACACCGCGACCTTGTCCGGGCCGCCCGCGGTCGCGACGACCCGTGCACCGGCCGCGAGCCCGAGCTGGATCGCCGCGCTTCCGACGCCTCCGGCTCCGGCGTGGACGAGCAGCGTCTCATCCGGCTGAATGTGCGCACGGCGGTGCAGGGCAAGGTGCCCGGTCTGATAGACGACGTGCAGCGCCGCGGCGGCGGCGAACGGCATCGATTCCGGGATCGGGAAGACCCCGCCCGCCGCGCTTGCGGTCGTCGCTTGCGCGAAGCCGCCGGGTCCGAAATTCGGGATGGCCAGTACCCGGTCGCCGACCCGGAAACGGTCGACCCCCGCACCGACCTCGTCCACGACGCCCGCGACCTCTGCTCCCGGCGTGAACGGCAGCGCCGGCTTCACCTGGTACTCACCCCGGCACATGAGCACGTCGGGAAAGTTGAGCGATGCCGCGTGCACACGCAGGCGCACGTCCCCCGGCCGAACCTCGGGGTCGGGCCCGTCCTCGAGCAACATGACCTGCTCCGGTTCGCCGAGCTCGTGGACCCGCAATGCCTTCACGATGCGGGAGTCTCGCAGACTTCGCGCAACACTCGTCGGGTGCAGCTGACGGCGACGCGCATGGTTGCCGGCGGTGATGCGCTCGCGCGCGCCGACGACGGCCGCGTCGCCCTCATCGACGGCGCCCTTCCGGGCGAACGGGTCGTCATCGAGGTGACCGCCAACCGGGCGGACCATCTCCGGGGCCGCGTGCTCGAAGTGCTCGAGGCCTCGCCCGCGCGCGTCGTCCCACCCTGTGTCCACGCCCGGGAGGGTTGCGGCGGCTGCGGGTGGCAACACGTGGCGACCGCGGCCCAACCAGAGCTCAAGGTCGACATCGTCCGCGACGCGCTGAGCCGCATCGCCCACGTCGCCGAGCCGCCGCTGTCCGAACCCGTGTTGCTCCCGTTCGAGGGCTTCCGCACGACGGTGCGCGCGCTCGTCGTCGACGGCAAACCCGCGTTCCGGCGCCATCAGTCCCACGACCCGGTGCTCATCGACTCGTGCCTCGTTGCTCATCCGTCGATCGACGAGCTCTTGCGCGACGGCCACTTCGGCCGTGCGAACGAGGTGACGCTACGAGTCGGCGTCGGCACCGGCCAACGCGCCGCGCTCGCCGATCCCGCCGACACCATCCTCGATCTGCCACCGGACGTCATGCGCGGAAAGTCGGCGCACGTCCACGAGGTGATCGAAGGCCACGAGCTCCGGGTCTCGATCAACTCGTTCTTCCAGAGCCGTACCGACGGGGCGCACACCCTCGCCCGGCTCGTGCGAGAAGCAACCGGTCGCGACCGCGTGCTCGCCGACCTGTACTGCGGCGTCGGCCTCTTCGCGATCACCGCCGACGAACCGCGCCGCGTCATCGCGGTGGAGCGAGGTCGCGCCGCCGTCTCGGATGCGAAGCACAACCTCCGCGAGCACCCGGCGCGCGTCGTGCGCGCCGACGTCGGAAAGTGGAAGGGGGCGAAGGTCGACGTCGTGATCGCCGATCCCAGCCGCACCGGCCTCGGTCGCGACGGTGCCCGAACGGTGCTGGCCTGCGACCCCGAACGGATCGTGCTCGTCTCGTGCGACGCGGCCGCGCTCGCGCGCGACGTCGGACTCCTGGTCGGCGCCGGCTACACGCTCACGTCGGTGACGCTCGTCGACCTCTTCGCGCACACGCCGCACATCGAGTGCGTGACGATTCTTGATCGGTAGAACCAGGCGCGCGAACTACGCGAGCTGTTGTTCGAGTTTCAGGAGCGCCTCTTCTTCGGAGACGTTCAACGCGAAGCTCAGCTCCGACACGAGGATGCCGCGAGCCCGCACGAGCATTGCCTTCTCGCCCGCCGACAGACCTTTGGTGACCTCGCGCAGCGCAAGGTTCCGCACGACCTCGGCAACCTGGTACACGTCGCCGCTCTTCAGCTTCTCCTGGTGGTTCTTGAAGCGACGGCTCCAGTTGGTGGGCTCGCGCACGTCCTTCTTGGAGAGCAGCTGGAAGAGGTCGTCGATGTCCTCGACCGAGATCGGGGGCCGCATCCCCACGTCTTCGGCCTTGTTCGACGGCACCGCGAGCGTCAGGTCGCCGTTGGCAACGCGGAGCACGAGGTATTCGGTCTTCTCGCCGAACGCCTCTCGCATCTCCTTGCGCTCGATCACGGCCGCTCCGTGATGGGGGTACACGACCCGGTCACCGACTTTGAACGCCATGCCACTCCATGATGTTGAACTCTGGGATCTGCGAAACCCCGGCGTCGGCAGCCCGCGAATCGGGCGCCGAGCGACCTCTCATGGTACCAGGCAGTCAGCGCACCACTGACCGTGGCATCCACGACGGCGACGGGCAACGTGTGGACTTCGACGACCGCCGTAAGCGTCCCGATCGTCGCCGCACTTTCGGGCGAACCCGATGTGTTTCATCAGGGCACGGTGCTGCCGGTCCAAACCGGCTAACGCCACGGCTGGACACCGCGTGCTCCCACCAGCGCGTAGTACGCGTCGATCGTCGGCCGTATGCATACTGTCGTTCGCGCTCGCCGTAAGCGACCCGGAGCGGGCATTGTGCTGCGTGAGCGTGGTACTGGAACCGTCACCCTCCGGCGGTCGTCAGATGGCTATGCGCTGGTTCTTGTTCCCAATGCTCGCGATATCGCTCGCAGCATGCAGTCACTCGTCAGGACGAGCGAACGGCGCGTCGCCCTCTACGACGACAACGGCTCGCAGGCCTTCGACACCTCGGCCGACGGTTACGTCGCATCTCCAAGTTGCGTCGCGAACAATCGAGGCTGGTTCAGCCGTCCGCGTCACCGTCGTGATCGAGAACCACACTGGTAGGCCAATTGGCCAGCCCGCCTGCCACACGTCAACCCAATGGCAGGCATACCTCATCAACGGGAGGGACGCCTCCGGCCCATTGCCTACCGCGACCGCCCTGCGCTGCGATCCGAACATGCCCGCCGACTCGTTGCCGGTTGGCGAGACCCGCGTCTCGTTCACGACGCACGCGACCTACTTCTCATGCGCGAGCGCGGCGGACAGCGATCCTCCGACACCGAGGTGCCTACCGGGTGGTTCCATGCCTCCTCTCCCACCGGGTACCTACCGCATCGAGGTCGACGCATCGCCCTACGCCGGAGTGCCGAGACCAGCGGCGTTGGCCACAGTCGTCGTCGCATAGACGAGAACTGCCGTTCGGCACTCGCATTGGCGACCCCGAGCGGGCATTCTGTGCGGGTTCGCGAAGGGAACCGCGCCAACGCCAGGTTCGACAAGAGCGGGCCATGGTCCGCTGGTGGCGGGCGGCTCCGGCTGGATGAGGGGTTTATCGCCATGGGCACGGACCTATCACTCTTCGTCGATTTGGCTCGTAGTGTGCAGAGGCGCGGCCGGTTGGAAGGCCTTGGGCAGGACGCGTCGGCTGCCGTACACCGCTGGAGGCGTCGCGTGAGCGCAGTCGCGGGCATCTGCGCCGTCGCCAGCATGGGCCTGGTGAGCGTCGGCTCTCCGGCCCTGGCCAGTACCGGGACATGGTCCGCCGTCCCGACCCCCAACACCAGCCCGTCGCAAAACAACGAGCTCCATGCCGTGGCCTGTGCCACCAGCTCGGATTGCTGGGCGGTCGGGTTTGCCGGCACCAGCACCGAACTGACCCTGGCCGAGCACTGGAACGGCACCGCCTGGTCCATCGTCGCCACCCCCAACCCCGGCTCGTCACAGAACAACCTCCTCGGCGTGACCTGTGTCACGAGCTCGGACTGCTGGGCTGTCGGTACCGCCACGACCAGCGCCAGACTGACCCTGGCCGAGCACTGGAACGGCACCGCCTGGTCTGTCGTTGCCACCCCCGACGCCGGCGCCCTCTTCGGAGTGGCCTGTACGACGAGCTCGGACTGCTGGGCTGTCGGCGGCACCACTACCGCGCAGACCCTGGCCGAGCGTTGGAACGGCACCGCCTGGTCGGTCGTGACCACGCCCAACAACACCAGCTTGCCGCTCAACACCCTCTACGGCGTGGCCTGCACCACCAGCTCGAACTGCTGGGCCGCCGGGACCGCCGTCAAGGACAGCGCGGGCAGCACCGAACACACCCTGGCCGAGCACTGGAACGGCACCGGCTGGTCCATCGTCGCCACCCCCAACACCAGCGCGCCGGCCAACGACCTCTTCGGCGTTGTCTGCGCGACCAGCTCGGACTGCTGGGCGGTCGGGGTTGCCGGCAACCTCGGAACAGGCGTTTACAAGAGCCTGGCCGAGCACTGGGACGGCACCGCCTGGGCCATCGTCGCCACCCCATCGGGAAACAGCGTCCTTTTGGGCGTGACCTGTGTGACCACGTCAGACTGCTGGGCGGTCGGTGCCGGCGGTAGCGGCATTGAGCAGTGGGACGGCACTGCCTGGTCCATCGTCGCCAACCCGGGCGCCCCCCTCAACTCTGTGGCCTGCGTCGCCAGCTCGGATTGCTGGGCGGTGGGATTCGCAACCAACGGCACCGTCAACCAGACGGTGGCCGAGCACTTCGTGGGGGCCGCTCCCCAAGGGAACATCTTCGCGACGACGTTCAAGAACTGCACGACGTTGCACGTCGGCTACAACCGATTCCTCAACGGAACCGTCGTCCACTGGCGGGTCACGACCAACGGGGTCGGGACGGTCGCGTCCGGGCAGTTCACCGCGATCGGTGGCGGAAAACTCGGCTCGAAGACCTACCACTTCCTCGATATCGCGCTCGGGACCACGCTCCCGTCGGACGCATCA
>JBBQGQ010000029.1:0-55157 GCA_038323195.1 Acidimicrobiia bacterium | reverse complement strand
GGGCGAACAACTCGCCCGGATCGGCGTCGCGCTTGTTGCGCACCGTGCCGTGGAAGCCGACGCCCTGTTGGCCGATCCGCCGCTCGATGATCGATTCCAGGCCGGCGAACGCACCACCACAGATGAACAGGATGTTCGTCGTGTCGATCTGGATGAACTCTTGGTGCGGATGCTTGCGGCCGCCCTGGGGAGGCACCGATGCGGTCGTCCCCTCGAGGATCTTGAGCAGCGCCTGTTGCACACCCTCGCCCGAGACGTCGCGCGTGATCGACGGGTTCTCCGCCTTGCGGGCGATCTTGTCGATCTCGTCGATGTAGATGATGCCGGTCTCGGCCTTCTTGACGTCGTAGTCGGCCGCTTGGATGAGCTTGAGCAGGATGTTCTCGACGTCTTCGCCGACATAGCCGGCTTCGGTGAGCGCGGTCGCGTCGGCAATGGCGAACGGCACCTTCAACATGCGCGCCAGGGTCTGCGCGAGCAGCGTCTTGCCACACCCGGTCGGGCCGATCAGCAAGATGTTCGACTTCTGCAACTCGACGTCGGGGTCGCCGTACGCGCCGACCTGCACGCGCTTGTAGTGGTTGTAGACGGCGACCGACAGGATCTTCTTGGCCTGTTCCTGCCCGATGATGTAGTCGTTCAGGTACTCGTAGATCTCGCGCGGCTTCGGGAGATCGTCGAAGTGGACCTCGGTGCTCTGCGACAGCTCTTCCTCGATGATCTCGTTGCAGAGATCGATGCACTCGTCGCAGATGTAGACGCCGGGACCTGCGATGAGCTTCTTGACCTGCTTTTGGCTCTTCCCACAGAAAGAGCACTTCAGCAGGTCGCCACCGTCACCGAACTTTGCCACAGGAAAGGCCCCTTTCCCCCTGGGTCTCCGAGGTCCTAGCTCGTGCCTTCGGCCGACGGTACCGCGGCGAGCTCTCGATTGGTGAGTATCTCGTCGACGATGCCGTAGTCCTTGGCCTCGATGCCGCTCATGATGAAGTCGCGGTCGGTGTCCTTCGAGACCCGATCGAGGGCCTGGCCGGTGTGGAAGGCCAGGATCTCGTCGAGGAGCTCACGCATACGCACGATCTCCTTGGCCTGGATCTCGATGTCGACCGCCTGGCCCGACGCACCACCGTGCGGTTGGTGGATGAGCACGCGCGCGTGCGGGAGGATGAAGCGCTTGCCCGGCGCGCCCGAGGCGAGCAGGACGGCGGCGGCCGATGCGGCCTGTCCGATGCAGCAGGTCTGAACGTCGGGCTTGATGTACTGCATCGTGTCGTAGATCGCGAACAGGCCCGTGATCTCGCCGCCCGGCGAGTTGATGTACATGATGATGTCTTTTTCCGGGTCTTCGGACTCGAGGATGAGCAATTGAGCGATCAACAGGTTCGCGACGCTGTCGTCGACGGGCGTCCCCAAGAAGATGATGCGATCGTTCGCGAGACGCGAGTACGGATCCCATTCCATCCGACCGCGCGGGGTGTCTTGGATGAATCGCGGTACCGGGACGTATTCGTTGCGGATACTCACGCCTCGGACTCCTTGTTGTCGTGGTCGTGGTCGTGGTCGTTGTCGTGCGTGTCGTCGCTCAGGTTGGCTTCGGGAACTGTCAGATCGATCTCGTTGCCGCCCTCGTCGAGCACCGTTGCGTGATCGACCAGGAACTCGAGCGCCTTTCCACGCGCGACATCAGAGCGTACCGCCTCCAGCGCACCGCTCCGTTCGAGCTCACGGCGCACCTTCGCGGGCTTCTGCTCGGTGCGCTCGGCCAGCTGTTGCACCTCGGCGTCGACCTCTTCGTCGCTCGCAGTGACGGCCTCCTGCGCGACGACCGCACGCAGCGCGAGATCGGCGAGCACGGCCCGCGCCGCGCCGACCCTGATCTCGTCGACGAAGGCTTGCGGCTCCTGACCGGTCGTCTCGAGGTACTGCTCGAGACTCGCACCCTGGTGCGAGAGCCGATGCGAGAGATCCTCGACGCGACGACGGGTCTCCGCTTCGACCAGCGTGGGAGGCGCTTCGATCGGAACGAGATCAGCCGCGGCTTCGAGCACCTTGTCGCGCAGTGCCATCTGTGCTTTCAGCCGCTGCATGGTCTCGACCCGCTTGCGGATGTCGGCACGTAGCTCATCGACGGCCTGGAATTCGCTCGCCTCTTGCACCCATTCGTCGGTGAGGTCGGGGAGCACTTTCTGCTTCGCCTCCTTGACGATGACTCGGAACCTCGCCTCGAGATCAGCCAGCTCACCGAAGCGGTCGGGCAGGGTCGCCGTGAACTCGAGGATCGCGCCGGGCTTGGTGCCGCGCAGCTGTTCGTCGAGCTCGTCGACCACCATCGCGGAGCCGACTCGGTACAAGAAGTCGCTCGCCGTGAGCCCTTCGACGGCTTCGCCGTCGATCGTGCCCGCGATGTCGATCGTTGCGTATGCATCGTCGACGAGGGGGAAGTCGGAGTCGGCGAGATCGGCGAAACGCTCGCGGAGCGCGTCTACCTGCCGGTCGACGTCGTCGTCCGAGACCGGCTGGAACGGCACCTCGACGCGGAGCTCGTCGTAACCGAGCAGCTTCACCTGAGGACGGATCTCCACGACGGCGACGAACTCGACGTCACCGTCGTCCTGGCCGGCGGTGATCTGGATCTCGGGCGCCGCAATGACGTCGACGTCGTGCTCGTTCACCGCGTCGACGTAGTACTCGGGCAGCGCGTCCTGCAGCGCCTGCTCGCGTGCGACCTCGCTACCGAGCCGTGCTTCGAGCAAGCGCCGCGGTGCCTTGCCCGGACGGAACCCGGGAATGCGAACTTCGCGGGCGAGCTTGCGAAACGCGGCGTCGATCGCGCGCTCGAACTCGGGCGCGGGGACCGTGACGTGCAGCTTGACCTTGCTCGCGACACCCGCGGGACTGTCGTCGGGCGCGGCGTCTTCCTCGAGGCTCTCGACGGGCTCGACGGTGCTCTGCATAAGGAGCAGCGAGTGTACCGGCGGCGCGCGGCCACTCCGGCCTACCATCGGCGCGTGACGGTCGACCACGGCATCACGCACATCGCCCTGCCCGTCACCGACCTCTCGGCGAGCCTCGCCTTCTACGATCGTTACGCACGCATGCAGGTGGTGCATCACCGGACCGATCCCGACTCCGGTACGTCGGTGGCCTGGATCAGCGATCTGACGAGGCCGTTCGTGCTGGTGCTCATCGAGGCGCCGGGGCACGGCGCAAAGCCCGAGGAGCGGCTGGGTGGCGCGTACTGCCACATCGGGCTGGGTGTCGCGAGCCGTGAGGAGGTCGACATCCTGTGCGGCCGGGCCCGCGCGGAGCAGCGCACCGTGCTCGGTCCTATCGACTCCGGACCGCCCGTGGGTTACTGGGCGTACATCGTCGACCCCGACGGTCACAATCTCGAGATCTCCTTCGGGCAAGAGGTCGGTCTCACCGTCGACGCCGCGGCGGACGCGCGTGCGTGAGCGACGGCGACCCCGAAGGACCGACTCGTGATCGACCTTCGGGAGCGGGTCGCAGTCGTCACGGGCGCGGGTCGAGGCATCGGACGCGCGTACGCGACGCGACTCGCGAACTACGGCGCACGGGTGGTCGTGAACGACGCGGGGGTCGCGACCGACGGTTCCCCCACCGACGACGACCCGGCCGCCGAAGTCGTCCACGAGATCGCCGCGTCGGGCGGCGAAGCCGTCGCGCACCGCGGCGACATCGGAGGTTCCGGCGTCGGTGACGCGCTGGTCGCGCACGCGCTCGACACCTGGGGCCGGCTCGACATCGTGATCAACAACGCGGGGTTCGGTCGCCCGCGCATGGTGTTCAACCTGAGCGACGAGGAATGGGACGACGTGATCCGCGTGCACCTGCGGGGCACGTTCGTCGTATCGCGGCCCGCGTGCCAATACTGGCGCTCGCAGGCCAAGCAACACGGAACCAGCTACGGACGGCTGATCAACACCGCGACCGGATTACTCGTTTACGGCGGCGCCGGGCAGTCGAACTACGTCGCGGCGAAAGCGGGCGTGCAGGCCTTCACCGAGGCCCTCGCGACCGAGATGGCGCCGTACGGCGTGACCGCGAACACGATCATGCCCGGCGCCAACACACGGCTCGCGCAGATCGGGTGGCGCATGGCACGCAATCAGATGGCGCACAACCAGGAAGACGCCGACGCGGGCGCGGGCGCGGGCGACGAGCGATTCGATCCGCGCGATCCCGTGCACGTAGGCGAGTTCGGCGCGTACCTCGCCTCACCCGACGCGAGCTGGATCTCGGGTCAGACGTTCCAGGTGCGCGGGGGCATCGTCGAGCACATCGACACATGGTCGGTACGAGACGACGCGCGCGCCGGCGATCGAGGCTTCACTGCGGACGACTACCGCTACGAGATCCCGCGATTGTTCGGCGCGGCCGCGAAACGCGCGGATCCGCCGCCGCCCGGATGGAGGGCGACCTAGGCCAGTCGGTCGGGCTGATGCTCGGCGAACCGCGCGCTCAGTCGGACTTGGACTTCTCGGATTTCTTGGGCTCGTCGTCGTCGGACGAACCCTCTTCGAGACCCTTCTTGAACTCTTTTTGTGCCGAGCCGAGACCTCGTGCGAGCTTCGGTAGCTGTGAGCCGCCGAACAACACGAGGATGACGACCAGGACGATCAAGATGTCGGGCCCGATGATCTCGCCAAGCATGAAATCAGTCTAACTGCGATCGGGGTCGCGAGCATCGGCGCCCCAAAGACGTCTCTCGCCTGGTAAGACGCTAACGCCTGGTAAGACGTCATCGCCTGGTAAGACGTTGCCAGGTTGCGAGGTCACGGTCGTCGGCGGGCCGTCCGAGCACCGTCACCACGTCGACGTCGGGCGCCTCGGCTCGCAGCGCCCCGGCGGTGCAGCGCTCGGGCGGACGGTGCGCGAACGGATCGAACTGGTAGTGGCGCATGGCGTTGCGATGCGTGATGCCCGCGACGACCCGCTCGTCGAGCCCGGCGAACAGCTCCGCGCAGCGCTCGGGCGCACGGGGCCAGGAGCTGTCGGAATGCGGGTAGTCACTCTCCCAGCAGACATTGTCGACGTTGAACTCGTCGAGCAGCTTCACGCCGATGCGATCGGTGATGAAGCAGCAGAGGATCCTCTCGCGGAACAGCTCCGTAGGCGACAGACCTTGAGGCATGTCGTGGCGCATCCATCCGTTGTGCCGCTCGAGCGTGTGCTCGGCGCGCCACAAGAAGTACGGGATCCATCCGATGTCGCCCTCGGTCAGGGCGAAGCGCAGTTGCGGGAAGCGATGCCAGAACGACGCCCACAAGAGATCGCCGAGCGTGTAGATCGCCATCACCGACGACAGGTTCATGGGCACCGGCGCGGGCGCGTCCGGTGACGTCGACGCGCTCTTCGACGACGAGCCGACGTGACAACACAACACGGTGCCCGTCTCGCAGCATGCCGCGAACAACGGATCCCATTCGTCGGTGTGGATGCTCGGCACGCCCAGACCGGCGGGGTTCTCCGAGAACGTCACCGCATGACAACCCTTCGCGGCCAGGCGTTGCACCTCGCGCGCGGCTTCGTGCACGTCGAAGAGTGGCAGGATCCCGCACGGTATGAACCGCTCTGGATACGCGCCGCACCATTCGTCGACGTGCCAGTCGTTGTAAGCCTTGATCATCACGAGGTTGACGTCACGGTCAGGGCCCTGGTTCAGCACCTGCCCGGAGAAACCGGTCCAGTTGGGGAAGTTGAGACCGGCGAGCTGTCCGCCGGCCGACATGTCGCGAACCCGCTCGTGCACGTCGTAACAGCCGGGGCGCATGTGCTCGTAGCGCAACGGATCGACGTTGAAGAATTCGGGCGACTTGCCCGCGACCGCATTCAGCCCGAGGTTCCGTCCGCGGAGCTCGCCGTAGTACCACTGCTGCGACCCGTCGGCCTCGTCGACGACGCGCGGCGCGAGATCGTGGTAACGGTCGGGGACGTGCGCGTCGAACATGTCGGCCGGCTCGCAGATGTGGTCGTCGACCGAGACGAGGATGAGCTCCTCGGGTGTGACGCTCGCACCGGGAACGGTGAGCCGCGTCACGGCGCCAGGCTCCGGAGCACTTCGACGAGCTCGGAACGCTCCGCGTCGTCGAGGACCGAGAGGTGCCGGCCGAACATGCGGTCGGTGCGCGCCTCGGCGAGCGCCCACCGGTCGTGCAGCGGCTCGGGATCGGGGTGCGGCTCGGGCCAGCCGAACACCGAGAGCATCGCGGGAGTGCGGACGACGATCGCCTCTACCGGCGCGAGGCCGACGGTGAGCACCGCGGCGCCGTGGAGCGCGCCCCGCAATTCTCGCAGGGCGTTCAGACGGTGCAATGCGAGCGCCTTGGCCTCTTCGGGTTCGTCGAGCGCGCGCCAACCCGCGAAGAGTGGAGCCCCGGCGACGGGGGCCGCGTGCACGACCCGACCGAGCCGCGCCGCGACCGTGTGCCAGTCGACGTCGTCGGACAGGTGGGTCGCCGCCCAGGCGTGCGCGACCGCGGCCCACTCCCGCGCCGCGCGTTCACGCGACATGACGAGCGCCGACCTCGCCCAGGCTGCGTGCACGAGGTCGGGGGCGAAGAACACGAGCGCGGCGACGACGACGTCGGCGTGCGTGTCGCCGAGCACTCCCGCGCGTCCGGCCGCGTAGAAGTCGAGCCCGTCGAAGCCGAGCTCGGCACCGCGGGCATAGGTCGCGGCGTCGGTCATGAACCCGCCCGGGATGCGCACGATCGCCTCCCGGGCATCGTGCGCGGCCTGTTCGGGAGTCATGCGCGGAAGTATGGGTTCCGCGGCTCGCCCACGTCGAGCACGGTCCGCACCGACGGCAGGTCGTCCCGTCCCGCCGTCAGCGCCGCGAGCGTGGCCTCCGCGTTGTTCGCGTACACGGCCTCTTCGTCGTCCGCGTCGGGATCCACCCATACCGCGGCCACCAGCACGGCTTCGTCGGCGTCGTCGGCGTGCACCACACCCTTCCGATGGGCGTTCATCACCCCCGCCGCGACACCGGCCTGCGCGGCGCCCCACGTGAGCCGCCCGTGCCGCTCGTTCGCGGCATCGACGGTCGCCTTGTTCACGAACAGCGTCATCGGCTTGACCGGGATGTTCGGCGCCGCGACCACGATGAACGCGGCGTGGCCGGCGCGCGGCGTGGCGAGCGCGGTGGCCCAGGCCACGCCGACCGGGCCACTCTTGGCGCCGAGCATGGTGTTGACGTGCGCCGCATTGGCGCCCTCGCCCGCAAACCCTTCGCCGATGGCGAACCCTTCTCGCGCCGAGAACCCGGTCACGCGACGCGTCCGTACCTTACGGCCTTGAGCAACTCGCTGCTCATGGTTCCCGGCCGAGTGTCGTAGCCGAAGAGCCCGACGAGCCGCGGCGTCGGGCCGTGGATCGGAGCGACCCGGTGCATCGAGTAGCGGCCCGCGAACACGAGCAGCGTCCCCGGAGTCATGGGGAGAACGGTGAGCGGCGCCCGATCCCCCGCGAGCACGCGCGCGACATCGCCATAGCGCTCGTCGTCGGCCGTACGGATGAACGGCGCGACCTCGAAGTCGCCGCCCTCGTCGGCGTCCTGCAACGCGAGCGACACCACGAAGTCGGTCTGATCGAAGTGCCATTGCAGCTCGTCGCCGTCACTCATCACCGCGAGGTTGAGCGCCCCGAGCGGATCGGCGTAGGGATAGATCGTGTCGAGACCCAGGATCGCGGCGACGAACGCCCGCAACTCGTCCCACTCGAACAACTGCCGGATCGGCGAATCGTCCGGGAAACGGTCGTACGCGACCGCGCCGACGCCGTAGTTCCCGAGCCACTGACGGGGGTGATCGGGTGCGAACGTCTCGTCGGGAAAGCCAAGATAGACCGTCCCCGGACCGCCGCTGCGGTGCGCGAGCGGCGTGAGGCGGCGCGCGTCGTCGACGAACGTCGCGAGTGCCTCCGTGCGGACGAATGCGGGGAGCTCGCAGGCCCCGGCCTCGCGCATCTGGGCGCGGCTGCGCGCGACCAACGACCAATCGAGATCGACGACGTCGTGCACGGCCCGAGTGTACGCGCCACCTCGGCCGGTAGGCTGGGGGCGTGAGTGAGCTTCCCTACGCCGCGTTCGACGCCGACAACCACTACTACGAGGCCCTTGACGCGTTCACCCGCCACGTCGATCCCAAGATGCAGGCGCGTTGCGTCCAGTGGTGCGAGATCAATGGTCGCAAGTACCACGTTGTCGGCGGAATCGTCAGCCACGCGGTGGTGAATCCCACATTCGACCCGGTCGCCAAGGCCGGCGCGATGCACGACTACTTCCGCGGCAATCCCGACAAGCTGCAGCCGTACGAGTTCCTGCGCGAGCGCGAGCCGATCCCGGCCGAATACCGCAACCGCGACGCCCGGATCGCCAAGCTCGACGAGTTCGGTCTCGAAGCCGTTTGGCTGTTCCCCACGCTCGGCATCCTTTACGAGGAGCTCATCAAGCACGACATCGAGGCCGTCACCACACTGTTCACCGCGTTCAACCGTTGGCTCGACGACGACTGGGGCTTCGATTACCAGGGTCGCATCTTCGCGTCGCCGTACATCACGCTCGCCGATCTCGACTGGGCGATCCGCGAGCTGGAATGGGCGATCGACAACGGCGCCCGCCACGTGGTGATGCGCCCGGCGGCTCCGCACACCGCAGCGGGTCAGATCCCGGTGAGCGATCCGCGCAACGACCCGTTCTGGGCGCGGGTCAACGAGGCCGGCATCACCGTGGTCGCGCACGCCGGCGACAGCGGCTACTCGAGCAACGGCTACTCGGTCGACGGATTCGCGGCCGGCTTCAGCGGCATTGGCCGGTGGGCGCCGTCGGTGAAGGCGTTCCACATCGAACGCGCGGCGTACGACTTCCTGATCACACTCGTGTTCGACAAGTTGTTCGAACGGTTTCCGAACGTTCGGATCGCATCCGTCGAGAACGGCGCCGAGTTCCTCGGCGACCTCTTCCACAAGCTGCGCTCGACCGATCGCAAGATGCCGGGCTACTTCACCGACGACCCCGTCGAAGCGTTTACGCGCAACGTCTGGATCAATCCGTTCTGGGAAGACGACGTGAACACCGTTGTCGAGCACATGGGCGCCGATCGCGTGATCTTCGGATCCGACTGGCCGCACATCGAAGGGATGCCCCGACCGCTCGACTACGCGGTCGAGGTCAAGCATTTCGACGACGCGGACCAACTTCGCATCATGCGCGACAACGCGCGGGAACTGACTGCACGCAAGCCCGCGTAACGCTCAGGCCTGCCGAGCTTCAGGGAATGAGGACGACCCGGCCGACGGCCTGGCGGCTCTCGATGTATGCGTGCGCTTCCGCGGCCTCGCTCAATGGGAACAACCGATCGACGATCACTTCCAGGCGACCGGCGGCGACGTCGTCGACCAGTCCGGCGATCATCGCGTAGGTCCTCGGATTGAGGATCTCCGCGCCCAGGAACACGCCGGTGATCGAATGGTTGCCCGCCGACAACAGCGAGAGGTCGAACGGCTGCGGGTCGCGGCCCGCGCTGCCGACCGTGATCGCGCGTCCGCGGTACGCGAGGCACTGCACGCTGCCCGCGAGGATGCGTCCCCCGACCGAATCGACCGCGAGGTCGACACCGCGCCCATCGGTAAGGCCGCGCACCACATCGACCCAGCCGGACTGCGAGTAGTCGACTGCGTGATCGAGACCGAGCGCCTTCAGCGGAGCGAGGCGATCAAGGCTCGACGCGGTCGAGATGACGGTCGCGCCGGCGCGCTTGGCCAGTTGGACGGCCGCGACACCGACTCCACCCGCGCCCGCTTGCACCAGCACCGTCTCACCCGACTTCAGGTGACCGAACTCGAAGAGACAGTCGTCGGCCGTGCCGAACGCGACGGGGACGCACGCGCACTTGACGAGGTCGGCGTCGTCGGGGATCACCCACGTGATCACCGACGGCGCGGCGATCATCGCCGCGTGCGAACCCCACAGACCAGTCGCGACGACGCGCTGGCCGACGAAGCGATCGGTCACGCCTTCGCCCACCTCGATGATGGTCCCGGCGGACTGGTACCCGACGATGTGCGGGTTCGTCGCCATCTCGCCGCCGGCCCGATTCAACGTGTCGCCGCCTTCGATGCTGATGGCCGCGATCTCGATCAGGACGCTGCCCGGGCCGGCGACCGGATCGGGGACGTCTTCGTAGCGCAACACCTCGGGGGCACCGGTCTCGTAGTACACGGCAGCTTTCATGGCTCCCTCACACTTCTCTCGACGAGTCTCAAAGAGTGGCGAAGTATTCGTCGGCGACGCGTTCGCGCTGCCAACCCTGCGCGCCCATCAACAAGTCGTCGACCTTGGCGCGGCGCAGGAAGATATGGGCGTCGTTCTCCCACGTGTACCCGACGCCGCCGTGTATCTGGATGCACTCCGCGGTGACGTAGTTCGCCGCGCTCGCAGCCTGCGCCTTGGCCATCGCGGCCGCGATCTCGCGATCGGGCGCATCGACCACCGACGCCCACGCGGCGTAGTGCACGGCAACCCGGGCGATCTCGATCTCGCGCAGCATGTCGACTGCCTTGTGCCGCGTCACCTGGAATTTCGAGAGCGGCTTGCCGAACACCTCACGGGCCTGGGCGTAGTCGAGTGCGAGCGCGTTCGCGGCCTCCGCCACACCGATCAACTCGGCGGCGAGCAGGACGGCGACGTCGTCGGCGACTCGGCGCCAGAGGTGCGCATGGTCACCCGGCGGCCCCACGAGGAGGGCGCGCGCCTGCGCGAATTCGAAACGCGCGAACTTGCGGGTGATGTCGAGAGACGGCACGAGCTGCGCGTGCTCGCCCGCGTTCTCGAAGAGAAACGTCTGCAACCCTTCGCGCGTACGCGCCGGGACCAGCACCCAGTCGGCTGATCCGCCGTCCATCACGATCGGCTTGACGCCCTCGAGCTTGTGGCGCGATCCGCGACCCGACGCGCGCACGCGGACCCGTTCGATCGGGTCACCGTGACCGGCCTCGTCGAGCGCGACGGTGCCGCGCTCGGTTCCCGCGCTCAATCCCACGAGCCGGTCGTCGAGGCCAAGGGCGCGCGCCGCGAGCGTCGCGACGATCGCGGAGGAGAAATACGGCCCGGGAAACACCGCGCGGCCCATCTCCTCCTGCACCACCACCGCGTCGACGAGTCCGAGGCCGAGTCCGCCGAGCCGTTCGGGAACGAGGAGCCCCGTCCACCCGAGATCGACGATCCGGCGCCAGAGCTCGGGAGTGATCCCCGCATCGTCCTGCTCGGCCATCCGCCGTACGTAGTCCTTCGGCGCCTCCGCCCGGAGGAACGCCCGCACCGCGTCGCGCAGCGCGCTCTGTTCGGGAGAGAACGTGAAGTCCACGAAATTCACGGTACTTCGACCTGACGGTAATGTCAGTTCCACTTATGGACTTCAGTTGGTCGGCCGAAGACCTCGCGTTCAAAGAAGAGCTCGAGGCGTTCCTCGACAAGGAGCTGCCGCCGTTCGTCGAGCAGTGGTCGGACAACGAAGATCTCGACGCCTCGCGCGGCGTCATGGGCGTCATGGACAAGCGCAAGGCGTGGCAGAACAAGCTGAACGAGGGGCGCTGGGCCGCGATCCTCTGGCCCGAGGAATGGGGTGGGCGCGCCGCGACGACTGCGCAACAGGTCGTGTACACGCAGGTGATGACGAAATATCGCGCTCCCGGCATCTTCAACGCGAACGGCATCGTGCAGATCGGGCCGTCGATCATCACGTGGGGCACCGACGAGCAGAAGGCCCGGTGGCTGCCCCCCATCCTCGACGCGAGCGAGCACTGGTGCCAGGGCTTCTCCGAACCGCAGGCCGGCTCCGACCTCGCAAACCTCCGCACGACGGCGATCACGGCGAACGACGGATCGCACTACGTCGTCAACGGGCAGAAGACGTGGATCAGCTCCGCCCAGATCGCCAAATGGGGGCTGTTCCTCATGCGCACCGACCCAACCGCGATCGCGCGCGGCGTGAAGCACGAAGGCATCACCACGTTCATCGTCGACATGGAGCTGCCCGGAATCGAGGTACGTCCAATCCGTGAGATCACCGGCGACTCGTTGTTCTGCGAGGTCTTCTTCACCGACGTGAAGATCCCCGCTTCGGATCGCCTCGGCGACGAGGGCAACGGCTGGCTCGTGTCGATGGGCGCGCTCGGGAAGGAACGCGTCGGCAGCGCCGGCCAGGCCATCTCGATGGCCCAGGACCTCCGCGCGCTGTTGCAGACGGCACGGGCGGAGAACCCCGACGCGCTGCGCGACCCCGCGATCCGCGAGCGCGTCGCGAAGCTGCACATCCAGATCGAGGCGACCCGCCTGCTGATCGCGCGGGCTCTTTCGAAGGTCCTGAAGGGCGAGAAGGGCTGGCCCGAGGTCCCGCTGGCCAAGCTGCAGTGGGGATACATCTCGTTGTGGCTCGCGGAGCTCGCGCTCGACGTGCTCGGACCGACCGGCACGCTGCTCAAGGGCGCGCCCGGCGCGATCGACGGCGGCATGTGGGCCCGGAACTACGTCTGGCAGCGCTACACGACGATCGGCGCGGGTCCGACCGAGGTGCAGAAGAACATCATCGCCGACCGCGCGCTCAAGCTCGAGCGCTGACAACACGCTCGCAGGCTTGTCCGGTTACCCGGGACGCACGATCTCATAGAGCGCCTGGTCGCCGGACTGGACGACGAGCCGGAGCGGCACGTGTCGGCGGAGGTCGGTGGCAGTGGCTGAATTGACCTCGAGGAAGGGCGTCGTTTCGAAGAATGCGTAGCTGTGGCGCGTGGTGAGTCGCTCGGCCCACCGCCCGAGGTCGGCGTCGTACGCGCGGTTCTGTTCGCCGGTCGAGTAGACGAGCGGCGATGGCAGTACGAAGGATCGTCGACCCGATGCGAGATAGACGATGTCGGGCACGCTCGTGACGATGATTGCGTCGTCGGGGAGCCGAGCGATCGCTTCCTCCGCGGCTGTGCGCACGGGTGCTGCTCCCGCGCCCGTGTCGATCACCGTCCGCGCGGTCGACCACCCGGTGAACACGAGCGCCGCGCAGAGCAGCCCGACAACCGTCGCGGCCGCCCTGGCGCGCAGATACGGCGCGAGGAGTCGATACGCGACGGCCACGGTCACCGCGTAGACGACGCCGCGTACCGGCGCGAAGAGCCGGGCATCGAACGCGGTGCTCCGGTCCAGCCACGTCTGGGTGGCGAACACGGTGGCCACGTACAAGACGATGAACACGATCGCGATGAGCTGCTGCACTCGTACGCGGTCTTCGTTCCAGAACTCGCGCACACGTCGGGGTACGCGGAAGCAGGTAACCGCGACCACGATCGCGACGACGGCAACGCCGACGGCGCGGGCTCCCGTCGGCCAGCTCGGCGGGAGCAGAAATCGGCCGAACGAGTCGACGATCTCGCTCGGGCGGGCGGGGTGGTACGCGAGCGTTCGCGTTTCTTGGCCGCCGAGCGCCGCGCTCCACAGGAGGTAGAGGGCTGTCGGTACGACGGCGGCGAAGCCGACCATGACGGCTCGTCGTGCGCGGTGGACCATCGACCCACCGACGAGGACGCCAACCACGAGCGCAACCGTCAGCACAACGGCCGCGCCCGCGTACCGCGTCAGGAATGCACCCGCTGCGAACACAGCCGCCAGCGCGGTCGCCTTTCTGGTCCGGGGTGATGGAGGTCCGACCGCGGTGCACGCCGCGAGGAGGGCACCGTTCGTGAGCAGGATGAAGAGTGGCTCGCTCGCGATCGCCATGTGCAGTTGGAGCCAGCCGAAGACGATCGTCGAGTCGGAGAAGAACACGACGAGGACCGCGGGCAGCGCCGCGACGAGCGCAGAGCGATAGGCGGTCAGGCGCGCGGTGAGCACGCCGAGCAGCAGCACGTTGACACCGACGCAGACGACATCGATCCACCGCGCCGCGCTGCGCTCCCCGCCGCTGACGGTCGAAACCGCGGCCAGAGCGCTCGGATAACCGGGCGGGTAGTGACTCGACGGAACGTGTCCGTCGAACGCGAGCGCGACACCAGGCCGATACGTGTCCCAGGCGAACGTCGACGGCACCGTCGGCCCGTGCCAGTGCCGAATCTCGTCTGCCGTGCCGAGATACACGGCCGAATCGGCCCACGAAAGCATGTTGTGCCTGGTGCTCACCATGGACCACACCGACGCCCACAACGCGAGGGCGATCACCGGTGCCAGCACGAGAAGTTGCACGCGGTGAGATCGGATCGAGTGGCGCAGCAGCGCTACGCCGTGTCGCGACCACGCCCGAACGGCACTCCGAGGCGAGTCCGCAACCCGCGCGTCCTCCTGCCCGAGCCGCATCTCCGAACGCTAGTAGCCCGTCGCCTATTCGCTGAGTTCTCGCATTGCAGTCACGGGTCAGCGCGTCGGCGCGAAGCGCGGCACACCGAACGGCTCGAGGTCGAGCGCGGGCGGACGACCGCACACGAGGTCGGCGACGAGCGCGCCGGACACCGGTCCGAGCAGCAACCCGTTGGCACCATGACCGGTGGCGACGAACACGTTCGGCAGGCCGGGCAACGCGCCGAGGATCGGCATGTCGTCGATGCTCACCGGGCGGAGCCCGACGCGCACCTCGCGCAGCGTCGCGCTCGCGAGACCGGGAAGCACGCGCAAGGTCTCGCGGAGCACCTCGTGCACGCCGCCCGCGGTGACGTCCGCCGCGAAGCCGGCATCCTCCATCGTCGCGCCGACCGCGACGCGCCCGTCGGCCCACGGAACCATGTAGTAGCCGAAGACCGGTTGCACGATCGGCCACGAGCCGGTGTCGTGCCCGTCCACTCCGAGATGCACGATCTGACCCCGCAGCGGACCCACCGGGAGGGTCACCCCGAGTTGCTCCGCGACTCGGCCCGTCCACGCACCACCCGCGATCACGATCGCGTCGGCCGGGAGGGCACGCACGTCGTCGACCGATTCCGCTCGCACGTCGACACCGTGCTCCCGCGTCGCCGTGTGGAGGAGCGCGGCGCACAGGGACCGGCCGTCGACACGGGCCGCGGCCGGATGGTGCAGCGCCCGCACGACTTCGCCCAGGACGGGCACCATCGCGCGCGCGTCGTCCGCACCGATCTCGGTCGCGCCGGGTGCCCGGTCGGCGACCCACTCCCACGCGGGCACGTCGCTCGCGCGGGTCGCCAGTTGCAGGATCCCGCAGCGGGCCCAACCCGTCTCGCCCGCGAGTCGAGGAATGAGCTGGTCGTAGTGCTCGCCGGCCGCCTGCACGAGCTCGACCCAGTGCGGGTCGTCGCGCTTGGTCGTCGCGGGCGAGAGAATGCCCGCACCCGCGTCGGTGGCGCGGCCCGCGTCGGCCCGGTCGACGAGGAGGGTCCGCACGCCCCGGAGGCCCAGCTCGTAGGCCGTGGCGGCGCCGACCAGGCCGCCGCCGACCACCGCCACCTCGTACCGCTCCACATCCTCATTCTGATGTCGGCGTTCCGCGGCGAAATATCACAAGTAATCACTTGTGTTATTGGACGAACGGGACCAAGATGCAAAGAGAGAAACGAGGAGGAACCTCATGCCCGTCGCAATCATCACCGGCGCCTCGCGTGGTTTCGGCCGGGCCCTCGCCCGCTCGTTAGCGGGCGAGGGCTGGGACCTCGTCATCGACGCCCGCGATCCGGCCGCACTGCGCGCCTCGGCCGAACCGCTCGGGGGTTCGGGCGTCGTGCGCGCCGTTCCCGGCGATGTCGCCGACGGCGCACACCGCAGGGCACTGGTCGCCGCGGCGGCTGAGCTCGGCGGCATCGACCTGCTCGTCAACAACGCGAGCCGGCTCGGCCCGTCGCCCCAGCCCGCGCTCGCCGACTACCCGCTCGACGTGCTCGCGCACGTCTTCGAGGTCAACACGCTCGCCCCGCTCGCACTCGCACAGCTTTCCCTCCCCCGGCTCCGCGAACGACAGGGCGTCATCGTCAACGTCACCTCGGACGCCGCCGTCGAGCCGTACGAGGGTTGGGGCGGCTACGGATCGTCGAAGGCAGCGCTGGAGCAGCTCGGCAACGTGCTCGGCGCCGAAGAGCCCCTCGTGCGCGTGTACACGTTCGACCCCGGTGACATGCGCACGCAGATGCATCAAGAGGCATTCCCGGGCGAGGACATCTCCGATCGGCCCGAACCCGAGACGGTCGTGCCCGCCCTCCTGCGTCTCCTGCACGACGCGCCCCCGAGCGGCCGCTACCGCGGTGCCGACTTCGCGACGGTGAAGCCATGACCGCGGTCGTCGTGCGCGAGGCGACCGAGCCGCCCGAAGCGCGTGGGATCACTCGCGATGCGGTACGCATGATGGTGGCGCACCGCGCCGACCTCCGGATCGTGCACACGTACGCGCACGATCTCCCCCAGTTCCTCGACGAGGGCGACCTCGTGGTGGTGAACACGTCGGGGACGTTGGCCGCGGCGCTCGACGCGCTGGGCGAGGACGGCACCCCGCTCGTCGTGCACCTCTCGCAACGATTGCCGGCCGGGCGGTGGCTCGTCGAGCTGCGCCGCCCCAACGGCCGCGCGACCGAACCGTGGTTCGAGGACCCGCCCGGCCGCGCGCTGCGGCTCGTCGGCGGCGGATTCGTCCGGTTGGCCGCGCGCTTCGAATCGTCGGCCCGCTTGTGGGTCGCGACCCTCGACCTCGCCGCGCCGTTGCTCACCTATCTCGCGGTGCACGGCCGGCCGATCCGCTACGGCTACGTGACGCGCGACTGGCCGCTCGACACGTACCAGAACGTGTACGCGCGCGAGCCCGGGAGCGCCGAGATGCCGAGCGCCGGTAGGCCGTTCACGCCCGAGCTCGTCACCCGGCTGGTCGCCAAGGGCGTTGCAGTCACGCCGCTCGTGCTCCACACCGGGGTGTCGTCACTCGAGGCCAACGAACATCCCTACCCGGAGTGGTACCGCGTACCGCCGGCGACTGCCGCCCGGATCAACGAGACGCGCGACGACGGCGGACGCGTGATCGCGATCGGAACGACCGTGGTGCGCGCGCTCGAAACCGTTGTCGACGACCGCCGGGTCGTGCACGCGGGCGAAGGCTGGACGGATGTAGTGGTGACCCCCGACCGGGGCGCGCGTTCCGTCGACGGGCTCCTCACGGGCTGGCACGAGCCGGAGGCGTCACATCTCCAGATGCTCGAGGCGATCGCGGGCCGCGCGCTGCTCGACGTCTCGTACGCCGCGGCCTCCGGCGAGGGCTACCTCTGGCACGAGTTCGGTGACGTCCACCTCATCGTCGACTGAAGGGCCTGCGCGGCCGCGCGCTAGAGGTACTGCCAGCGCTTCTCGGGCTCGGATCCCGGGGCGTGCTCGATGCACTGCACGTCGAACTGGATCGGCAGCAGATAGCGAACGTAGAACGCGTGCACCGTCACCGGACCTTGGACGAGATCCTTGGCAATTCGGTGATCCTCACCCGGTCGTCCTTGTCGCGCCACCGTTTTGCGCGCTCGAGCAGCTCGTCGACCTCTTCGCGGGTGTCGCACAAGATGCCGAGGTGGTCGTAGCCCGGCGCGTGCATGAACTTGTCGGCCTCGGCGAGCAGGATGAAATGCTGCGATCCGTCGGCACCGGTCAGCAAGAAGTTGCGCTGCTCGAACAGCTCCACATCGATCCCCGACCAGCCGAACATCTCGCCGTAGAAGGCCGCGATATCGCGACGCGTCGGCTCGTCGAGCCCGCCGCGTGGAAACGTGAGCTCCATGTGATTGAACCGGTACGGCATCGCATCGCTCCTTCGAAGAGGCCGGAGGCATCAGAGTCGCTGAGGAAGGATCGCGTCGATGAGGTGAGGGCCGGGCTCGCCCAGGGCGCGCTCCAGCGCCTGCACCAGATCGTCGGCCGTCTCGGCGCGCGCCGCGTCGACGCCCATACCACGCGCGAGCGAGACGAAATCGAGTGGGGGCCGCGACAGATCGAACAGGTCGGCGGCATTTCCGTCGGTCCGGGCGCCGACGCGCGACAGCTCGAGGCTCAGGATCGCGTACGACCGGTTGTCGAAGATGACGGTGGTGACGTCGAGGCTCTCGCGTGCCTGTGTCCACAGCGACTGAAGCGTGTACATCGCGCTGCCATCGGCCTGCAGGTTCAGCACCTTCCGGTCCGGGCACGCAACTGCCGCGCCGGTGGCGGCCGGCATGCCTTGTCCGATCGCACCGCCCGTGAGCGTCAACCAGTCGTGGCGCGGCGCGCCCGCGGTCGCGCCGGAAAGGTACAACCCGGCGGTGTTCGCCTCGTCGCTGACGATCGCGCCCTCGGGCAACAGCGCGCCAACCGCCTGCGCGATCGTCTCCGGGTTCAGCGGACCGCTCGGCCGCTCGGGACGCGCCGCGGGCTGCCGCACTCCGCCGCCGACGGGTGCGCCGAGCGCGTCGGCGAGTGCTTCGAGCGCGGTCTCCGCGAGAACGCCGTCGGCAACCAGATCGCGAATCTCGCAGCCTTCCGGTGCCAGTTCGCTCGGCAGGTTGGGGTAGGCGAAGAACGACACCGGCTCCTTGGCGTCCACGAGCACGAGGTGCCGGAGTCCCTGCATCTGCGCCACCGCGAACTCGGCGAGGTAGCCGACACGCTCCACTGCCGGCAGGCCCGCGCCCCGTTCCAACCGCGCCGGGAACGTCTCGCAAAGGAGCTTGGCGCCCGTCGCCTGCTCGATGCGCGCGGCCGCGAGCAGACCGCGCTCGCGCAGCGCCCTTCCGCCCAGGAGCAAGGCCGTCGGCTCACCGCTGCGTAACGCCTTGGCCGCGAGCTCGACCTCGTCGTCGAATGCCGGGAACGCGACGTGGGCGGTCGCTTCGGAACCCGGCTCGGCGCCCTCCGACCAGGAGGCGTCTGCCGGCAGGATCAGCGTCGCCACACCACCGCGCCGCGCTTCGCTTATCGCTTCGGTGGCGTCCGCGCCGACCGTTTCCGGTCCTTGCGACTCGCGCACCCATCGCGACACGTTGCGCGCCACCCCGACGATGTCGGACGCGAGCGGAGCGTCGAGCACCTGGTGATAGGTGGCGTGATCGCCGACGATGTTCACGATCGGCGTGCGCGCGCGCCGCGCGTTGTGGAGATTGGCCAGGCCGTTGCCGAGACCCGGACCGAGATGCAACAACGTGGCCGCGGGCCGGCCGGCCATCCGCCCGTAACCGTCCGCCGCGCCGGTCGCGACCCCCTCGAACAGCGCGAGGACGGGACGCATCTCGGGTACGTCGTCGAGGGCCGCGACGAAGTGCATCTCCGACGTCCCCGGGTTCGTGAAGCACGTATCGACGCCGTTCGCCACCAGCGTCCGCAACAACGCGTGCGCACCGTTCATAGCTCAGGTCTCCTCGCTCGGAGCCGGTCAGTCGAGCAACGTTCCGGGGTTGAGGATGCCGCCGGGATCGAACGCGGCCTTGATCCGGCGCATCAATGCGATCTTGTTGGGGTCTTCGAGCTCGAGGAAGTACTGCTTCTTCTCCTTGCCGATGCCGTGCTCGGCCGAGATGGCGCCGCCCATCGCCACCCCGGCGGCGATGATCGCGTGCATGACGCGGTGACGCACGTCGTCGTCGGGTTGGAACACCGACAGATGGATGTTGCCATCGCCGGCGTGCCCCGCAGCACTGACCAACGAGGCGTGCTCGCCCGCGATCGCGGCGACCGTTCGCAGGTACTGCGGCACCGAGGCGCGTGGGACGACGACGTCGATGATGTCGTTCGCACCGAGCGCCTTCACGACCCAGAACGCCTTCTCGCGCGCTTCGATCAACAGCGCGCCCGACCGCGGCGGCAACACGTACACATCGATCGCGCCCAGCCCGCCGACCTGCTCGGCCAGCGTCGCGACATCTTCATCCAGCCGTTGCTCCGTGTGCTGCTCGATCACGACGATGAGATACGCACGCGCCGCGGCCTGGACCTCGGCATTGATGCCGAGGTCGAGCCCGACGTTGGCCGCGAGCGTTGCCAGCCCACCGCCGTCGACGTATTCGAGAACGAGGGGGTTCACGCCGCTGCGCACGATGTGCGGAACGGCCGACGCGATCTCGTCGACCGACGCGAACGGCACGAGGATCGTCGCGCTGTGCTGCGGCCGTGGATAGATCTTGAGAACAGCCTCGGTCACGATCGCGAGCGTTCCCTCCGATCCGATGACGAGCTGGGTCAGGTCGTATCCGGTCGTTGCCTTCACGAACTTCCCGCCGGTGCGGATCACCTCACCGTTCGCGAGTACGGCCTCCAGACCGAGCACCTGGTGTCGGGTGACGCCGTACTTGACCGCGCGCATCCCGCCCGCGTTCGTTGCGACGTTGCCGCCGAGCGAGGCGCTGTTCTCGCCCGGGCACACCGGATACACGAGACCGAGGGGCGCCAGCGCGGCGTCGAGCTGATCGAGGCTGACGCCGGGCTGGACCACGGCGACGTAGTTGTCGGTGTCGATCTCGACGATCTCGTTCATGCGCTCGAGTGCGAGCACGATGCCGTCGGCGCGCGGTGTACAGGCGCCGGACAGCCCGGTGCCCGCACCCCGCGCCGTGACCGGCACCCCCAGCTCGTCACAGACGCGCATGATCGCGGCGACCTCACCGGTCGATCCGGGCTGCACGACGGCGAGGGGTCGCACCGGAACAGCCGTCAACGCCTCGTCGTGCGTGTAATCGTCTGCGATCGCGTCGCCGAGCTGGATATGGCGCGAGGCGAGCAGCTCCGACAACCGCGCTTCCAGGTCTGCCATCCGGCTTGTGTAGGCGGGTGCGCCCGCGCCGGTCAAGCCCCCGTCGGCCGTGTCTTCCCTGGTGTTGCTCCCGACCCTCGCCGCCGTAGGATCGGCACCCGGTCACCATGCGAGAGGACGGGGATGGCGCCCATGGACCCGATGACTGGGACCCGATGACGGGGACCCGATGACGGCTGGCCCGATGACGGCTGGCCCGATGACGGCTGGGACGCGTCGATGAGCGAGGAGACACTCGACATGCCCGATGCCGCGGCCGACCCGGTCGTCGACGCGATCCTGCAAGCGAGCCGCGCACTGGTGGCGATCACGGCGCGGTCGATCTCGGCGGTCAACCAAGAGGTCACACTGCCGCAGTTCCGGTCGCTCGTGGTGCTCGCCACCGCCGGACCGCAGACGGTGAGCGCGCTGGCCGACCGCCTGGCCGTTCACGCGTCGACCATGACCCGGATGTGCAACCGGCTGGTCGCGCGCGGACTCGTGGTTCGAGCTCCTTCGGCCGTCGATCGTCGCGAAGTAGTGATTGCACTGTCCAAGATGGGTACAACGGTGGTCGAGAACGTCATGACCGCACGGCGCAAGGAGCTCGACGAGGTCGTGCGGCGCATGGGCGACGACGACCGGATCGCGGTCGTCGTCGCACTCAACAAATTCGCACAGACCGCCGGCCAAGCGCCGAACCCCGCGGACGCGCAACCGTTGGCGACGGGAGCGGCTCGACAACTCTTGGAGGAACGATGAAGCCCTACGAGCTCCCCCCGCTCGGCTACGACTACGCCGCGCTCGAGCCGCACTACTCCGCCCGCGTACTCGAGCTGCACCACGACAAGCATCACAAGGCCTACGTCGACGGTGTGAACAGCACGCTCGAGAAGCTTGCCGCAGCCCGATCGTCCGACGACCTCAGTGCGATCGTCGGACTCGAGAAGACGCTCGCGTTCAACCTCTCCGGGCACGTGCTGCACACCTTGTTCTGGAAGAATCTCTCTCCCGACGGCGGCGACCGCCCCGAAGGCGAGCTCGCCGCCGCGATCGACGAGCACTTCGGCTCGTTCGACGCCTTCAAGAACCAGCTCACGCAATCGGCGGCCACGGTGCAGGGCTCGGGTTGGGGTGCACTCTCGTGGGAACCGCTCGGCGAACGCCTGTTCATCGAGCAGATCTACGACCACCAGGGAAACGTCGGGCAGGGCGGAGTACCGCTCCTCGTCATCGACGCGTGGGAGCACGCGTACTACCTGCAGTACGAGAACCGGCGCCCCGACTACGTGAAGGCGATCTGGAACGTCCTCGACTGGACCGACGTCGCGCGCCGCTTCGAGCGCGCCGGGCGCCTGACCGTCGCCGAACCCTGACCGTCGCGCTCAGGCGGCGAGCTCGGCCATCGTCCGCAGCGTCTCGAGGTCGCCATTGAGGATGATGGTCGTGACCGGGCTGTCGCGCCACGCGTCGAGCCGCTCACGGATGCGCGCCTTCGAGCCGACGAGCGAGATCTCGTCGGCGAATTGAGTGGGCACCAGCGGGATCGCTTCGTCGCGCCGTCCTTCGAAGAACAGATCCTGGATCTTGTGCGCCTCGGCCTCGAATCCCATGCGGCTCATCAGCTCCATGTGGAAGTTTCGGCTGCGGGCGCCCATACCCCCGATGTAGAACGCGAGTGCGGCCTTGGTCGGCATGAGCGCGTCTTCGATGTCGTCGACGATCCGACAGCCCATGACGTTGACGCACACCTCGAAATCGGGCTTGCCCGCCGCGCCCTTCAACGACTCCGAGTAGACGTCCTGGCGGAACGGTGAGTAGTAGAGCGGCATCCAGCCGTCAGCGATCTCGGCTGCGAGCTCGATGTTCTTCGGTCCCTCCGCGCCGAGCAGGATCGGCAGGTCGGAACGCAACGGATGCGTGATCGAGCGCAGCGGCTTGCCGAGTCCCCAGGCGTTCGGCCCGTCGTAGGGAAGCCGGTAGTGCTCGCCGTGGTATTCGACCGGTTCCTCACGGCGCAGGATGCGCCGGACGATCTCGACGTACTCACGCGTCCGCGCGAGCGGCTTCCCGAAGGGTTGGCCGTACCAGCCCTCGACCACCTGCGGCCCGGAAACGCCGAGGCCGAGCGTGAAGCGACCGTTCGACAAGTGGTCGAGCGTGAGCGCGTGCATGGCGCACGACGCCGGCGTGCGGGCAGAGATCTGGACGATCCCGGTGCAGAGCCGGATCCGCGAGGTGTGCGCGCCGATCCAGGCCGCCGGTGTGAATGCGTCGGAACCCCACGCCTCCGCCGTCCACACCGAGTCGTACTCCAGCCGCTCCGCTTCTTGCGCGAGCGCGATCGAGAACGGGTTCGGCTGCGCGCCCCAGTATCCGAGCTGTAGCCCGAGCCTCATGGCGAACGGTCTATCGCGCCCAAGCCCGTGGCACATGTTCTCGACCGGCGGCCGCGCAGGTTCTCGACCGGCGGCCGCGCAGGTCCTCGACGGGTGCGCGTACCCGCAGCCTTGGCAGACTCGGAGCATGGACCGGCATTTCGAAGGCGTGATCGGACGGGACTGGCGAACGTCGACACCGTGGTGGCCGCCCGAGGCCGAGCCGCCGACGGGCGCGCCGAATGTGCTCATGCTCGTCCTCGACGACGTCGGGTTCGCGCAGCTCGGCTGCTACGGGTCGGACATCTCGACGCCGACCTTCGACGGGCTCGCGCGCGACGGCATCCGGCTCACCAACTTCCACACGACCGCTCTCTGCTCGCCGACGCGATCGTGCCTGCTCACCGGGCGCAATCACCACCGCAACGGGATGGGCCGCGTCGCCGACCTCGCGGTGGGGTACCCGGGATACTGGGGCCGGATCCCGCGCGAGAACGGCTTTCTCTCCGAGATCCTCCGGGCGCACGGCTACGCGACCTACGCGGTCGGCAAGTGGCATCTCACTCCCGACGACGAGACCCACATGGCGGCGTCGCGGACGTCGTGGCCGCTCGCCCGCGGCTTCGACCGTTGGTACGGGTTCCACGGCGGCGAAACCCACCAGTTCGTGCCGTCGCTCTACCACGACAACCATTCCGTGCTCCCGCCGTCGCGCCCCGAGGACGACTACCACCTGAGCGCAGACCTGGCCGATCGTGCGATCACCTTCCTCGCCGACCTACGCGCCGTCGACGCCGATCGACCCTTCTTCTGCTACTTCGCCACCGGCGCGTGTCACTCTCCTCATCACGCGCCGCGGGAATGGATCGAGCGCTACCGCGGGCAGTTCGACGACGGCTGGGACGTCTGGCGCGCAGCCACGTTCGGGCGCCAGATCGCCGAGGGCGTGCTGCCCGCTCACACCCGGCTTTCGCCGCGTCCGCATTGGGTGCCGGCGTGGGACTCGCTCAAGGCCGAGGACCGCGCCGTCGCGGCTCGCTTCATGGAGTGCTTCGCCGCGTACTTGTCGTACACCGACGCGCAGATCGCCCGGCTGCTCGCCTTTCTCGCACAGACCGGCGACCTCGACAACACGCTGATCGTCGCCGTCTCCGACAACGGGGCCAGCGCCGAAGGCGGGCCGAAGGGATCGATCAACGACGGCCGGCTCATGAACGGAGCGCCGGCGGGCCGGCGCGAGCTCCGGGCGCGCATCGACGAGATCGGTGGACCGACCGCGCACAACAACTACCCGTGGGGATGGACGATGGCGGGCAACACGCCGTTCAAGCGCTGGAAGCGTGAGGTACACGAAGGAGGGGTCGCCGATCCGTGCATCATGTCGGTGCCCGGCATCGCGGATCCGGGCGGGACGCGGCGCCAGTTCGCTCACGCGATCGACGTGCTCCCCACGATCCTCGAGCTCGTCGGCATCGAACCGCCCGTACAGCTCGAAGGGTTCGAGCAGTCGCGCGTCGACGGCGCGAGCTTCGCGCCCGTGCTCCGCGACGCCTCGGCCCCCGAGACGCGCGACACCCAACACTTCGAGATGCTCGGATCGCGCGGCATCTACCACCGCGGTTGGAAAGCGGTCACGTTCCATCCGCTCGGCGCGATGTACAACGACGGTCTCGATCCCGACTCTCCGTTCGACGACGACGTGTGGGAGCTCTACGACGTGGTGGCCGACCCGTCGGAGACGAACGACGTCGCGACGAGCGAACCCGAACTGCTCGCGTCGATGGTCGACTTGTGGTGGGACGAGGCCGCGCAGAACGACGTGCTCCCCCTCGACAACCGTCCGCTGTTCGCGATCCTGAATCCGCGGCCCACGAGCCGCCAGCAGCGGACGACCTACGTCTACTACCCGAACGGCGCTCCCGTCCCCGAGGCGGTGGCGGTCAACGTGCGCAATCGTTCGCACGCCATCAGCACGACGATAACGGTGCCTCCCGGAGTCGTTCCCGAGGGGACGTTGCTCGCCCTCGGATCGGTACTCGGCGGCTTCACGTTCCAGCTGATCGGAGGCCGACTCCGTTACGTACACAACCTCTACGGTGCGAACCGTGACGTCGTCGACAGCGAAGGTGTTCTCGCTCCGGGTGAGCACCGCGTCGCGTTCGTGTTCACCAAGACCGCGGAGTTCACGGGACGAGGCGAGTTGCTCGTCGACGGGCAGACCGTGGGCTCGGGCGACATCTCGCACTTCACGCCCATGACGTTCTCCTACACCGGCGGTGGCCTCACGTGCGGGTACGAGGTCGGGCCTGCCATCGGCGACGGCTACGAAGCGCCCTTCCGCGCGAACGTCGACATCGATCCGGTGGTGGTAGATGTGTCGGGAGCGCCGCACCGCGATCCCGAAGCCGAGTACGACGCGATCATGTCGGAGCAATAGCGCGGCGGCTGATTCGTCGTTACTTCGCCTTGGTGCCGACCCGGTCGTAGACCGTCTGGGCGAGCGACGTCTCGAAGGTGCGATTCAGTGGCGTGTCGATGTCGAGAAAGTCGAACTCCAACCCGGCGCGATCGCGCGCGACGAAAACCAAGTCGGCGTAGAACACGGCACTCTTGCCACCGGCGCCGGACGCGGAGAACTTCAGCGCGTAGCCGACGGATCGATTGCCGATCCCCACGTCGAATCTCGTGACGGAGGTGGGGCCGAAGGTGACACCCTGCGCATCGTTCGCGCCGGACGTGATCAGCGACTGGAAGAGCTTCTGCAGGCAGGCCGCGGCCTCCGCCTTCGAAATCTGGCTCCAGCCCTTCTCGACGTCGCTCTTCTTGGGGTCGATCTCGATGCTGTTCGAAACCTGGGCTTGGCCCTTGGCGAAGTCGGGCGAATCGGCCTTCTGCGCGCCCGGTGCGTCGTCGAAGATCGTGGTAGGAGCCTTCATGCATGTGGCGAATTCCTTCTTGGCCGCCGCCGGAATGTCGTCGGAGGGAGTGTGGGGCGAACCCGTGTACCCGGGCACGTCGGCATCCGTGAGCACCGCACTCTTCGCCACGGCGAGATCCGCGGCGGGATCGACTTTCTTCGCGCTGCTCCCGCACGCCGCCAAGGCGAGCAGCGCGGCGAGGACGACCATGGAGCATCTCCGCGCTGAGGTCATCGGCCGACCCTAACCGTCCACCAGCACCCCACCGCGCTTCTCGGCGCCGGCAGTCAGCGCCGGCGCTCAGTTACGGTGCCGGCGCTGCCAGAGCCGGTCGAGCACCACACCGACGGCGGCGGTCACGATCAACACGTAGATGAGGCGCGTGCGGTGGTCGAAGAACACGAAGCCGACCGTGACGAAACGCGTGTTGTCGATCACGAACGCGATCAACAGCGCGAGAAGCACAGCGCCGCGACCAGCCGCCCGACCTCGCGCGGGTCGCGGCCCTCCGGTTTCGGCTTCGGATCAATCACGGGTCGCTCCCCTATCGCCGAGGTAGTCGTCGCCGAGGTAGCGGTCGATCACGCGGTGCATGTGGAGAATGTTGCCTTCCTGGCGCGGGTTCAAACGCGCTCCGGTCCAGCCCGCCGACCGCATCCCGCGTTGCACGTTCGCGAGATTCTCGTAGTCCTGCTCGGTGATCTCGCCCCAGTTCCGGTCGCGCCAGTTCTCGAAGAATTTCGGTTGCACGCGCCGCTCGCCGACCGATCCGGGCTCGCGCCATTCGAGCACCCACGTGTCCTTGATCGAGCGATGCGGGTCGTTTCCGAGTGGCCGCACGCGAAAGAGGATCGCACTGCCCGGATAGATCGGACCGACGACGTTCGGGAAGCAGTACACGTCGTCGGCGCTCGTCATGAGATCAGGTGAGAGACCCGAGACGTCGAAGCCGCGCGCTTCGAGCAGAACCCTGCGGCGCGCCTGGTATGCCTCGAGCAACGTCGAGCCGGGTGGTGGTCCGGAAGCGCGCAGCTCATCGATCGCGGCGCGCTCCTCGCCCAGGAACGCACCGCCGAGCCCACCGACGAGACTCGCGAGAATCTCGCCTTCGTCGAACTCGTCGGGACCGAGGTGCAGTCGGGGACTCGGACGGAGCTGGCGGCGCGCGCCGGCCAGGCGGCCGTAGTGCGCGTGCCGCTCGAACTGCTCGTACTCGATCGCGACGTCGTCGGTCCACGGCAGGATCTGCCGGTGCAGGCCCTGCACGTGGTAGCCCTCGTTGAACGCGTCGACCACGGCCTTCCAGTTCGCGTCGATGATCGTGCTCAGCGACGCCCGGAGGCGCATCTGCTCGAGGTGGTACGGGCCGAGCAGCTCGGGGAGCGGATCGAGGTAGTCGAGCAATGGCGCCGCGTCGGGGTCGAGATTGACGAACACGAACCCGCCCCACGTGTCGACCCGTACCGGTGCGAGCGCGAGGTCGTCGGGCAGGTCCACGAACTCCTCGCGATCGGGCACGTCGACGAGCCGGCCGTCGAGCCCGTAGCACCAGCCGTGAAACGCGCACCGGATCGATCCCTCGGCGAAGGTGCCGCTGCCTTCCGCGAGTCGTCGCCCCCGATGCAAGCACGCGTTGTAGAACGCGTGCAGCAACCCGGTTTCGGCGCGGACGATCGCGACGGCCTCGTCGCCGATCGTGTACTCGAAGAAGTCGCCCGCGTCGGCAACCTGCTCTTCACGGCACGCGATCTGCCAGACGCGCCGCCACAATCGCTCCTGCTCGAGCTCGGCGAAGCCGCAGGTGGTGTATCGCTCCTTGGGCACGAACCCGTCAGGGCGCACGAGCAGGGGTCGGAGGTCGGTCATGTCAGAATCGGACTGTAGCGGCGAGTAGAGGGGCAGCGTTGCAGTTCAATCTCGCGGATCTCTTCGAGCGGGTGGCAGACGCGGTCCCGGAACGCGTCGCCGTCGTCTGCGCCGCCGACCGGCGTACCTACGCCCAGCTCGACGAGCGATCGACCCGGCTCGCGCACGTGCTCGCGGCCCGCGGCGCCTCCCCCGGTACGCACGTCGCGTTGTACATGCGCAACTCGATCGAGCATCTCGAGGCAATGTTCGCCTGTTACAAATTGCGCGCGGTGCCGATCAACGTGAACTACCGCTACGTCGACGACGAGCTCGCGTACCTGCTCGACGACGCCGACGCGGTCGGGATCGTGCACGACGCCGGCGTGGTCGATCGCGCCGAGCGTGTCGCCCGGCGTTGTCCCGCGATTCGTTTCGTGCTCGACGTCGACGACGTCTCCTTCACCGCGGAGGTCGAGGGCGCGCCGGCGGCGCGAGATCTCGGGCCGCGCTCCCCCGACGATCGCTACGTGGTGTACACGGGCGGCACGACGGGGCTGCCCAAGGGCGTCCTGTGGCGTCACGAGGACATCTTCTTCGGTGCAATGGGGGGCGGGAACCCCGGGGGCCCACCGATCGAACGACCCGACGACATCATCGCGTCGGTGATCGACAACCCGGCGCAACGCCTGACGCCCTTCCTGCCCGAAGGCGAAGAGAGGCCCGAGCAGTTCGTCTCGCTCGCGCTCGGCCCGCTGATGCACGCGAGCGGGCAGTGGTCGGCCATCGGGACGCTGCTCGGCGGCGGCCGAGTGGTGCTCTACGACCGGCTCCACGTCGACATGGAGCACGTGCTGGATCTCGTCGAACGCGAGCGCGTGAACGCGATGAACCTCGTGGGAGACGCGAGCGCGCGGCCGCTGCTCGCGACACTCGCCGAGCATCGCGGCCGCTGGGACACGTCGTCACTGCGATTGCTCGGTTCGGGCGGCAGCATCCTCTCCGGCGACGTCAAGGAAGCGCTCATGGCCGCGCTCCCGTCCGTGCTCGCGATCGTCGAAGGCATCGGCTCGTCCGAGTCGCCGGCGCAGGCCGTGGCCGTGACGACGCGCACGGGTACGGCCGCGCCCAGCCGGTCGCTCACCTTCGCGGCGAAGGCCGAGACCATCGTCATCGACGACGACCTACGACCGGTGCCGCGCGGATCCGGCGTCGCCGGACGGCTCGCGACCCGCGGCCGCGTGCCGCTCGGCTACTACAAAGATCCCGACCGCAGCGCGCGCACCTTCGTCGAGATCGACGGCGTTCGCTGGTCGTTGCCCGGCGACATGGCGACCATCGACGCCGACGGCACCGTGCACTTGCTCGGTCGGGGATCGCTCTGCATCAACACGGGGGGCGAGAAGGTGTACCCCGAGGAGGTCGAAGCGGTGTTGAAAGGACACCCGGCCGTCGTCGACGCGGTCGTCGTCGGGGTGCCCGACGCGCAGTTGGGCCAGCGCGTGGTCGCGATCGTCGAGCCGGTGCCGGGCGCGGATGCGCCCGACCTCGCCGCGCTCCAGGAGCACTGCCGCGCGCACCTCGCCGGGTACAAGGTGCCGCGCGCGTCCCATGTCGTCGAGGTGGTCGTGCGTACGGCCGCCGGCAAGGCCGACTACGCGTGGGCGCGCTCGATCGCGACGTCGTGAACCCGTCGGCCGTGCGAGTCAGCGCGGACGGGGATCGCTCTTTTGCAGCGCGGCGATGACTGCGGGACCGATCGGCAGCGGAGCGCAGCCGTGGGTCGTTCCGCACACGAAGTCGAACTGCGGTGCCGCCGCGCTGTGGCACGATGCGCAGCTGCCGCCGAACCGGTTCAGCACCTTCGCTCCACCGCGGGTGAGGATCCGCGTGCCCTGCGCCGACACGTCGAGTGAGAAGAACTCCCAGTCGTTCGTCGACCGGCTGAAGCCGGGCGCCCTTTTCACCATCGCCTCTTGGGGAAGGAGCTGGATGATGGTGCCGACCGGATAGACACCGCCCTGGGCGGAACGGGCGACCGAGAGCGCCGCGGCGAGATGGCCGCGGGCGTTGCCGACGAAATGGTCGCCGACGCGCGTCATCGTGTTGATGTTCGGGAAATCGGCGGCGCTGAGCTTCGCGTCCTCGGCGACTGCGGTGGTCGGCGGCCCCGATGAACTCGACGGTGCCGGAGGCGCAGCCGCGTGGTTGCCGGAGGATCCACCACCGCACGCCACGAAGAGCACCGCGGCCAGCGCGACGGCGCTCACCCATACCCATCCGGTGGTCGCGATCCGGCGCCGCATCGAATGCGATACGCAGGCGCGCGGGCCGGGGTTCAATCGGCGTCGAACCACGTCCATTCCCGAGGCGTGACCGTCTCGAAGGGTCCGGCGAACACGGTACGACCCATCGACTCTGCCCGACGGCGCGCGACGACGGGTAGGAGGCGGTCGTTCAGCTCGAGGGGCGGCGCGTCGAGCCACGCCACGACGATGCGCCGCTGCTCGTCGGCGAACGACCACGCGCCCGCGACGCCCGGCTGCGCGCAGAGGGCGGAGAGGTGGGCGGTGCGGATCCGCTCGGCGTCGGCCGGGTCCTCGTCGTCGGCTAGCTCTTCGACCTCGACGTACACGCCGAGGTTCGGGCGGTACGGCACCGCGGCCGCGGAGATCAAGACGCGCGGCGCGACCGAAGCGCCGACGAGCGGGAACGGACCCGAGAGCTGCGCGCGCCGGTGCAGGTGGAACCGCCCGGCGGCACGCAGGTCGCGCCCGAGCTGCCTGAACTCGCGCAGTGTGCGCTCCACCGGCTCGGTCATGAGGTACAGCGTCATGTAGTGGATCGAGTCGAGTGGCGACTCACTCACCGCTCGAGCCGCACGGCACGCAGGAGTCGACACCCAACGTTGCCCGTACGCGATCCCGTCGAGCGGGAATTGCTCGGGCATGTGATCGAGCTGATGCCATTCGTTGTACGCCTGGTGCTCACCCGGATCGGTGATCTCGGTGAACGAGAAGAACCCGAGCCGGACCTTGTTCACTTCGGCCCGTACTCGCGCACGGCGATCGTCACGCGCGACGTTGCGCACAGCCGACCCTGGTCGTCGCGCATCTCGACGTCCCAGACCCAACTCATGCGACCGCGATGGATCGCTACGGCGAGACCGTGCACGGTTCCCTCACTGACAGGTCGCAAGAAGCTCGTGTTGTTCGACATTCCGAGCGGCACCCGACCCTCGGCGCGTACACCGAGCGCAGTACCCATCGACGCGAGGGTCTCGGCGATCGTCGCGTAGACACCGCCGTGGACGATGCCCATCGGTTGGCACACGGCCGGACGAACCGCCAGATGACCCGAGCACCGGCCGATCTCGGCGGTGTCGTCGACGACGAAGCCGATCGTCGCGTCGAACGCGTGCTCGACCGGTACTCGGAGCTCGTACGGCGCAGCATCGGTCACGAGGGCCGAAGCTAGTGTGACGCGATGGGCGCGGGCACGTGGGAGAGCCATCACGCGATCACGACACTGATATTCCGCTACGCGGAATACGTCGATGCGGCCGACTTCGACGCCGTCGCCGATCTGTTCGCCGACGCGTTCCTCACGAACGAGGGCGTCGAGGGAGAGGTCACCGGCGGCGAGGCGATCAAGCAGCTCTACCTGCGCACCAACCGGATCCACGACGACGGGACGCTCCGTACCCGTCACCTCACCTCGAACGTCGTCGTCGACATCGAAGAGGCGGCGGGAACCGCGACGGGGCGCTCCGCCTTCGTCGTGTTCCAGCAGACTCCGGCGCTCCCGCTGCAGCCGATCGTGACCGGCCGGTACCGCGACCGGTTCGCGCGATCGAGCCGGGGCTGGCGCTTCGCGCAACGACACATCGTCGTCGACCACGTCGGCGACGTCCGAGAGCACCTCGCGTTCGATCTGGCCTCATTCCGAGAGCAACACCGGCAGTAGTGTCCGCGCGGTGTGCGCGGCCGACGCCCGTCATCTGCTCGTCGTCTATCACTCGCGATCAGGCGGCACCCAGGCCTTGGCCGACGCCGCGATCGCGGGCGCCGAGAGCGACGAGATCGACGGGGTCGAGGTGCGCGTGAAGCACGCCTTCGACGCCACCGTCGACGACGTTCGTTGGTGCGCCGGCATCGTGCTCGGCACGCCCGAGAACTTCGGATACATGAGCGGCGCGTTGAAGGATTTCTTCGAGCGCATCTACTACACCCTCCTCGACGAGACCCGCGGGCTCCCGTACGCGCTGTTCGTCAAGGGCGGCCACGACGGAGAAGGCGCCGTCCGCAGCGTGGAACGGATCGTGACCGGGCTGGGCTGGCGTGCCGTCCTCGCGCCGGTCCTGGTGGTCGGCGAGCTCGACGACGACGCGCGCGAGCGGTGCCACGAGCTGGGCATCGCCTTCGCGGCCGGCCTCGAAGCCGGAGTGTTCTGAGCGCGATGAGCTACGGAACGCTGACGCTGATCGTCGCCGTGGGACTACTGGGTCCGTTGCTCACGCGGTTGCCGACCAGCCTGCGCCCACCGGTCGTGATCGGCGAGATCGCCGCGGGCGTGATCGTGGGCCGGACGGGCACCCGCACGATCGTCGCCACGCAGCCGACGCTCGCGTTCCTCGCCGACCTCGGCTTCGCGCTCTTGATGTTCATCGTGGCGACGAAGCTGCCGCTGCACGACGCCCGGATCCGGCGCTCCGCGCGTCGAGGATTGTGGGCGACCGCGATCGCCGTCGGGCTCGCGATCGCGCTGGGTCCGCCACTGGCTGCCTTGACGGGTCTGCACCGCCCGGCCGTTCTGGCGGTGCTCGTCGCGTCGAGCTCGGCGGCGATCGTGCTCCCCATCGTCGGAACCAGAGATGACGACGACGCGCTCCTCGTGACGATCGCGTGGGTGTCGTTCGCCGACATCGCGACGGTGATGGCCGTCCCGTTCGTGCTCTCGACCGGAGGATTCGGCCGCGCCCTGTCCGGCGCGCTGTTGGTCATCGCGGGCGCGGCCGCCGTCGGTCTCGTAGCCCGGAGGCTTTTCGGGCTCGAAACCATCGAAGGACTCCGCGCCGAATCGCACCACCTGGACTGGGCCCTCGATCTGCGGCTGTCGCTCCTCGTGCTGTTCACGCTCGCGTGGATCGCCGAGCGCTTCGACACCAGCGCGCTGATCGCCGGGTTTGCCGCGGGGGTGATGGTGTCGTTGCTGGGCGAGCCGCGCCGCGTCGCGCAACAGCTCATCGGGCTCGGAGAGGGCTTCTTCGTCCCGCTGTTCTTCGTCGTCCTCGGCGCGCGCATCGACTTGCGCGCGCTGGTGCACTCACGAGACGACCTGTTGTTGTTCGCGGCACTCGCCGTCGCGACCACCGGCGTCCCGCTTGTGACGGCCGCGATCATGCGCCTGCCCCTCACAAGCGGCTTGCTCGCGGCCGCCGAGATGGGCGTGCCGGCGGCTGTCGCGTCGCTCGGGCTCGCCACGAACGCACTGCTTCCGAGCCAGGCCGCCGCAATCATGGGCGCGGCGGTGGTGTCGCTGGGGGTCGCCTCGGTCGGCGCGAGCCGTCTCGGGCCGAGCCCGCCGGTCAATCCACGCGCACGGGACGGCGCGGGGTGAACACGAACGTGGCACCGCCACTGAGCTTCGCGAGCGCGATCTCCGGAGCCTCTGTTGCCGGCGTGGCGTCGGAATCGATCACCGCCTCGTATGCGAGACGTTCGTCGTCGCGCGTCGCGACCGGATGACACGCGGCTCGGCGGTCGACCGCCTGCACGATCGCGTCGAGGGCCCGATCGCCGGCGCCGCCCAGTTGCGAGAACCAGGTGAACCCGTCGGCTTCCTCGAGCACGGGACACGGCCCGAGCGCGAACCGTACGCGGGTGTCGTCGACGAGCTCCACGCGCAGGTCGACGTAGGTGCGCGGCCAGAACATCGGATGCAGGCGGAGCAGCCGCGCGATTGCCGCTCCGTCGCGCGTCTCGATCTGGAGCACCGGCACCAACCTCTGGGCGGTCATCCCCGCCAACCCGGTGAAGATCTGCGGCAGCAACGCGTGCGCGGTCTCCTCGTCGTACCGCGTCGCCATGGATACCGCAAACGCCCGCAGGAGCAGATGGCTCTGGACGGCGACCTCCTGCAGCGCGATCACGAGCGCACGATGCGAGAGGTCTTCGAGCTCGAAGTCGGGATCGAAGTCACCCGAGTAGTCGTCCCAGCCACCGGCCTCGGCGCTGGCCGCGGGATCGTCGATCGGAACGCCGGCGATCTTCGAACGCTCGACCGTCGCGACATTCGGATGCGCCTCGACCGCCTCGTTGTCGGGGTCGATCGTGATCGTCCAATGGCAGTGCGGTTCCCGGCCCGCGGGGACGCGCGGCGGTCGATGCACGGGCCGAACCTGCGCGCGCGGGTTCGTCGCAACCGCGGTGGCGTCGAAGGTCGGATCCTCGATGGCGTGGCACATCCCGTGCACGTAGTCCTCCCCCATCGGCTCGACGTCGAGCAACGCGCCGCAATGCGCGAGCCAGAACTCGCCGTGATCGGCGTCGTCCACGCGGCAGCGGAAGTCCATGAAGTGGTGCGGTGCGCCGATATCGAGCTGAATGTTCTTCAGGATCGTGGGCACATCGGCGTTGCCGAAGCCGAGCGCGCGCTGGGTGCGCCGCGAGTAGATCGGGCTCGCGGCCATCCACTCGTCGATCGCGACCTGCTGCATCTCCTCTCGGGTCCGGCCCGTGTGGACGAGTGGCATACCCACCCGATCCTGGAGGTGGCCGTGCAACAGCCATTCACGACCGAGTACGGCGAGTTGCGCGCGCGACAGATCGTCGAGCTCCACGCTCACTGACCCTTGGAAGCCGCGATCACCGTGTCGATCTCGGCGAGCTCGGCCGGCCCGAGCCGCCACTCGGCTGCCGCCGCGTTCGCGACGACCTGTTCGGGCTTGGTCGCGCCGGCGATCACGCTGGCGACGACAGGGCGCGCCAACAGCCATGCGAACGCGAGCTCGAGCAAGGTGTGACCGTGCGCGCGTGCCCAGGCGTCGAGCGCCTCTACCCGGTTCATGACCGCGTCGGAGAGTGCCTGTTCTCGGCGATCCGTAGGCATGCTCGCGAGCCGCGTTCCCGAGGGGGGCGCCGCGCCGCGCACGTGACATGGCCAAGGCGCCTGAGCCATGCTGGGTCCATGCAGACTCGCGCCATCGGTGCTCTCGACGCGTCGGTCGTCGGCCTCGGATGCAACAACTTCGGCGGGCGTATCGACGAGGCCGCCACCAAGAAGGTCGTCGACGCTGCGCTCGATGCCGGGATCACTCTGTTCGACACCGCCGACATCTATGGCGCGACCCGCAGCGAGGAATTCCTCGGCCTGGCCCTCGCCGGCCGTCGCGACCGCGCGTTGATCGCCACCAAGTTCGGCGGGCCGATCGACGACGATCGCAAGGGCGGGGCGAGCGTGGCCTATATCCCACGCGCCTGCGACGACTCGCTTCGTCGCCTCGGCACTGATCACATCGACCTCTACCAGCTCCATTTTCCCGATCAGGCGACGCCGCTCGCCGAGACACTCGGCGCGCTCGACGCGCTCGTCCGCGCGGGCAAGGTTCGCGAGATCGGGTGCAGCAACTTCTCGGCGGAGATGATCGAGGAGTCGGCGACGATCAGCCGAGATCACGGATGGGCCCGGTTCGTGAGTGTGCAGAACGAATACAGCCTCCTGCGCCGGGGCCCCGAGAAGCAGGGGGTGCTCGATGCCGCCACGAAACACGACGTCGCGTTCATTCCTTACTTCCCCCTCGCGAGCGGTGTGCTGTCGGGCAAGTAGACGGGCATGTCAGACGGGCATGTCAGGCGCGTCAGGACGGTGGCGCGAGCCGGGCGCGGGCGATCTCCTGCGCGGCGGCGTAGTCGGGCTTGTTCGTGTTGGTGCGGGGCGCCTCCCCGACCAGGAGCGCCCGCGGAACCTTGTAACCCGCGAGCTTGGTGCGACAGTGCTCCTGGAGCGCCGCGAGGGTCAACTCGGCCGCGGCGGCTCGCAACTTCACGAGCGCGACCACCTTCTGGCCGAAGCGATCGTCGGGAACACCCACGACGACGGCGTCGAACACGTCGGGGTGGGCCCGGACCGCGGCCTCGACCTCTTCGGGGAACACCTTCTCCCCGCCCGAGTTGATGCAGCCCGATCCGCGACCGAACAGCACGATGCGTCCCTCGTCGTCGATCGTGGCCCAGTCGCCCGGCACTACCCAGCGCACACCGTTCGCGTCGGTGCGGAACGTCGCGGCGGTCTTGACGGGATCCTTCCAGTACCCGATCGGGATATGGCCCCTTCGGGCGAACAAGCCTTCGACGCCCGAGCCCGGCTCGAGCGGCGCGAGGGTGTCGGGATCGAGTACCCACGTGCGCCCGTCCGTCGTGAACGCGGGTCGGTCGCGTTCGGTGCTGGCGCCGACCTCACTTCCCGCGGCACCGGTCTCCGACGCGCCGTAGCTGTCGTTCAGCACGGCGCTCGGGAAGGCGAGCGCGAGCTGCGTCTTGACGGATGCGCTCAACATCGCCCCGCCGTTGCCGACGCCGATGATCTCCGAGCAGTCCCACCGGTCGGGCTCCGCGAGCGCAGCCTCCGCGAGCGGGCGCGCCATCGCATCGCCGATGACCCCGATCGTCGTCGCGTGCTCGGAGACCGCGAGATCGAGGACCCGCGCGGCATCGAAATGGCGTTCCGTGTAGACGACCGCGCGGTTGCCGCTGAACAGCGCGATCAGTGTGAGCCATTGACCACCGCCGTGCATGAGTGGGCCGAGCACGAGCGGGTGCATCCGGAACGCCGGCTGCGCGTTGCGCGCGATCTCGCCCGGTTCGGAGATCGGATCGAACACGGAGCCCCCGAGGCAGCACGCGTAGAAGAAGTCCTCGTGGCGCCACATGACTCCCTTGGGCATCCCCGTCGTACCGCCGGTGTAGAGCATGTAGACGTCGTCCGCCGAGCGAGGTACGTCGGAGAAGTCGCGCGCCGCGCTCGCGCCTTCCCACGCGCCCATCCGGATCGCACGGTCGAAGCCGAGCTCGGCGAGGACGGGCAAATACTCGTCCTCCACGATCATCGCGACGAGCTCGGCGTCGTCGATGACGTAACCCAGCTCGTCGGCCACGTAGCGCCAGTTGATGTTGACGGGAACCGCGCCGCACTTCCAAAACCCGAGCAGTGCTTCGACGTACTCGGCGCGGTTGCGGGAGTAGAGACCGACCCGATCGCCGGGTCGAATGCCGGTCGAGACGAGATGGTTCGCGATCCGATTCGCGGCGCGATCGAGCGAGCCGCGCGTGTGGCGCAGCGGTGTCGCCACGAGGCACTCGGCGTCGGGCCCGGCGTCGCAGAGTGTCTCCCAGAGATCAGCCAGGTTGAACGTCGGGGCGCGCACGAACCGAGTGAATGTGCTCAGCGCGCCGACGCCGCCGCGGCCGCCGCGCGTTGGCGCGTCGTACGGTGCACACGGTCGGTGTCGAACCCGGGCAGGACATGCTTGCCGAAGGTCTCGATCGTCTCGAACGCGAGCTCGCGTTCCATGGTCGACGAGAGCAGGCCGAACACGACCTGGTCGACCCCGGCGTCGGCGTACTTGCGAATGGCGACCTCGACCTCGTCGGGTGTCCCGTAGGGCGTGTCGCCGGCGGCGATCGAAGCGTCGATCTGCTCGGGAGTCGGGTCGGGCAGGAGCGCCGGCCACTCGGGAATTCCGGCGGGGCGCGGGAACGTGTCGAGGTACCGCAGCAACAAACTCCGGTGGTACCCCATGCCGAGGTGGGCACCGAGCTCTCGCGCGCGCTGGCCGTCTTCGAGGCAGAGCAGCTGCGTCGTGACCATGATGTTGTCGTTCACGAAGTCGCCGACCGGCTCGGCGCGCGCGATCTCGTTCTTGTACAGCTCGACGAGCGGCTTCACCGATTCCGGACCGCCGATGGTGAAGCACAGCACGCCCAGGCCCATGCGAGCGGCTTTCTCGAACGTGGAGGGGTTACCGGCGGCCACCCACATCGGCGGGTGCGGCGCGGAGTACGGCTTGGGCAGCACGTTGCGCGCGGGCATCGAGAAGAACTTGCCGTCGTATCCCGGATACTCCTCGGCGCGCCACATCTTGCGGAACTCGCCCACGACCTCGTCGAACATGTCGCGCGTGAGGTCGGGATCGTTGATGCCGAAGCCCTTCTGCTCGGTTGTCGACGAACCGCGACCCATGCCGAACTCGAAGCGGCCCTCGGAGAGATGGTCGAGCATCGCGACCCGCTCCGCGACGCGTGCGGGATGGTTCACCGGGGGGGTGACATTGAAGATCCCCGACCCGATGTGCAGCTGCGACGTCGCCGCCGCGAGGTAGCCGAGGAAGACCTCGTTCGCCGAGAGATGTGAGTACTCGGTGAGGAAGTGATGCTCGGTCGCCCACGTGTACTTGAAGCCCGCGCGCTCGGCGGTCTGCACGATCGCAACCTCGTCCATGATGCGTCGATGTTCGTCGCCGTTGAACTGGGGCAGCACGCACGCGCTGTTGAAGAGCCCGAACTCCACTGTCACCGCTCTCTCGCCGCGCCGACGCGGCGCCCCGGCTTCGATACGGCGCGAGACGTTACCCGTTGCTGACCTTGCGCGTCCTACCATCCTCCCGATGCCGCGTTTTCGCACTCTTGTCGTCGCGAGTGCGTTCGGCGCAGCAGTGTTCTCGTTCACGGCGTGCGCCGGAGGTCGCGGCACGACGCGCCCGGCGACGGCAGGCTCGTCGACGCCAACGACGAGTTCGGCGCGGGCATCATCGTTGGGGAGGTCGGTACGTCCCCGGCTCGCCGACACGCCGGTCGATATCTACGCCGCCGATCGCCCGAATGCGTTGTCGCAGGTCGTCGTGCACGACCGGCCGCTCGTATACGTGCCGAACTCGATGAGCGACACCGTCGACGTCATCGACCCGTCGACCGCCCGGGTGGTCGAACACTTCGCTGTCGGCGGGCTGCCACAGCACGTCGTACCCGCGTGGGACCTGAAGACGCTGTACGTCACGAACGACCGCGGCAACAGCTTGACGCCCATCGACCCGGTGAACGGCCAGCCGGGTCCGCCGATCGCGGTTGACGACCCCTACAACATGTACTTCACCGTTGACGGGAAGTACGCGATCGTCGTGGCCGAGCGTCTCCAACGTCTCGACTTCCGCGACCCGCACACCTTCCGGCTCGTGAAATCGGTGCCCGTCGATTGCCTCGGCATCGACCACCTCGACTTCTCGGCCGACGGCCGCTATCTGATCGCCAGCTGTGAGTTCTCGGGCAAGGTCCTGAAGCTCGACGTGAGGACGCAGAGCGTGATCGACACGCTCGTGCTGAACGGCGGGAACGCCAAGCCGCAGGACGTGAAGCTCGATCCGACCGGGCGGGTCTTCTATGTCGCCGACATGGACCGCGGCGGCGTCTACACGATCGACGGCGACACGTTCACCGTGACCGGTTTCATCCCCACCGGCGCGGGCGCACACGGCTTGTACGTCAGCCGCGATTCCAGGGTGCTCTACGTCACGAATCGGAACGCGGGGACCATTTCGTTGCTCGACTTCGCGACGAACGCGGTGGTCCGGACCTGGTCGATTCCCGGCGGTTCACCCGACATGGGTGGCATCTCGGCCGACGGCAAGGTGCTCTGGCTCACGGGCCGCTACAACGGCGTCGTCTATGCGATCGACACCACGACCGGCGCGCTCCTGCACGAGATCCCGGTCGGATTGGCGCCGCACGGTCTGTGCTTCTTCCCGCAGCCGGGCCACTTCTCGATCGGCCACACCGGCGTCTTCCGGTAACGCCTCTACTGGTCGACTCCGGCTACGCCTCCCATCCGGTCGGCTTCGCCTGCGTCTCCTCCGGCGGGCCGGGATCCGGCCGCGCGTTCGGCTACGCGGTTGCGGCGCGGGCGAGGGACGGATCGTGACACGGCTGCAGCATGCTCGCGGGCACAGCTGCGGTGACCGGCGAGATTTTGCGGACGGTCAGCCAGGCAATGAGCCCGCCGAGCAGGCACAACACGGCACAGATGCGCATCGCGACCGCGACCCGGTCGGTCAGCACCGATGGTGCGAGCGTCGTGTCGAGGCGCACGATTGCCGGCAGCACTGCCACCGCGAGCAGTCCGGCGAGGCGGGCGGCGGCATTGTTGACGCCCGACGCGATGCCCATGTCGTCGGGATCGACCGCGGCGAAGACCGCCGCCGTCAACGGCGCGACCGTGGTCGCCAGACCGAGGCCGAACACGACCGCGGCGGGCAGCACTGCGGAGACGTAGTGGCTCCCCGGATGAATTCGCGTGAAGAGCAACGTCCCCACGCCCATGAGCACCGGACCCACGGTCATCGGCAGGCGCGGACCGACGCGTTGCGCGAGCGCGCCCGCACGCGCCGACAGCGTGAGCATCAACGCCGTGATCGGCAGGAGCGCGGCGCCCGACTCGAGCGCCGAGTAGTGCAATGCGAGCTGGAGCTCGAGCACGATCATGAAGAACGCGGCACCCACCGCGGCGTAGACCGCGAGCGTTGTTCCGTTCGCACCACTGAACTGAGCGGATCGGAAGAGCCCGAGGGGCAGCATCGGATGTGAGTGGGTGGCCTCCCGCACGAAGAACGCGACCAGCGCGCCGACGCCGAGGATCGCCGCGGCCACGACACCGGCGTCGACCGACTGGGGGCCCTGGATCAGCGCCCAACACACGCCGCCGAGACCGACCGAGGCGAGAACCGCGCCGGTCAGGTCGAGTGGGGCCCGATCCTCCGCGCGGGTCTCGGGTACGTGCACCACAGTGACGGCGATCGTGATCGCCGCAATCGGCACGTTGACCAAGAACACCCACCGCCACGACGCCGCGTCGACCAACCAGCCGCCCAGGAAGGGTCCGACGGCGCCCGAGATCGCGGCCAGTCCCGACCAGGTGCCGATCGCCCGCGCGCGATCGTCCTCCGCGAAGCTCGCGGCGATGATCGACAAGCTTCCGGGCACGAGGAACGCGCCCCCCGCACCCTGGAGCGCACGGGCGAGGGCGAGCACGGTCGCGTTCGGCGCCGCGCCGCAGCCGACGCTCGCGACGGTGAACGCGACGAGGCCTCCGATGAAGACGCGCTTGCGACCCAACCGATCGCCGAGTGCGCCGCCGAAGAGCAGGAGCGCCGTCAGCGTGACGAGATACGCGTCAATCGTCCACTGCAACCCCGCGACGTCGGTGTGGAGATCCCGTCCGATCGACGGAAGCGCGACGTTCACCACGGAGCCGTCGAGGAAGGCGACACCCGATCCGAGCACCGTGGCGGCGATCACCCACCGAGCGGACGCAGTACCCAAACGAAGCACAGTCGCAGTCTGGCGCGAAAGCGGGTACAACGGAGAAGCATCGTCACACCGTGGATGGGAGCGTCAAGTGGACGACCGAGACCTGATCGAGCGGATCACAAAGCTCGTCGCCGAGGAGCAGAAGCTGCAAGCGTCCGATCACGATCCGGCCAAGCTCCGCGAGCTCGAGATCACGCTCGACCAGCTCTGGGACCTCCTCCGCCAGCGCCGAAGCCAGGAGGAGTTCGGACGTGATCCCGGCGGGGCGCAGCCGCGGGATCCGAAAACCGTCGAGGGCTACATTCAATAGAGGGCTGGGCAGTAGGGGCTGGGCAATAGGGGCTGGGCAATAGGCCCGCGGCAGGAGAGACCGGCGATCAGGCTGCCGGCAGGGCGACCGCGCCGACCCGACGATCGCGCTCGGCGCGCATGCGCGCGAACGACAGCCAGGCCACGAACCCGGCGACGATGGCCGCGACCCCGCCCACGGCGAACCCGGCCCGTGGACCGAAGACCGCGCAGATCCATCCGATGATCGGACTCCCGACCGGCGTGCTGCCGAGGAACGCGATCGCGTACAGGGCCATGACCCGGCCGCGCATCTCCGGTCGGCTCGTGAGCTGAAGTGTCGTGTTGGCGGTCGCGATGAACGCGAACGATGCCGCTCCCATCACGAACAACGCGACGACCTCGGTCGCGAGCGTCGGCGCGATCGCCGCAAGCAGGATCGAAACGCCCATCGCGTAGGTCAAACCGACGAGCCTGCCGTACGACACTCCTCGCCGCGACGCCGCGGCGAGGCCACCGAGGACCGCGCCCGCACCCATTGCCGAGGTGAGTCCCCCGAAGCCACCGGCCCCGAGACCGAAGATGCCGGTGGACATCAACGGGATCACCACCTGGAAGTTGAAGGCAAGCGTGCCGATCACCGCCATCATGACGAGCGGAGTACGCAGCATGCGGTCGGACCACACGTACCGAAAGCCCTCGCGGAGTTGCCCCTTGGCGCGGGGAACGACCGCCACGCGATGCAACGCGTCCCCCTCCATCATCCAGAGCGCGAGGAGCACCGCGAGGTACGACGAGGCGTTGACGAAGAAGCAGGGCGCGAGTCCGACGGCTTCGATGGCGATGCCGCCGAGCGCCGGACCGACGACCCGCGAGCTGTTCATCACCACGCTGTTGAGGCCGACGGCGTTCGGCAGCTCGTCGCGGCCGACCATCTCCATCACGAACGTCTGCCGGGCGGGGTTGTCGATCACGTTCACGAAACCGAGCAGGACCGAGAACACGTAGTCGAGCAAGACCGTTGCGGCCCCGACCGCGACGATGAGGCCGAGACCGAGCGCGAGCAGACCCGCGACGATCTGCGTCAGGTAGAGGATTCGGCGCTTGTCGAAACGGTCGGCGATCACGCCGCCCCATGCGCCGAAAAGGAGCATGGGCAGGAACTGCAAGCCGGACTCGACACCCAGCGCGAATCCGTTGTTGTGCGTCAAACGCAGGATGAGCCACGCCTGCGCGAGCCGCTGCATCCAGGTACCGCTGACCGAGATGATCTGGCCGATGAAGTAGAGGCGGTAGTTGCGGTTCCGCAGCGACGAGAACGTTGCTCGACCGAGGCGACGGACCCTGGTCATGGTTCCGGATCCTCGATGAGACGTTCGAGCAGCGACGCGGCGCGCTCGAGCAGTGCCCGCTCGTCGGCCGAGAAGGTCCGCAGTCGGCGCGCGAGGTACGCGTCGCGGCGGCGCCTGATCGTCTCTAGGAGCGCGCGACCCTCCGGCGTCGCCTCGACGAACGCCACCCGCCGGTCTTGGTCCGAGGGTACGCGCGTCGCGAGGCCCTTCCGTTCGAGCGAATCGACGGCGCGTGTGACCGTCGGCGGCTGGACGCGCTCGGCGACTGCGAGCTGCGAGAGCGTCATACGCTCCTCACGGGCGATCACGGAGAGCGCCGAGAGCTGTGACGGCGTGATGTCCTCAGGCGCGTGTTGGCGCAACCGCCGGCTGAGCCGCATCACCGCAAATCGAAGCTGTGATGCCAGCTCTGAGCTCCGCACGCGCTGATCGGTGTTCGCCATACAGTTAGCATAGCTAACTAGCTAGGCGAAATATTCCCCGGGGAGCTGCTCCGAACGCTGCGTCCGGGTGGATCAGCGCCGACGCGGGGTGAAGTCGTCGCCGTTGCTGGTCGCCAGCGCCGTGAATTCGGCCAGAGCCGTGCGCCGGAACGCTTCGCCGGTTGCCCCGGTCCGCGGGATCTTGGACGACGCCTTGGACGACGCCTTGGACGACGCGGCTTCCGCCGCGGCGGCTTCGGCGGCCGCGGCTTCGGCGGCTGCGGCTTCGGCGGCCGCGAGATCCGAGGCGAGATCGGACGCGACGGTCTCGGACTCGGGCGCATCGGCCGTCGCGCCGGATGCCGGGATCTCCGCCGCGCCGGCTTCGGCCTCGGCGCGGTCGCTGACCGGTGCGCGCCGGGTCCGGCGGCGCGCGAGCGGCGGCCCGGGCGCGTGGCGTCCGGCGATCCGCAGCGGCAGGGGGGGCGGGTCTTCGGACATGCCGTCCGCAGCCGCGCTCCCGGGCTCGGGCGGGGACGCGTCCGCCGGATCCTCCGACGTGTCCTCGCGCCGAGCGGGCTCGGCGGCGGAAACGGCAGCCTGCAGCTGGGCGACGGTTGCGCGCATGGCGGCGAGCTCGTCGCCGAGGATCACTGCGTGCGCACGCAGCTGGTCTTCGTCGGCTCGGGCCCGCACGCATTCGGCGGCGAGCTCCGTGACCCGATCGCGCAACTCGTCGCGCTCGGCCTCCACCTTCGCCAACTCCTCTTGCGCGGTGCCGCGGGCGTTGGACGCCTCACGGGCCTGGCGCCGCAACTTCCCGAGCGTCGAGTCCATCTCTCGCGCCCGAGTGTCGGTCGTCTCGATCTGCTCCGCCAGCTCCGCTTCGAGCTCGCCGATCCGGGTGGCGGAGAGGTCCACGTCCGCCTCGGCGTCGGCTCGCGCCCGTTCTGTCTCACGGAGACGCTCCTCGGCCGCAGAGCACGCGGCGATCGCGTCGTCGCGCTCGGCGAGTGCATTCCCGGCCGCCTCCTCCGACGCGTCGATCCGAGCGCTCAGGTCGGCGACGCGCACCTCGAGCCGAGAGATCGCCGCATCTCGTTCTTCGAGCTGCGCGGTCATGCGCCCGATCGGTCCGTCGCCGGCGGTCAGCACCGCGAGCTGGGCCGCGAGCCGGTCGCGGTCGGAACCGGCGTCGGCGAGCTGCTGTTCGGCCGTCGCGAGCCGGATCAGCTCGTCTTCGGCTCCGAGTCGCGCGTTCTCGGTCGCCCGTTGGAGGCTGCGTTCGGCGAGCGAACGCGCCCCTTCCGCGCGGTCGAGCTCAGCCCTCAGCGCGGCGCGTGCGCGTTGCTCGTCACGCAAGCGCGTGACGTACTCCTCGAGCAGGCCGTCGTGCTCCGAGAGCGACTCGCGCAGCTCCGCCAGCTCCTGGACTACCCGGTCGTGCTCATCAGCGATCTCCGAGCGCGCGGCGCGCTCGGCCCGCGTCCGCTCCTGGGCCGAGTGCCGGGCTTCCTTCGTGCTCAACCGCTCGATCTCGCGCCGTAGGGCCGCGGCCTCGTTCTCGGCGTGGGTGCGAGCGGTCGCCTCCTCCTGGAGCCGCTGGTGCTCGGCCGCGAGCACGCGGCGCGCCTCTTCCGCCGAGAGGAAGTTTCGACGCGCGGCCTGTTCGAGCTCGGCCAGCCGTTGACGGGCGGCTCGCCGGCCACTCTCGACCGTCGGCGGCACCGCGACCGGATCGACTGTGAGCACGGGAGGCGGGGTGGTCGGCGGGTTCTCGGCGCGTTCCCGCTCCGCGAGAAGCTCGTCGAGAAGCAACCGCGATCCCCCCGCGCGGTGCGTCGCGTTGGCGACGTCCGCCGGCCAGTTGACGCCTGACCCACGCATGCCAATGGTTATGTCGACCGCACTGCGTGCGAACTTGATCAGCGCCGCCGGAATTGCCTCACCGGGTGCGACGGCGTCAAGCCTTGAGATCGGCGAGCACCTTCAGACCGTCGGCCCGGGCCTCGGCGAGTGACGCGCGCACGGCGAGTAGGTCGGCGTGCGCCCCCCGCAGCACCGCGGTGTCGTTGGACATGTCGGCGGCGGGTTGCAATCCGGCGACCGCCACGATCGACGGGCCGGCGCTCGGGGGCGTTCCGAGCTTGGCGTCCGCGCTCGAAAGGGCCTGGTTCATCGCGGCCAGGTCGCGTTGGGCGGACGCGTTCGTCCCGACCTGCCCGGCCAGCAACCCGGCGACAGCCGCCAGACGCGAGCGCGCCTCGTCGAGGCGGTCGGCGGCCTCGATCACGTGCGTCTGCGGGACGCGCAGCCAGAACACCCGGTAGTCGACGAAGAGCTTCGTCGCGTCGGCCCGGAGCGCCGCGAGCGTCGGGTAGCAGGTGCTCGCGATCTGGCTGTCGAGCGCCGTGATACCCACGCTCGCGGCTCGGAGCGCCGAGATCTGGGGGCCGTTGAGACCGAAGGGATCCCGGCGGGCCTGCAGATCGGAAACGAGGGCGGCAAGCTTCGCCTCCCGGCGCACGGCCTCGTCGTGTACGAGCGGCTTGACCGAGGTGCCCTTGCATTGCGCTGCGGTCGACGCCGCGGACCCTCGAGCCGCTCCGAGCGCGCCCGCGGGCGGCGCGACCACGGACACGGCGACCACGGACACGGCGACCACGGACACGGCGAGCGCGGCCGCGGTAACCACGAGCGCCAGGTGCTTCGATGTCGCGCGGTTCATGGCGCGCTCCCTTCCTGCAGTTTCGCCTGATTCACATCCGCACCGTTGATCGCGCCGTCGCTACCGGCCAGCGCGACGCCGGCCTGCGAGAGCTCCTGGTTCGCCAGTGCGAGCTGGGCCTCGGTCGTCTGCGTCCCCGATGCGCCGGTTGGCGCCGAGGCGGGCGCGTGGCCCGCCGCGGTGCCGGAACCCGTGGGCTTCGGCTTGGCGGTCGTCGTAGGCGAGCTTGCGGTCGTCGGGGTGACGAGCGGTGTCGCCCTCGTCGTCGATCCGCCGCAGCCGGCGGTGAAGGCGGTGAGCGTCAGTGCGCCGACCGCCAGGAGTCCGGCGCCCGAGAGTCGTTTGTGGATCATGGCTCCAGGTTCGGCGCAGAACGTGAAGGCTTGAAGCATGACTTTGTAAAGAGTTCGTCAGGGCTCGGGGATCGCCGGTGGCGCTGCCCGCGAAGGGATTGTCGGGAAGGAGCCCGTCAACCGGGCCGGGCGTTCCAAACGCGCAGCGCGCGCGCTTCGTGCTCCGAGCCGACGATGCTGATCGTCGCGGGATCGAGCGCGAACCGAGCGCCCGCGTGCGGGTCGAGCTCCAGCGCCACCGCGACGAGGACTCGGGAGGCATGCGCGTGGCCGAAGCACAGCACGTCGCCGTCCGTGGCCGCGACCCGTTCGAGCACGCGCCCTGCTCGGGCGGCGACCTCGGCGATGGTTTCGCCGCCGGGCACCGGGCCGCGCCAGATCGACCACCCGTCGAACGCGCCGCCGCGCCGTCGGATCTCGGCGGTCGTCAGGCCTTCGAGCTCGCCGTAGTCCCACTCGCACAGATCGTCGTCGGCGAGCGCGTCGGGAAACTCGGCCGCCGCCGCGGTGTCGCGGGCGCGGACCTTCGGACTCGTCAGCACGAGACCGAATCGATGGCGGGCCAGTACCGCCGCGAGCGCCGCCGCGGCCGCACGACCCGCCTCGGTCGGAGGCACGTCGGTGAAACTCGTGTGCCGGCCCGTCGCGCTCCATTCGGTCTCGGCGTGACGGACGATCCAGAGCTCGTTCAACTGCTTCTCGGTCACGAGGCGATCTCGGCCACGGCGGCGCGCAGCCCGTCGCGGAAGTCGGGATGCGCGATCTCGGCCAGCGCGAGCGCGCGCTCGCGCACGGTGCGGCCGCGCAGCTCGGCGACGCCGTACTCCGTGATCACGACGTCGACCTGGTGGCGCGGCGACGTCACGGTGGTGCCGGGCGACAACGTCGTCACGATCCTCGACACGATGCTTGCGCCGGAACGTGCTGTCGACGGGAAGCAGATGAGCGACCGGTCGCCGAGCTCCAACCCCGATTGCGCCACGAAGTCCTCGTGGCCACCGATGCCCGAGAACTGGCGACCGTTCAGCCGGTCGGCGACGACCTGACCGTAGAGGTCGACCGCGAGCGCGCCGTTGATCGACACGACATGGTGATTGCGCGCGATCGTGTCGGGCGCGTTCACCACCTCGACCGGTAGGAAGCGCACGTCGGGGTTCCCGTCGAGCCAGGCGTACAACTCGGAGGAGCCGAGCGCGAACGTCGAGATCGACAGGCCTCGGAACTCACCTTTGCGGGCGTTCGTCACCTTGCCCGCCTGATGCAGGTGCATGAGACCCGTCGTGAACATCTCCGAGTGCACGCCGAAATCGCCGCCCGGCCCCTCCGCGAGCACCTGGACGATCGTCGACGGCACGCCGCCGATACCCGTCTGCAACGTGGAACCGTCCGAGATGAAGCCGCGAGCGAACATCGCGATCGCCCGATCGACCTCGCTCGGTGCGTCGTCGTCGAGCACGAACGGCGGGACGTCGTTGCGCACGATCACGTCGACCTCGTCGACGTGCAGCGCGTGCGGGAACCGCGGCGGGATGCCGAGCGTACGCGGCAGCTGGTCGTTCACCTCCACGATCACGAGACGGTCCGGGTCGCGCCCGGCCCGATGCAACTCGCCGACCGTCGCGCCCGCGTGCAGAGACAGGCTCATCAGTCCGTGCTCGTCGGGCGGCGCCGCGGCGGTGGTCATGACGCGAGGCGCGAACTGCTCGGCGATCGTCACGAACCGGCGGAAGTCGGCCGGGATGAACTCGACCTTCGCCCCCGCCTCGCGCAGCGCCCGCTCGGCCGGGCCGAAGAAGCCGCTGCGGAGCCGGACGCCGGGCTGCGTGAAGACCGTGTAGTAGTCGAGCAGCAGCGCGCCGAACACCTCGAGTGCTTGCCAGTCGTCGCGCGCGCCGAGCGCGTGCAACAACGCGCCCGGCGCACCCGGACCCAGGGGTATCGCGAGCGTGTCGACCGGTCGAAGCAGCGCGGCCGCGTCAGCCGCACTCAGCTCACGCGCAGTCATGGGCGCGCGATCATCGGCCGACGATCATGGTTCGGGAGAGATCACGTTGTTGACACTGCGGCTCGCGCTGTTCACGCGCTCCAGCACCGCGGTGAGCAACCCGAGCGCCTTGGCCGTCGCCTCGAGGTTCTGACGGATCGCCTTGGCCTGCACCTCACCGCGTTCCGCCGTTGCGGTCAGCAGCTCGACGGGACCCCGGACGACACGGTCGAGCTCGCGCGCGCCCGGAACCTTGCGCACGATCTCTACCGCCGTGGTCGCGACCGACGCCGCGTGACCGACGATCTCGCCGAGCACGCTGGTCTCCCGGTCGGCGATCTGCAACACGTTGGCGACGTCGCGTTGCGCCTGGTTCGCGATGCCCATCGCGTCGCGCACGAGCTTCGCGACGGTCGGGTCTTCGGTCGCCTTCACCAACGCGCGCATCTGCCGGAGCGCATCGCGCACCACATCCTGCTCGTCGGCATACTGACCGCCGCGCGCCTGGGCGCGTACGAAGTCCTCGAGTTGTGCTGGCAGCGACAATTCCACGACGCCTCCCTAGACGGTGAGGACCGTTCGGAGGCCCACGCCCGCGGTCATGTCGGCGAGCGCTTCGTTCACCTCGGCGAGAGGACGCCGAGCGGTGATCATGCCCTCGAGGTCGAGTCGACCGGCGCGCCAGAGGTCGAGCAGGCGAGGGATGTCGCGGCGCCCGTTGGAGCTTCCGAGCAGGCAACCCATGAGCTTGCGCTCCGTCATGGTGAACATCACCGGCGGCGCGAGCGTGACCGTCTGGTCGATGCCGCCCGCACCCACCATCACCGTCGTACCGCCGTTGCGCGTCGCCCAGATGCACGACTCGATGACCGCGCCCGCCCCAACTGCGTCGAACGCGAAATCCACTCCGATGCCGCCGGTCAGCTGCTGCACTGCGCCGATCACGTTGTCGGCGATCGGGTCGATGACGTCGGTCGCGCCGAAGGACCGCGCCATGTCGCGGCGCGTGCCGACGGGATCCGAGACGATGATCTTCGTCGCGCCCGCTATACGCGCCCCCTGAACGATCGATACTCCGATGCCACCTGCCCCGGCCACGAGCACCGTCGCTCCTTCGGGAACGCGCGCGGTGTTGAGAACCGCGCCGACACCGGTCTGCACCGCGCATCCGATCACGCACGCAACGTCGAGCGGCGTGTCGGGCGCGACCTTGATCGCACCGGTCTCGATGGTGATCACATATTCCGCGAATCCGCCGAGGCCGACACCCCGCAGCACAGGCAGACCCTGGCGCGAGAGCGGCGTATGACCGTCGGCGAGCGTTCCCGTCGTGATCGAGGCCGCGTTGACGCAGCATCCGTACTCGCCGCGGAGGCACCAATAGCAGGCATTGCACACCGGGATCGCGGTGAGCACGACCTTGTCGCCGGGCGCGACCGAGTTGACCCCCGCGCCCACCGCGTCGACGACGCCGGCCGCTTCGTGACCCAGCACGACGGGCGCGACGAACGGGAACGTGCCGTTGACGAGCGAGAGGTCGGAATGGCACACACCGCAGTACGACACGCGGACCCGTACCTCGCCGGCGCGCAGCTCGTCGATGTCGACGTCGTCGACGATGGCGAGCGGCTTCTCCGACGCCTCGAGCAGTGCGGCGCGCATACGGGAGACCGTAGCCCGTGCGCCCGATCCGCGAGCTTGGCTAGCGTCGGTCGGCCATGGACATCTTCGACATCTGGGTCAACCTCGTCACCGAGCAGTCCGCTCAGCAGTTCGTGACCCAGGAGGGCTATGAGAACATCCCCGGCTACCTCGGTAGCAATCAAGGTCCGGTCGGTGTCGACTCGCTGCTCGCGATCATGGACGATCTCGGTGTCGCGACTGGCGTCTTCACCGGTGGTCTCGACCGCAGCACCGACAAGCTGCTCGACATCTGCGACGCGCATCTCGGTCGCTTCATGGTCGCCGGCGGCGTGGGCGATCCGTCGCGACCCGGTCGGCAGGTCAAGCGTGTGCGCGAGCTCGCGCAACACCGCGCGTTCTGCATGGTCCGGGTGATGCCGCTCGCGTCGCAGGTGCCGACGAACGACGCGCGCCACTACCCGATCTACCAAGTGTGCGAGGAGCTCGGATTGCCGGTCGGCATCAACGCCGGCATCCCCGGGCCGCGGGTGCGTTCCCGCGTGCAGCACCCGGAGCTCCTCGAGGACGTGCTCATCGACTTCCCCGACCTCACGGTGATCGTCGCGCACATGGGTCACCCGTACGAAGAGCTGCTCATGAACTACATGCGCAAGTGGTCGAACCTCTACGTCTCGTGCACGGCGTACGCACCCAAGTACATGGACCCGAACCTCGTCGCCTTCATGAACACGAAGACGTATCGCGGGCGCGTGATCTGGGGCAGTGACGAGCCCTGGTTCCCGATGCGCCGGTCGCTGGCCGAGGCCAAGGGGCTCGCGCTCGACGAAGCGGCGATGGCGCTCTTCCTGGGGGGTACCGCACGCCGGTTGCTCGACCGGACCCCGGCGAGTTAGCTGCGCGGGGCGTAGGTGCGCGGCGGCTTCAGCGAGTTGCGCATCCGGCCCCGATCGTTGCCCGAGAGCACCACCTTGCGCAGCCGCACGCTCTTCGGTGTGACCTCGACGCACTCGTCGTCGGTGATGAACTCGAGCGCCTGTTCCAATGACATCACTCGGGCCGGGACGAGCCGGACCAGATCGTCGGAGCCGGAAGCGCGATGGTTCGTGAGCTGCTTTTCCTTCGTCGGGTTCACGTCCATCTCGTCGGCGCGTGCGTTCTCGCCGACGATCATCCCCTCGTAGACCTCGACGCCCGGACCGATGAGCATCGCGCCGCGCTCCTGCAGGTTCATCAGCGCGTAGGCGGTCGTCAGACCCCGCCGGTCGGCGACCAGGCTCCCGGTCGGTCGCGTGCGGAGCTCACCGAACCACGGCGCCCACCCGTCGAACACGTGGTGCAGCATCCCGGTGCCGCGCGTCTCGGTCATGAACTCGGTACGGAAACCGATGAGGCCGCGCGCCGGGACCCGAAAGTCGATGCGCACCCAGCCCGTGCCGTGGTTGACCATCTGTTCCATGCGCCCTTTGCGCAACGCGAGGAGTTGGGTGACGACACCGAGATAGTCCTCGGGCACGTCGACCGTGAGGAGCTCGACCGGCTCGTGGCGTTTGCCGTTGATCTCGCGGATCACGACCTGCGGTTTGCCCACCGTGAGCTCGAAACCCTCGCGGCGCATCGTCTCGACGAGCACTGCCAGTTGGAGCTCGCCCCGACCCTGCACTTCCCACGCGTCGGGCCGCTCGGTAGGGAGCACGCGCAACGACACGTTGCCGACGAGCTCTTGCTGCAACCGGTTCTCGACCTGACGGGCCGTGAGCTTCTTGCCGTCCTGGCCCGCGAGCACCGACGTGTTGATACCGACCGTCATCGACAAGCTCGGCTCGTCGATGATGAGCGGCGGCAACGGGCGGGGATCGTCGACATCGGCGAGCGTCTCACCAATCGTGATCTCCGGAATACCGGCCACCGCGATGATGTCGCCCGGACCGGCCTCCTCGGCGGGAACACGGTCGAGCGCGTCGGTGAGGAAGAGCTCGACGATCTTCACGCGTTCCGTCGTGCCGTCGATGCGACACCACTGGACTTGCTGACCCTTGCGCACGGTGCCGTTGCGCACGCGGCACAACGCGAGCCGACCGAGGTACGGCGACGCGTCGAGGTTCGTGACGATTGCCTGGAACGGGTGACCCTCTTCGTACTCGGGCGCGGGGATGCGTTCGAGGATCAACTCGCACAACGGCTTCAGGTCGCTGCCTTCGACGTCGGGATCGAGCGATGCCCAACCCGCCTTCGCGTTCGCGTAGACGATCGGGAACTCGATCTGGTGCTCGTCGGCGCCGAGATCGATGAAGAGCTCGTACACCTCGTCGAGGACCTGCGCTATGCGCGCGTCGGGGCGGTCGACTTTGTTCACGACGAGAATCACCGGCAAGTGCGCTTCGAGGGTCTTGCGCAAGACGAAGCGGGTCTGCGGGAGCGGACCTTCGCTCGCGTCGACGAGCAACAGCACGCCGTCGACCATCGCCAGCGCGCGCTCGACCTCGCCACCGAAGTCGGCGTGACCGGGCGTGTCGACGATGTTGAGCGTCACGTCGCCGTACTTCACCGCGGTGTTCTTGGCGAGGATCGTGATGCCCTTCTCGCGCTCGAGATCGTTCGAGTCCATGACTCGTTCGTTCACGTCCTGGTTCGCGCGGAATGCGCCGGACTGCCAGAGAAGAGCGTCGACCAGGGTCGTCTTGCCGTGGTCTACGTGGGCGATGATCGCCACATTGCGCAGGTCATCGCGCGCGGTCATACAGAACTCCAAATCGGGGGGAACCTCCAGTGTAGGGGCGTGGGGGGCGAATCCCGGTCACCGAGATCCGCCCCCGCCGGGGCCCTGAGCTGGCGAGCGACCCGAAAAGGCGCCCGACCGACGGCTACGCCGCGCGCCGGATCACGAACGGATCGTGCGCCGGGTGAACGCCCGCCGCACCGATTGCGATGTTCTTCGCCGAGACAACGTGTCCGTCGGTGGCGAATCCGAACTCGAGGTACGAAGCGCACTGCGTACCAAAGTCGAATCCGTCGATTGCGCCGTGGTTGTTGAATCGAAATGCGAGGCGGTGCCCGTCTGATCCGGCGACGAGGCGATCGTTCTTCTCGAGCCGCACCGCGCTCACACCCACGAGAGTGCCGGTCGTGTGGATCTCACCCGAGAACACGCGGTCGTGCAGTGCGTTGTGCGTGACCCGTACGTGCCATCCGGTCTCGTCGTGCCACACCGAGACACCGGGACTCCGACCGGGACTGCCCTCGGTCCACGTCGGCCACGCATCGTCGTGACCCTCGGGCAGGCACGTCGTCGACGCGCTCGTGCTCTTGGTCGTCGTGGAACTCGCCGCGAAGGCACCCGTGGCACTCGTACCCATGAGCACCGCGGTCATTGCACCGATCACTGCCAACTGCTTCACGTTCATGTCGTCCTCCTGGATGTCGTCCTCGCCAAGCGCGGGGAAACCGTGCCTTGAAGATCGCCCCGGATTGTGAGGAGAACGCGAAGTCCGGGTATGGGCTCGGCCAGCAACAGCCGCCGACCCCGCCCTACGCTCTGAAAGGTGCCTGAGCATGTGACCGGCGTCACACCGTCGGTCGACCCGAGTGTTCCGTTCGAGCGCGTGCAGCTCGACGACACGTCGTGGATCGACATCGCGCGCGGGTGGCTGGTCGGCGCCGACGACGTGTACACGCATCTCGTCTCCAACGTCGCGTGGCGCCAGGGACGCGTGTGGCGGTACGAGCGTTACATCGACGAACCCCGCATGGGCGCGGGCGGCTCGATCGCCAGACCGGGACACCCGGTACTCGCCGACGTCGAGCGGGCAATCGCGTCGAAGTACAACATTCGGTTCGGCGGCTGGGGCTTCGCGTACTACCGAGACTCGCACGACAGCGTCGCGATGCACCGCGACCGCGAGGTGAACTGGCTGGACGACACCGTGGTTGCGATCCTGACGCTCGGAGCGCAGCGACCATTCCTCGTGCAGCGGCGCAACACCCGCGATCGATCCACTGCGCGCGACCTCTCCCCTGCGAGCGGTGACCTCATGGTGTTCGGGGGCCGCTTCCAAGCCGACTGGCTGCACGGCGTGCCGAAGACGCGACATGCCGTGCGAGGCCGGATCTCGGCGCAGTGGCGTTACACGACCAAACGCGGCCGGCGCGATACGCAGCCCGGCTACTTCGCACCCCGCGAGTTCTCGAGAAAGGCGCCCCGATGAGCATCCGCGTCGAGTTGCACGAACTCCGGGAGGTGGCGGCGCGACAAACATCGTTCGCATATCTGCTCACCGTGTCCGACGACGCAACCGCGCACGCAGTGGCGATCACACCCGGAATCGGTGACGCCACCATCACTTTCGACGCGGGCCATCGCAGTTGCGCGAACGCGACCGCGCGCCCGAACGTGTCGTTGCTGTGGCCTCCGGCGCGACCCGACGACTACTCCCTCATCGTCGACGGTCACGCCGCGGTCGACGGTTCGACGGTGGTCATCACTCCGGAACGGGCCGTGCGCCATCGCCCCGCCCCGGGCGGCGGCTCCGATTGCGCGCCGGTGGCGCTCGAAACCTGAGCGACAGCCCGAAAGCTGGGTCACACTGTCTGCGTGCGTACTCGGCGGCCAGGCCGCCACGAAGAGAGCGCCCTGCGATCCGGACTCGTGTTCCTCGTCGCAGTCGGCGGGACCGGACTGGCCATGCTCGTTGGCTTCGGACTGATGTTCTCGGCGTGCGGCCACGCATTTTCGGACGCGACCTCCGGCTTGAACTTGTTTCCCGACGACCAAATCGTGCCGCCGTCGCGGACAATCCCGATCCCCCCTGCGGCCTGTCCGTACTTGCGCCTCGTGTCCGCGGCCGCCAACGACGCGGCCAAACCGTGGGGGCGCGCCTTCGAGCCGTCGGCGAACTGGGATCACTTTGCCGCGGCGTTGTCCGAACCACTCGCGCGACTCGGTGCCGCGCTGGGCGCGGCAATCGCCCACGTACCGCCTTCGGTCGCGCGCGACCTGACTGAAGCCCGAAGAAACGTCGAGGTCGGACGGGTGCAACTGGTGAAGACGCGGTCGATCCGCGACTACCTGAACCAGTTGAACGTGATCGCCGGCACGCAGGCCCTCAGCGATGCGGACGCCCTGATCGGCACCGCCTGCAACGTCACACTCGCGCCACTCCCGCTCTGA
>JBBQGQ010000028.1:0-57101 GCA_038323195.1 Acidimicrobiia bacterium | reverse complement strand
GCCCGGGATCGCCGTGCATGATCTCCGCGATGCGTTCGACGTCGCTCGTGGCCGCGGGTCGGATGATCACATCACTCGCTGAGCTCGCCACGTACCGAGGATCACCGCCTCGAACCGCACACGCAAATGGGGACGGACATCGCCCGATCAGATCGTCTACATCGAATCCTCAGCGCGATCACACGCGCGACCCGCCTAGGCCGCGACGCCATATCTGCCGCTCTGCGCTCGCATGAGCGTCCCAGAGCGGACGCTATGCGTGTGACGGGTTGGCGGACTTCGGTAGTTCGAAGCGAACGATGAGATCCTCTCGTGGCCGGAGCGCGAACTGAGCGTCTTCTTCTGGATTGCTGTCGAGCGTGACGTTCCCGTGGCGCGCGAGTAACGGGAGTAGCTTCGCGATCTCGGCCATGGCGAGGTGCTGTCCGATGCAACCGCGGGGTCCGAGCCCGAACGGCAGAAGTGCGCTGAGTTGTTCTGGGCCGGGAGCGTTGAAGCGTGCAGGGTCGAATCGCAGCGGCTCAGGCCATAGCTCTGGGTTGCGGTTGATGGCACGTAAGTAGATGGATACGGGCACGGGTCGGCGCACAACCTGTTCGATGTCGCCGCTCGTCAGCAATGCGGTGCGAGTTGCTGGCGTGCGAGAGAGCCCCCACGCCGCTGGAGTGAGCCGAAGCGTTTCGAGCATGTAGCCGCGGACCGCCGACGCGTCGTCGCGGAGTCGGGACCACTCGTCGGGGTTGCGCGCGGCGTGCACGAGCGCCCAGAGGACGCTCGCTGCCGTTGTTTCCGTTCCGGCGAACAGCAAGCCGAGGATTTCAGCCGCTGCGGCCTGGTCGCGGTTTGAACCGCGTCGCTGTGTGGCGGCGCGGATTGCGGCGAGAATCGGCCGTTCCACCGTGTTGTCTCGTGCGAGAAGCTCGGCTGCGTAGGCCCGCAGGGCAGCGCGGTGCTCGCGCATGACGCGTGCGCTCGTGCCGAACGCGATAGGCATCGCCCCGGTCATCTGTCCGATGCGCGTTCCGACCCAGTTCACGATTGCACGTTGGTGAGCGACGAGTTCGTCCACTCGCGAGGCACTGAGCCGGTCGCCGAACATCACGCGTGCCGCGGCTGTCAGCGAGATTCGATGAAGCACCGCCGTCATGTTCACGTCGCTGCGCTGCGGGATGTCTTGAACCTCTTCTAGGAGCAGTCCATCGAGGTCGTCGAGCGCCGAAGCAAGACTGCTGGACCGGAACTGCGCCGCGAGTTTCGGCTGGACGCGCTTCCAGGAACGATCGGGGCGGGTGAACAAGTTCTCGCCGACCGCCATTCGAGTAGGAACAACCTGCTGCGACGACCGCACCCACCGATCCGACTCGGCGATCAGTATCCGACGCGCCAATGCAGCATCGCTCACTACCCAAGCGTTGACCGGACCGAACCGCAGTCCCGTCACCGGCCCGAGCGCTGCAGCCTCGTCCAGCCAGCGGAATCGATCAGCATCGAACGCGCGCAGGCCCCGCCGGATCGACCGATCCACCCGCACAATCGGAGCCGAGGCCATGCTGACAATCCTACGGCCGCGCCTTGCGACCGCCGCCGACGCGACCGCACAGAACTGCCGATCGGTACGCGCCGCGCCGGCTCGGTTTGGGAATTCCGTGCGCACGGGTGCGCTCGTCGCAGATGTCAAGTTCCGGTTGATGCTTGTCGTTTCGATTTCGGTTGTTGCTTGACACGTCCGCGGCGTTGGACGGCGGGTTGCGGATCGGTCCAGTCGTGGTGCGTTGGATGGTGTGGACGTGTTCGCCGGCGTCCCAGATGTGGATCAGGGTGTCGGTCACGCAGCAATCGACGATCGCGTGGGCGTGAAATGTCCTCCGGAGCAAGGACCCGTCGACCTCAACAGCGGCGTCGGCACGGGCGAGGCTGCCACCTCGGCGAGCGCCTCAATGACCCTCGGCTGGTTGCGCTTAGCGCAACCGGCATATCTGTGCCGATCTTGGAGACCGTTTCGCCGTGTCGGCTGGCGCGTCCAGAAGGCGTGAGGCGTCGACGCTAGAGGTTCGAAACAAGCCGGGGTTGCATGTCGCTTTTCGGTCGTCGCGCGCGCTTATCGAAGGCATGAGATCGAACGACGACGGACGACGGCTCTTGCTTACGATTCCGCAGGTGGCACTTCGGCTCGGGGTCGGGCGCACGACGGTGTACGAGCTCACCAGCGCCGGCAAGCTCGAGGTCGTGCACATCGGGCGCTGCGCACGGATCCCGGTCGCGTCGCTCGAGGCGTTCGTCGAGGGTATTCGTGATCAATCGGTGACCAAACGGTGACCAACGAGCCGGTTTCGACGCCGGGGCTTCCGACGGAATCGCGTTTCCCCAGGTAGGTTGAGTGGGCCCGGCTGGGATCGAACCAGCGACCGAGGGATTATGAGTCCCCTGCTCTGACCACTGAGCTACAGGCCCGCGAGGTGAGAGCGTACGCGGCTCCGGTATCCGGCCGCGCCAACGACAACCCGGACGACGCGCTACGCGCTCGCGGGCTCGCTCGAGCGCGCGTCTCGTCGGCGCGCGCCGAGCCACGCTTCCGGGGCCCAGGCGCCGGCACACAACGCCAGCCCGCCCAAGAGCGCCACCTTCGGTCCCCATCCGAGCCGAGCAGAACCCGCGAGCTGACGGAACGCCGCGTCGGCGACCAAGACGATCACCAGCGCGGCGAGGGCGACGATCCGCGCACTCCGGCCGCGCGCGCCGACGACGCCGTACACGATCCAGCTCACCGCGCCCAATCCGGGGACGAGGTACCAGAGGATGGTGAGCCGTCCGGATGACAGTGCGGGAACTTGCTTGCCGAGTGCGACGAGCGCGTCGACGAGCGCATGGCCGCGCAGCCCGCTGCCCGCGCCGCGTGCGATCCAGTGCATGAACGCCGACGCCACCAGCGCAGCACCGCCGGCGAGATAGCAACCGTCGGCGAGCAACACCCGCCGCCGCGCGCCCTCACCCATGCGGAGCGGTGGTGGCCGCAGAGCTAGCCGTCGGCGCCGGAACCGCGGTAGCGCCGACGCTCCCGGACGAGCTGATCGATGCGCCGCCATTCACGCTGATCCCAGCCCCGCGAGAAGTGGCCGTCTTGGAGGAACACTCCTGTCCACCGCCGATCGCGTACGTACAGGTGGGAGAACCCTTGGAGGGACAGGTCGTCGAGGTACCGGCTATCCCGACTCCGGGTGTGGTGAAGCAGCCGCCGCCGGATGGCTGTCGAGCCGCGGCCGGCGCGTCGGCTGCATCCCAGATCGTCACGGTCACGTCACCCGCGGCGTTGAATCCATCGAAGCGCTCGACCACGACTGTGTACGGCGCGTCGGCGGGCAACGTGAGGGGCTGGCCCTCGAGCACGCCACCGTCGTCGCCGAGCTCGGACCCGTCGGGCCCGAACACCCGTACCAGTGCGGGCGGGAACCCATCGATCGACGACGACGATTTCGGCTTCACCGTCGGCTTCGCAACCGCCAGTCCGAGGAGGCTCTCGCCCTTGTGACCGTCGAACGTAAGCACCTGGATGCCTCGGTTCGTCGGGGCGCGCAACACGATCGGCTGGCCCAAGGTGAGCCGGCCGTCGGGCGGGATCTCATTCGGAATGTTCAACAACACGAAGAGCGAACGTCGGTCGAGCTGCGCGATGAAGTGGTCGACGACGTCGAGCACGGTACCGACGGGGCTCACGAACCACCGCCCGTTCTGTTCGACCACTGTGATCTGCGAGCCCTGTTCGAGACCGTCGGAGGCGAGGCCCGCAATCCCGAAACCGGTCTCGCCGCCGCACGACACCGACACGGTTGCGTCGGGCGCGGAGAAGCAGCCGCCGTCGAGCGACCATTTGCCGGAATCGGTCGTGCCCGACGCCTTCAGCGTGACCTTCGCGGTGTCGCCGTTCACTTCCGATGTCGTCGACATCGCATCGATGGTGAAGCGCGCCGTCGAGTTGCCCGACTCGGAACTACTGCGCCGGGCCAGCGTCGTCAGGGCGTCACGGTAGTCGTACACGGGGATCTCGCTCGGAGAGACCATCGACATCAACGTCGACCAATCCTCGCGCTGGAGCGCGCGCATCGAATCCTGAACCGCGGCGCCGGGCGAGTCGGCACCGAGCGTCGAGATGGCGCGCTCGCCCGAACCGAAGTCGGCGGCAGGAAGCTGCTTGGACTCGCGGACGTACTCGAGCACGGTGTAGGCCGCGCTCACGTACCAACGACCATTGCGACGCACGGTGACGACGAATGTCGGGAGGTTCTGGCTCGACGCGAGCCTCGCGAGGTCGGTCTGCGACGAGTTGTCGTGCGAGTCGCGCAGAACCTTTTGCATGAGAGCCGAGAACTGCGCCTTGTGCGTGCTGGCCGTGAAGCTTCCCGCGTCGACCGTGACCTTCGCGTACCCGTCGCCGAGAGATTGCGTCGACAGCTTCAGGCCGTCGACGTTGAAGTCGACTCCTGCGAGCGGAGCGCTCGCGGTCTGTACGAGTTGCAGCTCTCGCGCCTTGTTGGCCGCGGCATCGAGCGTCCCGTGCAGCGATCGCACCTCGTCGGGCGCGAGCACATCGGCCGCGGCGAGCGGGTCTTCGTGTGACACCGCATCAGCCAAACGGCGGACGGCGCCCGCCGCCGATCCGGCACCGCCGCTGCCGACGACGGCACTGACCGCGAACGCACCGACCAGCACCAGCGCGGCGACGCCCGCGGCCGCGATCATCGAGCCGAGCGGCCGCCGTGGTTGCGCGACCGGTTCCGACATCACGAACGGGATGATGTCGAGGTCGTCACCGCGGAAGTCGCGTTCTACGGATTCGCGCTCGGCGGCCGCGGCCGCGGCGGCGAAGACCTCGTCGAAACCCCGAGGCGAGCCCCTCAGGGAAAGCTCGTTCAGCTCATCGTCCATGTCACTCACCGTTCGCCTCCATCGTCAGCTCGGCGCGGAGCCGTCGCCGGGCTCGCATCAGCGCGACGCGCGCGCTGGCGTTCGTCATGCCGACCACCTCGGCCGCGTCGGCGATCGGTTGGCCCTCGATCTCCACGAGGTACAACAGCGCGCGGACCCGCGGCTGGACGCGCATGAGGTCTTCCAGATCGCTCGGGTAGGTGTCGATCGGCATCACCGGTGGTCCGACCCGTCGCAACACGTTGTTCGCCCGGCTCAATCGCCGGCGCTCGTCCGTGGCAAGGTTCACGATCGCCCGGCGAAGATAGGGCCCGAGGTCCCTGATATCGGCGGAGTGCCTCGACAGAACCTTGGCGAACGCGTTCTGAACCAGGTCGTCGGGATCGACGTCCCAGCGGCCGACGACCGCCGCGAACCGCCGGAGCGGCGCGTAGAGCTCCCGCAGGCGTTCGATCCCGTCGGGATCCCACCGATGTTCCAGTCCCACCCGGACCCCGCTCCCGCCGATGCCGACGCGTTCCCGCCCTGCCGTCACACCAGATCGACGTCCGGCTCGTGCGGGATGTAACAGATCGAGGAAAAGAACGGCTCCGGGCGGTCGCCGTTTCCCTACGCGAGCTTATCGGGATGTAGAGACCTCGTGACACGGCTGGGCGCGCCGGGCCGCCGCCTGCGACCGCGCTCCCGAGAATGGCTCCGGGGGAGAGGCTCGAACTCTCAACCTACGGATTAACAGTCCGCCGCTCTGCCAATTGAGCTACCCCGGAATGGCGCTTGAGGATAGCAGCGCGAAAGAGCCCCTAGGACTCTTCGAGATAGTCGCGCAGGCGTTGCGAGCGCGTCGGATGACGCAACTTCGCGAGCGTCTTCGATTCGATCTGGCGGATGCGCTCGCGCGTGACACCGAACTCCTTGCCGACCTCTTCGAGCGTGCGGATCTGACCGTCGTCGAGACCGAAACGCAATCGGACAACCGCGCGCTCGCGATCGTTCAACTCTTGCAGCGCTTCTTCGATCGCCTCGCTGAGCAACGCGCGCGCCGCAGCCGTGGCCGGCGCGATGACGTTGGGGTCTTCGACGAAATCGCCGAGAAGACTGTCGTCCTCCTCCCCCACCGGCGTCTCGAGTGAGACCGGCTCCTGCGCGATGCGCTGGATCTCGCGCACCTTGTCGGATGTCATCTCGACCTTGGTCGCGATCTCCTCGACGGTCGGTTCGCGCCCGAGCTCCTGCAGCATCTGCCGGGAGATGCGCAACACCTTGTTCATGGTCTCGACCATGTGCACGGGGATGCGGATCGTGCGCGCCTGGTCGGCGATCGCGCGCGTGATCGCCTGACGGATCCACCACGTCGCGTACGTCGAGAACTTGAAGCCCTTCGTGTAGTCGAACTTCTCGACCGCGCGGATCAGACCGAGGTTGCCTTCCTGAATGAGGTCGAGCAGCGCCATCCCGCGACCGACGTAACGCTTCGCGATCGAGACGACGAGCCGCAGGTTCGCTTCGGTCAACTGACGCCGGGCGAGCTCTCCGTCGCGCTTGACCGCGTGCAGGCTCGACCGCTGATTCTCGCTGATGTCGACCGGGGCGCCGTCGTTGTCGACGCCGAGCTTCTCTCGGGCGAGCAGTCCGGCCTCGATTCGCTTGGCCAGCGTGACTTCCTGCTCGGCGGTGAGGAGCGGCACCTTGCCGATCTCTTTGAGGTACATCCGGACCGGGTCGAAGCTCGCGCTCTCGGTGTGGGTCGGACGCGCCGCGGCCCGCACCGCGGCGAGCTCCGGATCGGGTTCGTCGTAGGGCACGCGGCGCGAGCCCGCACCCGGACGCGGCGCCGCACTCGGTCGATGCTCGGCGCGACGCGGCGCGGGCGCGGGCGCCGCGGGCACGGCGTGCGAGCCCCGGCGTTCGTCTTCGAGCTTGAGCTCCTCGGCGATCTCGTCGAGCACCTTGATCCCGCGCGACTCGAACATGTCCCAGAGATTGCGCAGCTCGTCGGCGTCGGGTTCCAGATCGGGAAACGCGGCGAAGATCTCGCCGGTAGTGATGAAGCCGCGCTCGCGCACCTGCGCGAGCACGTCGTCGACTGCCGACGACGACTGTTCGGACGACTGTTCGGACGATTGTTCGCGTGCCGCGACCGCGGCCGGCGCAGGTCCGTCGACGGACCCGGCGATCTCAGGCTCCGGCGTCTGCGTCATCGGTGATCCACGTTACCAACTGCTCGGCCTCGGCCTCGGCCGCTTCCCAGTGCCCGGCTTCACGCGCGATCGCGAGCGTGTCGAGCTTCATCTTGAACGCTGACGTACGCGGGTCGTCACGCCTCACCATCGACGTGAGCAGACGCTGACTTGATGCCTCGACCAGATAGACCACTACGTGCGTTCCGAGCTCCTCTGACGGACCGTGGTCGTCGAGATCCTCTACCGCGAGCCGCTGCAGCAGGGCCGCGACCTCGGGCGATGCGCGCTCGAGGCACTCGTGCCACGGCAATTCGGTGAGGCCGGCGAACGCAGTCCGCGCGAGTGGATCGGCGAACAGGGCCACGTCGAGCCGGCCGCTCATCAGTTCCGGGGCTTGAACCGCCCAACGCAGCGCGTCGAGCTCGCGACGATCGACCGGCTTTTCGACGGGCCGCGGTGTCGGCTCGGACGCCGACCGGACGTGCGGTCGCGCGCGCACCTGACCGACGGCGTCGCGCACACGATCCGGCTCGATCTCGAGCCGACCGGCGAGCTTCATGACGTATTGATCGCGCACGAGATCGTTGGGATGTTCACCAATCAGTACGGCCCCTTCTTGCGCGGCGCGGGCCCGGCCTTCGAGCGTCGACGTATCGGCCGAGCGCAACAAGCGATCGAGACGGAACTCGAGGAACGGCACAGCGCCCTTCACCGCGCCGACGAGCTGTTGCGGATCGTCGTTCCATACGTCGGCCGGATCGCGTCCGGCCGGAAGATCGGCGACCTGGAATTGCACCTCGAAGCGCTGCTCCCACTGGTAGCAGCGATCGGCGGCCGCTTGGCCGGCCGCGTCGGCGTCGTAGGCGAGCGTCACCTTGCGCGCGAGGTTCTTGAGGGTGAGGAAGTGCTCGTCGGCCAGCGCCGTGCCGCACGTGGCGACCGCGGTCGGTACGCCCGCGAGCACGAAGGCCATGACGTCGGTGTAGCCCTCGCAGATCACGACCTCGCCTTGGGCGACGATCTCACCTTTCGCGAAGTTCAACCCGTACAGCAATCTCGACTTGTGGTAGATCGGCGTCTCGGCGGTGTTCTTGTACTTCGGGCCGTCGTCGGTGAGGGTGCGACCGCCGAAGCCGACGGGCTCGCCGCGCGTGTCCCAGATCGGGAACATCAGGCGCTCGCGGATCGCGTCCTGGAGCTTGTTCGCCCGGTTGACGAACGCGAGACCGGCGTCGACGATGTCCTGACGCCCGAACTTCGCGCGCTGCAGATGCGCGCTGAGCGGGTCGAAGCCGGCGGGGGCCCAGCCGAGCGAGAAGCGACGGACCGCGTCGCCCTCGAACCCGCGGCTGCGGAGGTAGCGGCGCGCGCCACCGCCGTCGGGTGACTCGATGAGCTTCTGATGGTAGAAGTCGATCGATGCCTGCACCGCCTCGTGGAGCCGCTGCTTGCGTTTGCGCTCCTGCGAATACGACGCGTCGTCGTAACGCAGTGTGATGTTGGCCCGACCCGCGAGCCGCTCGATCGCCTCGACGAAGTCGAGATGCTCCACCTCGCGTACGAACGTGATCGCGTCGCCACTCTTCTGACAGCCGAAGCAATGCCAGACGCCCTTGTCGGGGCTCACCGAGAACGACGGCGTCTTCTCCTGGTGGAACGGGCACAACCCTTGAAAACGGCGGCCGACGCGCTTCAACGCGACGTGCTCGCTGACCAACGCGACGAGATCGGTAGCTTCTCGTACACGCGCGACATCGTCGTCGAGAATGCCCATCGCGTTGCAGGCTAGGGGCTTGCGGAGAGGCTCACACGCCTCGAGGCAGGTCTTCGGGACGCCAGCCGAGCAGCTCGACGCCCAGACCGAGCGCGTAGCGATCGGTCATACCGCTCACGTAGCGGACGGCGACGCCGGCAGCCTCGAGCGAGCCCGGCGCGAGATCGACGTGCATGCCGGTCGCGGCGGCCGGCAGACGCGCGGGCGCATCGACGAAGAAGTCGACGAGCCCGCTCAACAGGCCGACGACCTTCTCCGCCTGGCGGCGGGCGGCGGGCCGGAGGTAGATCCGGTCGAAGTTGAAGGCTCGAAACGTTGCGAGCGCGCCCGCCGCGGGCTCGGTCATCCCGACCCGGCCCGTACGGTCGATCGCGTCGAGCACCGCGTGCACGAACGCGCCCACCTGGCCCGCGCCCTCTCGCCCGACGACCTCGGCGACCTCTTCCGGCAGGTCGGCCGGGGTCAGGATGCCGGCGCGCACGGCATCCTCGAAGTCGTGGCACACGTACGCGACGCGATCCGACCAGGCGACGACCTCGCCCTCGGGAGTGGACGGCGCGGGCCGCCGCCACGAGTGGTTGCGCACGCCGTCGATCGTCTCGGCGCACAGGTTCAAGGGAGCCAGTGTGACATCGGCGCCGTACACGGCGTGGTCGTAGCCGCCCGGGACGTAAGGCGAGAACGCCTCCTCCGAGGCATGACCTGCAGGGCCGTGACCGCAGTCGTGCGCGAGCGCGATCGCCTCGGTCAGCGGCACGCACAGCCCCGCGACGCGGGCGATGCCGGTGGCGACCTGTGCGACCTCGACCGCGTGCGTGAGACGCGTGCGCAGGTGATCGTCTTCGGGTGCGATGAACACCTGGCACTTCCCCGCGAGGCGGCGCCACGGGTGGGAGTGCTTCACCCGATCGAGATCGCGCTCGAAGCACAGGCGATAGGGATCCGGGTCCTCGTCGCGCGCGCGCCTCCCCGCGCCGACGGGACGCGTTGCTCCCGGGGCGAGCGCCTCGTCGAGCGCGGCCTCGCGGCTCTCGCGCCGTTGCGGCCGCCGTCCGACGAACCCTTCCGCGCCGGGATGCGCCCGGCGCGCCGGTTCCGGCGGAAGCGCGGGCCGGCCCAGCTCGTGGTCCGGCGCGCGATCGACCTGCATACGCGCAGCGTACAGACCGGGTGCGACACATTGGCTTTTCACGGATTCGGCGGCTCGTTCCAGCGTTCCATCCAGCGCTCGACCCGGATCAGCGGTTGGAACCCGACCTTCGCGTACACGCCGTGTGCGTCGCGTGTGCCGAGCACCAGCCGCGGCAGGTGAGCACAGGCGTCGACGACGCATTTCATCAAGAACACCCCTACGCCGTGCGCGCGATGGCCCTCGAGCACGAAGACATCGGCCGCCCATCCGAAGGAGACGTCGTCGGTCAACACGCGCGCAAAGCCGACGAACGCGCCGGTCGGCTCGTGCAGCACGCTGAAGCAGGTCGACATTTCGTTCGCCCGCGCCTGCATCTCGCGCGAGCGTCCGAGCGCCCAGTACGACTCCTCCGAGAGGAAGCAGTGCACGACGTCGAGATCGACGTACCGGGGATCGGTGGTGACGACGTAGTCGCCGTCACTCCACCGGCGGATCGAGCCGGACCGAGGGGATGGCATAGGTGACGGATGCTCGCGCGCACGGCACGCGCTCACCAGCGGAATACATGAGCACGTCGCCGACCGCGAGCCGCTTGCCGATCTTGAGCAACGAGGTGTGCGCGACGACGTCGGCCGGCCCGGGTTTGCGCAAGAAGTCGATGTCGAGGTGCGAGGTGACCGACAGTGGCTCCCGGCCGATCATCGCGAGCAACGCGACCCACAGCCCGGTGTCGGCGAGCGTCATCAACGACGGTCCGCTGATGGTCCCGCCGGGCCGCAATCGGAACTCGTTGAAGAGCATGCGCACCCGGGCGCGCATCGGGCGAACGTCTTCGATCACGAAATGATCCATCGCCCCCGGAAACACCTCGTCCAGGAAGGTGGCGATCTCCGCGGCCGTCAGCCGGGTCGCCTGGTGACGTTCTCCGGGCACCTCGGGCCGACGCTTCAGGCCGACGCGCCGGGACCGCCGGAACCGACCGCGGCGTGCGCGGCGGCGAGACGCGCGATCGGCACGCGGTACGGAGAACACGACACGTAGTCGAGGCCGACCTCGTGACAGAACGCAACCGAGGCCGGATCGCCGCCGTGCTCGCCGCAGATGCCCAGTTTGAGGTCGGGACGTGCTGCGCGCCCGCGCTCACAACCCATTCGCACGAGCTGGCCGACGCCTTCGATGTCGAGCGTCTCGAACGGGTTGGCCGAGAGCAGTTTGTGCTCAAGGTACAGGCTCATGAACCGGCCCTCGATGTCGTCGCGCGAGAACCCGAACGTCATCTGCGTGAGGTCGTTGGTGCCGAACGAGAAAAACTCGGCGACCCCGGCAATCGCATCGGCGACCAATGCGGCACGAGGCGTCTCGATCATCGTTCCGACCAGGTAGTCGATCTCGATGTTGGCCTCGCGCAGCAACTTGTCGGCCTCTTCGCGCGTCCACTGCTCGAGCAGCGCGAGTTCCGGCTCGCTCACGATCAGCGGGATCATGATCTCGACGATCGGGTTGCCGCCCGCGCGGCGACGCGTCACGGCGGCCTGCATGAGCGCGCGCACCTGCATGCGGTACAGACCGGGTTTCATGATGCCGAGCCGGCAGCCGCGCGTGCCGAGCATCGGGTTGGATTCCCGCCAGAGCTCCGCCGCGTGCAACAGCTTGAGCTCGACTGCAGTGATCTCGCCCTTCGCCTGCTTGATGATCAGCTCTTCGTGATCGGGAAGGAACTCGTGCAACGGCGGGTCGAGCAGCCGCACCGTCACCGGCAGCCCGTCCATGGCCTCGAGGATGCCCTCGAAGTCGACCTCCTGCTGGGCCCGGAGCTCCTCGAGCGCGGCGGCTTCGTCGTCGGGAGTGTCCGCGAGGATCATCCGCTGCACGATCGGGAGCCGGTCGCCGAGGAACATGTGCTCGGTGCGACACAGTCCGATGCCTTCGGCCCCGAACTCGCGCGCCTTGCGCGCGTCTTCGGGGAGATCGGCATTCGTGCGCACCTTCAAGGTCCGCAGCGTGTCGGCCCAACCCAAGATGATGCCGAACGGACCGCTCGGCTCGGGCGTGATGACCGGCACCTCGCCGACCACGATCTCGCCAGTGGTCCCGTTGATCGAGATCACCTCACCCTCGCGCACGGTCGTGTCGCCAACCGCGAACGTGCGGGCCGCGAGATCGATCTTCACGGCTTCCGCGCCGCAGATCGCGGGCTTCCCCATGCCCCGCGCGACGACGGCCGCGTGCGACACCAGACCGCCGCGTGAGGTCAGGATCCCCTCCGCGGCGATCATGCCGTGCAGGTCGTCGGGCGACGTCTCGGGCCGCACCAAGATGACGCGTTCCCCCGCCTCGTGACGCGCCTCGGCCTCGTCGGCCGTGAAGTACACCCGGCCGACGGCGGCGCCCGGCGACGCATTCAACCCCTTCGCGAGAACGGTGAAGTTCGCCTTCGGGTCGAATTGCGGGTGCAGCAGCTGGTCGAGCTGCGCGGGCTGCACGCGCAGCACGGCTTCGGTCTTGTCGATGAGCCCCTCGTCGACCATCTCCACAGCCATCCGCAACGCGGCGGCCGCAGTGCGCTTGCCGACGCGCGTCTGCAGCATGAACAGGCGGCCCTGCTCGATCGTGAACTCGAGGTCGCACATGTCGCGGTAATGGTTCTCCAGCAGCTGCATGAGCCCGAGGAGCTCGTGGTGCGGCTCGGGGAACTCGTTCACCATCGCGTCGAGCGGCTCGGTGATCCGAATGCCGGCGACGACGTCTTCGCCCTGCGCGTTCTTCAGGAAGTCGCCGTAGGGCTTGTGCTCGCCGGTCGACGGGTTGCGGGTGAACGCGACGCCGGTGCCGGAGTCGTCACCCTTGTTGCCGAAGACCATCGTCTGCACGTTGACCGCGGTGCCGAGATCGTCGGGAATCTTTTCCATCCGGCGGTAGTCGCGCGCCCGGCGGCCGTTCCACGACTTGAAGACGGCGTCGATCGCGTAGCCGAGTTGGTCTTGCGGGTCGGTTGGGAAGTCGACGCCCTTTTCGGACTTGACGATGCCCTTGAACGTCTCGACCAGTCCGGCGAGATCATCCGCGGCGAGCTCGGTGTCGACGCTCACACCTCTGTCCTCGACGAGATCGTGCAGCGCCTCTTCGAAACGCTCACCCGAGATGTCGAGAACGATCTTGCCGAACATCTGCACGAAGCGCCGGTAGCTGTCGTACGCAAAGCGTTCGTTCTGCGTCTGCTTCGCCAGGCCCTTGACCGAGTCGTCGTTGAGGCCGAGGTTGAGGACCGTGTCCATCATGCCGGGCATCGAGAACGGCGCGCCGGAGCGCACGGAGACCAGCAACGGGTCGTCGGCGTCGCCGAGTAGCTTGCCCATCTGCTTCTCGAGCCGCTCCCGGGCCACGGCCACTTCGGCCATCAGACCCGGAGGGAGCTCGTCTCCGAGCGCCATGTACGCCTTGCACGCGTCGGTGCTGATCGTGAACCCGGGGGGAACGGGGAGCCCGAGGTTGGTCATCTCGGCGAGGTTCGCGCCCTTGCCGCCGAGCAGGAACTTCTGATCGCGACCGCCTTCTTCGAACGCGTAGACGTACTTCTCGCGGCCTTGCTCCGACATCGACGAACCTTTCAATCTGCTCAATCTGCGGCGTCGCTGACGACGATCGTGTGGGCGAAGCGGTCGTGCAGGCCCTGCATGTTCGCGTTGCGCAGCCACATGGTGACGCCGAACAGCACGAGAATCGCGGCGAACTGTTGCAAGAGTAGGTAGAGCGTGAACGTCACCAGGACCAGGAGTCCGAAGCGAATGACCGCCCCGCGCACGCCGAGCGGAGAGCCGTCCTCTCGTAGCGTCTTGAGATGCTGGAAGCGCTTGCCGAGCGTCCGTCCGGTAATCGCGCTCGGGATCGCGAGATACAAGAACCCGAGGAAGAACGCCACCACCAACGCGCCGAGGAAGTACGGGTTGAGCTTCGAGGCCGCGTCGTCGCGTTGCTTGGTCAGCGCGGTGATCTTCGCCTTCGCATCGTCGGAAGCCTTCTGATCGGTCGTCTGCGCGGCGGTGTTGTTCGCCTTCTTGTCGTTGCTGACGGCCGTATCGGCGTCACTCTTGATCTTGTTCTCCGCGGTGATCTGGTCGTTCAAGTCGTTGACCTGCTTGACGACCGCCGGCTTCTGCGACTTGGCGATCGCCTGGGCGGCGACCTGACTCCCGCTGACGAGCACGATCAGCACGAGCAGATCGATCACCATGGCGATGATGCGCTGCTTCGGCTTGGGGAAGTGGGTTCCGGGGGGCGCCGAGATCGTTGCCGCCTGCTTCAACCGCTCGGCGCGGGTTTCGCGCACCGACCGCTGGCGTTCTTGGCGCGAGTTCTTCGCGCTCGCCCGCAGGCCCTTGGGTCCGGAGCCGTTCGAGCTCGATGCTGCCGGATCGTCGGCGTCGTCCGAACCGGGCTCGTCCGAGTCCGCGGCCGTCGTCCGCTGTGCGTCGTAGCGACCGCGCTGGTACGGGTCGGAGAGCACGTTCCACGCTTTGTTGAGCTTGGCGGCGTCGGCTCTGCCGGCGTCGCTCGCGGTGTCGATGCCTTCCTTGCGGACGCGGTAGGCACCGCGGATGTCGTCGACCGACGCGTCGGCGTCGATACCGAGCAGCGAGTAGTAGTCGTCCATCAGCAGGCCCCACCCAGACGATCGCGGAGCTCGCCGACGAGACGGTCGAGCGGAACTCGTTCCTGGGCCATCGAATCACGATCGCGCACCGTCACCGCGCGATCTTCGATCGTGTCGAAGTCGATCGTCACGCACAACGGCGTGCCGACCTCGTCCTGACGGCGATAGCGGCGACCGATCGCGCCCGCCAGGTCGACGTCGATCATGAAATGCGGTCGCAACGCCTTGGCCACGTCGTCGGTCAGCGGCAGGAGGGTCTCCTTCTTCGACAGTGGCAGGACCGCCGCCTTGATCGGCGCGAGGCGCGGATCGAGCCGCAGCACCGTGCGCTTTTCGACCTTGCCCTCGCCCGTCGGCGCCTCGTCCTCGTCGTACGCGGCCAGCAGGAAGGCGAGCGTGGCGCGATCGGCGCCCGCCGCGGGCTCGATGACGTACGGCAGGAAGCGCTCGTCGTTCTCCTGGTCGAAGTACGAGAGATCCTCGCCGGAGGACTTTGCGTGTTGGGTCAGGTCGTAGTCGGTGCGATTGGCGATGCCCTCGAGCTCGCCCCAGCCCCACGGGTACGCGAATTCCAGGTCACTCGTGTCCGTCGAGTAGTGGGAGAGCTCTTCGGCGTCGTGCGCACGGATCCGCAGCTTGTCGGCGGGAATTCCGAGGTCGAGATACCAGCGGTATCGCTCCGACACCCAGTATTCGAACCACTTGGCGGCCTGGTCGGGCGGCACGAAGTATTCCATCTCCATCTGTTCGAACTCACGGGTGCGAAAGATGAAATTGCCGGGCGTGATCTCGTTGCGGAACGACTTGCCGAGCTGCGCGATCCCGAACGGAGGCTTCTTGCGCGTCGTGGTCTGCACGTTCTTGAAGTTCACGAAGATGCCCTGCGCGGTCTCCGGTCGGAGGTAGGCGACCGAGGTGTCGCCCTCAACCGGTCCGACGAACGTCTTGAACATCAAGTTGAAGTTGCGCGCTTCGGTGAACGAGTCCTTCGCCCCGCAGTTCGGGCATGCGCCCGAATCGGGGAGCTGGTCGGCGCGGAAACGTTCCCTACAATTGCGGCAGTCGACGAGCGGGTCGGTGAACGTCGCGACGTGACCGCTCGCCTCCCACACCTTGGGAGCCATCAGGATCGCCGAGTCGAGCCCGACGACGTCGTCGCGGAGCTGCACCATCGACCGCCACCAGGCATCCTTCACGTTGCGCTTGAGCAGCACCCCGAGCGGCCCGTAGTCCCAGGTGGAGCGGAATCCTCCGTAGATGTCGGAGGACGGAAACACCAGACCCCGACGCTTCGCCAGATTGACGACGCGATCCATCAATTTCGGGTCGGCGGGCGGTGCCATAGGCAAGCCAGGCTAGTCGGCAGGCCCGCGAGTGCCCGGGCCAAGTTGGGTGCCTCGGGTCCGGAAACGCCTCGTCGTCGACCTCGTCCTAGAGGAGTGCGGTCGAACGCAGGCGCCGCTCGACGTGGTGTTCCACTGCTCGGATGCCGAGCTGCTCGACCTCGTGCGTCTCCGGACCTACGGGTTGCGCGAACACGCCGTTCAACCCGCCGCCGAGCATCCGGCGCAACAGGTCGAGCGCCGGGACCGACAACGGCCAACCGCCGCCACGCGCGCAGCCCCGGCACAGCGTGCCACCCTCGTCGAGATCGAACGAGATCAGCTCGGCGTCGTCCGCACCTTCCTCGCGACCGCAACGGGCGCAGCCGTCGAGCATCGGATGGATGCCCTCGAGGGAGAGCAGCTTCCAGAAGAACGCGGACGTGACCATCGGGTTCTGCAGCTCCGCGAGGGCCCGGAGCGCGCCCGTGAGCATGCGATACAGCGCCGGGTTCGGCTCGTGTTCTTGCGCAACCTGGTCGACGGCCTCGAGCATCGGAATCGCATGCGTGAGCAACAGGTACTGCTCCCGCAGGACCCGATTCGCCTCGAGTGTCTCCACCTGGGTGACGACGTCGAGCTCGCGGCCGCGGTAGCACTGGAGCGCGACCCGGCTCGTCGGCTCGAGCCGGGCGCCGAACCGGCTGGACGTCTTACGGACGCCCTTGGCGACCGCCCGCACCTTGCCGTGCCCTTGGGTGAGGAATGTGACGATGCGATCGGCCTCGCCGAGCTTGATCGTGCGGAGCACGACCCCCTCGTCGCGATAAAGCCCGGGCATCACACGAGTGTAATTCGACAGCCCCCGCCGAGAATGCCCCACCCCGGACTTCAGGCGAACCGTTCGGCAGTCAGATGCCGCCGTAGCGGCGGTCGCGGCGCTGGAACTCGGCGATCGCCTCGACGAGATGGACGGTGCGGAAGTCGGGCCAGAGCACGTCGGTGAAGACGAGCTCGGCGAACGCGAGCTCCCAGAGGAGAAAGTTCGAGATGCGGTACTCGCCGGACGTGCGTACGAGCAGATCGGGATCGGGCATGTCGGGGGCGTAGAGATGGCGGGCGAGCGTGCGCTCGTCGATCTTCTCCGCGTCCACCCGGCCGGCCGCGACCTCACGGGCGATGACACGGACCGCGTCGACGATCTCCGCCCGGCCGCCGTAGTTGAACGCGAACGTCAGGGTGAGGCGGCGATTGGCCGCGGTCAGCGCCTCCGTCTCCTCGATGCGTCGCCGCACCCGCCCGGGCACTCGACCGCTGCGCCGACCGATGAACCGCACCCGGACGCCTCGCTCGTTCAGGTCGTCACGACGCGCGAGCAGCAGACGCTCGTTGAAGTTCATCAGGAACCGGACCTCGTCGAGCGGCCGTCGCCAGTTCTCGGTCGAGAAGGCAAAGACCGTGAGCCACCGCAGGCCGATGTCGAGAGCACCGTCGACGGTGTCGAAGAGCGCCTCTTCGCCGGCCGCGTGACCCTCGGTGCGCTTCAACCCGCGCTGTTGGCCCCAGCGACCGTTCCCGTCCATCACGATCGCGACGTGCGCCGGCATCCGCTGCCCGTCGAGCTCGGACCCGGGGAAGGTCCCCGCGGTCACAAGACCCCCTCGCTTCTGCACCAACAGTTGGGCGCGAAAGGTGGCGTTCGCAACCTTTTTTGCACCAACAGTTGGGCGCGAAACATGGCGTGACGGACCGTTTTCGGTGCCAACAGTTGGGGGCGTGGGGGGTGCCTCCGCACGGGCGGGACGCTACCCGCGCCGACGCAGTAGCTTCCCGCCGTGCCCTGGACCGCGATCGTCAATCCGGTAGCCGGTCGGGGGCGAACCCAGAAGCTGCTTCCCGAGCTCGAGCGCGCCGCGAGCGCGGCCGGGATCGAGCTGCACGTCTCCCCCGAACCCGGTGCGCCGACCAAGCTCGCACGCGCCGCGTCCGACGACGGGCACGATCTCGTCGCGTGCGGCGGCGACGGGCTCGTCACCGAGGTCGCCGGGGTGGCCGCCGACACCGGCCGGCGGCTCGCGATCGTGCCGACGGGCGCGGGCAACGACTTCGCCCGCGTGCTCGGCTACGACCCCAAACAGCCGGTGCGAGCGTTCGATGCGATCGCCAACGGCCGCGACCACCTCGTCGATCTCGGACGGGTGAACGGGCGCTGGTACACGTGCGTCACCGCGTCGGGCTTCGACGCCGAGGCGAACCGCTGGGCGAACACCGTCCGGCGACTTTCGGGAACCACGTTGTACGTGGCGGCCGTGCTGCGCACCCTCGCCGTCTACAAGCCGCACCGGTTCCGCGTCACCGTCGACGGCCGGGCGGTCGAGACGCAAGCGTGGCTCGTCGCCGTGGGCAACGGTCCCGCGTACGCGGGCGGTATGCGCGTCACCCCCGCGGCGCGCCTCGACGACGGCCTGCTCGACATCACGATCGTCGGGGCGATGTCGCGCCCGGAGTTCTTGTGGAACTTCCCGAAGGTGTTCCGGGGGAACCACGTCGACAACCCGAAGGTCACGACCCTGCGGGGCACGAACGTGTACCTCGAGTCACTGGACGCGTCGATCCCCATGGAGGTCTACGCCGACGGCGAGCGCGTGGGGCCGCTGCCCGGGACGATGGAAGCCGTGCGCGACGCGTTGACGGTCCGCGTGCCCCAGCCCGGGCACAACACCTAGCCCGCAGCCGTTGCCGCGTTGCCGGCCGCGGTCAGCGCCTGCGTGAGCGTTGTCGGCGGACCGGTCACCGTGATCGTGCCGTGCATGCCCAGCGCGTCGTGGCTCGGGATCGCGCAGAAGAACCCGTAGCTACCCGGCGTCGGGAAGAACGCCACGCCGGACTTCACGGTACCGGCCGCGTCGAGGCTCAGCGATGCGAACAAGGTGTTCGCGTCGCGCGTATTGAACGTGTGCCCCGCACCTGCGACCGTCACCACGATCTTCGCGAGACCCGTCTTCGCCGTGAGCTGATCGGGCGCGAACCGGAGGTTCCCGCCGATGGCGGCGGTGACGGCAAGAGTCTGCTTCGTCTTGAGGGTCGGCGGCAGCGACGTCGGCCCCGTCTTCTCGGGCTGCGAGTGGCCGAGCACCAGCCATCCGCCCGACATGATCAACAGGATGAACGCCGCGCTCACGAGGGTGATCGCCGACTGGCGCAGCCGCGGCGAGGCGGCCGACAACAGCGTCGCCCCCAACAGGATCATCACGGTGATGGCCGACCCCACGAAGATCGGGATGTGACCGTGACCCGACAAGAACAACCGCGAGATGTTGAGGATGTACGCCACGAGCCCGACGATCACCGCGATCGGGAGCACGAGCGGGACGAGGAAGCGCTCGACGTAGGGACGCTGCCAGAACGGGATCGGCTCGGGCGCGGGCCCCGCCTCCGAGGGCACGGCCACCTCGACGGCCGGCGCGGCCGGAACTGGTGTCGCGTCCGCCGCGTCGTCGCCGTCGACACCTTCGCGTTCGTCTGTCGGGGTGTTCGTCATTGCCTCTGCAACTCCATCAGCTCGCGGTCGAGGTCGCGCGACACGCGCCGCGCCGGCGATCCGGTCTCCTCGGCGTTGTACCACCGGAAGAAGACGACGGTGATCGTGATCCACAGGCTGAAGCCCACGAGGATCTTCATGATCAGACCGGCGAAGCGCATGTCGTCGAGCGCCGAGATGCCCCACAGGCGCGGGACCGTCTCGTAGAACTTGTACAACGGGTGGTCGCCGAAGGTCAGGAACGATGCGGGGACCGTCGGCACGACCGATTGCAGGAACAGGAACAGCATGCGCGCGAGAGGCTGCAATCGCGGAACCTCGGGCAGCGGGCTCAGCAACGGCATCCACACGATCAGCGACGACACGAGGATGAGCGCGTGGAGGCCGAAGTGCAGCAGCGCGTGGTGCAGCGACGCTTCGACCACCACCGGGATGTGGGTGACGATGATGACGAAGTTGAAGATGAGCGTCGCCGGGATCAGGCGCGACATGTAGCGCACCGTTCGCAGCAGCCACCGAGGCGACAGGAGCCAACGCGCCAACCACGCGGGCGTGCCCATGAGCAGCAGGGGCGCGGCGATGATCGCGTAGGTCGTGTGCTGCACCATGTGCACCCAGAAGAAGTACCGCTCGCCGAGGTCGTGGATGGGCCAGTCGGATGCGACCCACACCGCGAGCAGTCCGGCCGAGAACGTGGTGATCTGGAAGTGCGTGACGACCGCCGAGCCCGCGGGCGCGAGGCGCGGCCCCAGTCGCTTCAGCGCGACGGCATACCCCGCCGCGATCGCGCCGACGAGCAGCCAGACCTCCGGGTGCGGTGCCCAAACGGGGAAGGCGACGTCGGCGAGCACGATCGCCTACGACTTCAGAACCGTGCTCGAGAAGAAGAGCAACAGGATGCCGTACACGGTCGAGGCGAGGGTCAGGCCGGTGATGAACAAACGCCGGAACACGGCCGAGTCCTGCTTCATGTGCATGTACCACGCGGCGACGAGGACGAACTTCACGGCCGCCATGATCCCAAGTGCGACGATCAGCAGGTTCGAGTTCACCGTTCCCTCGAGATACGAGGTCGCCACCTCGACCGCGGTCAAGATGACGAGCACCACGGCGATGAGCACGTACTGGCGCGGACCGGGATGTGAATGCTCCTCGGTGACGACCATCCGCTGATCACCGAGCGTGGCGAGCTCGTCGATCGCACCGGCGGCGGGCAGACCCCCTTCCGACAGCGTGACCAGGTCCGTGCTTTCGGTCATGCGAGCGTCCTCAGTGCGTCGGGATCAGGTAGACCGCGGTGAAGATGAAGATCCACACCACGTCGACGAAGTGCCAGTACAGCCCGGCGATCTCGACCGCCTCCGACTTCTCGGTCGGCAACCGGCCCTGCATAGAGCGGCTCCACACCAACAGCAGCCAGATGATGCCAATCGTCACGTGCGCGCCATGCAGTCCGGTCAGCACGAAGAACGTCGTGCCGAACATGTTGGTGCCCAGGTGCAAACCCTTGCGGTAGAACTCGGTGAACTCAAACACCTGCCCGCCGACGAACGTCGCGCCGAAGAGGCAGGTGGCGAGGAGCCAGATTCGTAGTCGGCGGTGGTCGCCCCGCTGGATGGCGGCGAGCGCGAGCACCATCGTGAGCGAGCTCATCAGCAACACGAACGATGTCACCGACGTGAACGGGATGTTGAGGAGCTTGTCGGGCGTCGGCCCCTTCAGGAACGACGCGTCGCGACCCCGGTAGAGGAAGTATGTCGAGATGAAGGCGCCGAAGAACAGCGCCTCCGACGAGAGAAACAGCCAAATCGCGAGCTTCGAGTTGCTGACACCCGTGTTGGTGTCGTGCGCGTGGCCAACGTGCCCCGGGGACGGCGCGAGCTCAGCCGTTCCGGTCGTGACGACTGCTTGGGTCATCAGTGCACCTCCGTCCCGGTCGGCTCCGGTTCGGTCGACGGCTCGATCGCCCAGCCGTTCAACCCGAAGAAGGCGATCACCACGCCGGCCGCGAGCAGGTACCAGTTCTTGAACACGAAGCCGTAGCCCATCGTCGGGAGCGACAGCGCGAAGACGAGCGGCCAGTACGACGGCGACGGCATGTGGATGCCGTGCGGATCGAAGCCTGCAGGCTCGAGCTCGGCCTCGTCGACTGCGCCGCCCGCCGGAAGCTTCACCAGCTTGCCCTCGTTGTCCTCGGTGTACTTGCGGTGCCAGTAGTCGTCGAGACCGGTGACGATCGGTACCACGGCGAAGTTGTACTCGGGGGGCGGCGACGGGATGCTCCACTCCAGCGTGCGTGCGTCCCAGGGGTCGTGCCCAACCCGCACGCCGCGCCGGGTCGTGAAGATGACGTTGACCAAGAACACGAGCACCGAAGTGGCGATGATGAACGCACCGATCGTGGCGAGCAGGTTCAGCGTGTCCCAGCCCATGCCCGACGGATAGGTGTACGTGCGCCGCGGCTGGCCCTCGAAGCCGAGGAAATGCATCGGGAAGAACGTGAGGTTGAACCCGATCACCATCAGCCAGAAGTTCAGCTTGCCCATCTTCTCGTTCAGCATCGTGCCGAAGACCTTCGGCCACCAGTAATAGAAGCCGCCGAACACCGCGAAGACGAGACCGCCGAACAGCACGTAGTGGAAGTGGGCGACCACGAAGTACGTGTCGGTCTGTTGCGTATCACTGGGCACGATCGAGTGCATGACGCCCGACAGCCCGCCGATCGTGAACTGCGCGATGAAGCCCAGTGCGAACAACATCGGGGTTCGCAATCGAACCGCTCCGCCCCAAACGGTTGCGAGCCAGTTGAAGATCTTCACGCCGGTCGGGATCGCGATGAGCATGGTCGACAGTCCGAACGCGGAGACCGCGACCGGACCGAGGCCCGACGCGAACATGTGGTGCGCCCACACGCCCCAACCCAAGAAGCCGATCGCGATACCGGAGAACACGACGATCGAGTAGCCGAAGAGCGGTTTGCGCGAGAACACCGGGAGGATCTCGGACACGATGCCCATGCCCGGGAGGATGAGGATGTACACCTCGGGGTGCCCGAAGATCCAGAACAAGTTCTGGTACATCAGCGGGTCGCCGCCGGCCGCGGCGTTGAAGAAGTTCGTGTGGAAGTTGCGGTCCATGAAGACCATGATCAGCGCCGCAGTGACGGGCGGCATCGCGAACAGCGTCAGGAACGCGATCACCAAGATCATCCACACGAATACCGGCATGCGCATCAGGGTCATGCCGGGTGCGCGCATGTTGAGGATGGTCACCAGGAAGTTGACCGCGGTTGCGACCGAGCCGATGCCGAGCATGATGAGCCCGACCGTCCAGAAGTCGGTTCCCCGGCCGGGGAGGTAGCCGTTGGCGAGCGGCGTGCTGGTGAGCGGCGCGTAGCCGAACCAACCGCCGTCGGGGGCGCCGCCGAGCGCGAACGACGAGTAGAGGAACACGCCGCCCAACGCGAAGATCCAGAACCCGAGCATGTTGAGGCGCGGGAACGCGACATCGCGCGCGCCGATCATGAGCGGCACCAGGTAGTTGCCGAACGCGGCCGCGATCGGCATCCCGAGCAAGAACACCATCGTGGTGCCGTGCATGGTGAAGAACTCGTTGTAGCGCGCCGCGCTCAGGATCGTGCCGTTGGGCTGCGCCAGCTGAAGCCGGATGAACAGCGCCTCGATGCCGCCGACGACAAAGAAGCAGAGTGCCAGCGTCGCGTACATGATCGCGATCTTCTTGTGGTCGACCGTGGTCACCCAGCTGAACTTGCCGGTCGTCGCTCGCGGCCGCTCGAGGATGCGAACACGTCGCTCCGGCGCGTGGACGACCGTGGTGGCTTCTTCGACAGTTGTCATTTGCCTGCACACTCCGAAGGCGGGTTCGGGTTCGTGGCCGTGTTGGTCAGCAGGAAGCACGCGATCTTCTGCGCTTCCGCTTGGCTCATCGACAGCTGGTTGAAGGCCGGCATGTGCTGGTAGAGGTTGCCCATCGGCTTACGACCGGGCGCGTCGTACACCCACTTCCACAAGTTGTCGTAGTTGAGGAGGTACTTGTCGCCGGCGAACGCAGTCCGGTCGGCGAGATGCGTGAGGTTCGGAGCCACCGCGCCGGCGACGGCCGACTTGAAGCTGTGACACGTGGCGCAACCCCACGTCGCGTTGTCGACGCCCGCCTTCAACGCGGTTTCGGACACCTTCTGCGCGAGCTGGCTGCGCACCCAGGCCTGGTAGTCGGCCGGCGTCTGGGCGATCACCCGCAGACGCATGTCGGCATGCGACAACCCGCAGTACTCCGCGCACTGACCCTGATAGACGCCGGGCTTGTCGGCCTCGAGCTTCAGGAACTGCTTACGGCCGGGGACGACGTCCTTCTTGCCGTTCAGTTCCGGGACCCAGAACGAGTGGAGCACACCGTTCAGATAGCACGGCGCGGGCGAGCACGCGGGAGGACCCTGCAGGGTGAGCGAAATTGGCTGGCCGACGGGGATGTGCAGCTCGTTCGCGGTCTCGACGCCGTTCCCGGGATCGGTGTACGTGAACTGCCACCACCATTGCCGCGCGGTGACGGTGACGTTCACGACGTTGGGCCCGATCGGCTTCTTGGCGAGGCTGAAGATCGTGGCGACGGTCGGCACGGCCATGATCGCGAGGATGACCGCGGGGATGACGGTCCAGCTGATCTCGAGGATCGTGTTGCCGTGCACTTGCTTCACCGCGCGCTCCTCGCCCGGCTTCTCGCGGAAGCGCAACGCGACGAAGAACGTGCCACCGATCACACCGAGGCCGATGACCACCGCGATCCAGAAGAACGGCTCGGTCAGATCCAGGATCTGGCGCGAGTACTTCCCGGCCGGACGGAGCGCGTTCTGCTTGTTGCTCGGTCCGGTGCTGTCACCACAGCTCGCGAGCATGACGCCGGCGATCGCGATGACGGCAGCCGTGCCTGCGCGCCGGAACCGGTGCGTACGGTCCAACATCAGCCTCTCTCGGCGACGAGTCTCTGCAGGAGATCGGCCGGACTCTACAGCCGTCGATTCTCCGAAACTCAACTCTGGCACGCCGACTGCGCGGGGTGGTGTCACGCGCATGATCACAAGCAGAACGGGCCGTTGGACCACGCGCTCGATCAGAGGCCGAGCCGGTCGAGGGCCCCGGCCCGTCGCTGCCAATCGGGATCGACCTTGACCCGCGTCTCGAGGTGCACACGCACCCCGAGCAGGGCTTCCAGCTCGTGGCGGACGGCGGTCCCCGCCGCTTTCAGCACTGCCCCGCCGCGGCCGATCACGATCCCCTTCTGTGAATCGCGCTCGACCCGCACGATGACGCGCACGACGAGCAGCGGTCCGTCGGCAGTCTCCCGTTCCTCGATCTCGTCGGTGGTGACCGCGATGGAATGGGGAAGCTCTTCGCGCGCCATCGCGAGGAGCTGCTCGCGCAGCAACTCGGCCGCGAGGAACGACTCGGGCTGGTCGGAGACCACACCCTCGGGGTAGTAGTGCGGACCTGCGGGCAGGCGCGTCTCGAGCTCGCCGAGCAGTGCGTCCACTCCGTCGCCGACGCGCGCCGACAGTGGCACGTACGCGGCGAAGTCGCCGAGCTCACCCGATGCCACCGCGAGGTGGTCGACGATCTGGTCGCGAGACGCCACGTCGACCTTGTTCACCGCGAGCACGACGGGCGTATCGACCTCGGCGAGCCGGGCCGCGACGAACCGGTCGCCCGGTCCGATCGGGGCGTTGGCCTCGATCAGGAAACACACCACGTCGACTTCCCCCAGCGTCGTGAGCGCACGTTCGTTCGCACGCTCGCCGAGCAAGGTTCGCGGCTTGTGCACGCCAGGCGTGTCGAGGAACACGATCTGCGTGGTCGGAGTCGTTCGCACGCCGCGCACCTGCGTGCGCGTGGTCTGCGGACGGTCGGAGACGATCGAGACCTTCCGCCCCACGATCTGGTTGAGCAACGTCGACTTCCCGACGTTCGGACGCCCGACCAGCGACACGAAGCCCGAGCGGAAGTCGGCGTTCACTCGCCTCGATCGGAAGTTGGTCGATCGAAGCTTGGTCGATCGGCGCTCGGTCGATCGGACGAGGAGGGAGATTCATCGTCGCACGGATCGACGAGGCGCGTGATGATCACCGAGACGATCCGCCGGCCCTGAACGCGTTCGGCACAGAACTCCAAGCCGTCGACCCGCAGGCACTCACCCTCGATCGGGACGTGCCCGAGCGTGTTGAACACGAGCCCGCCGACCGTGTCCCATTCCTCTTGGGGCAAGGTGACCTCGAGCAGCTCGCTCACCTCGTCGATCGGCGTCCGGCCGGGGACGCGCAGCACACCGTTCGCCAGCCGCTCGACGACGGGCTCCGGGAGGTCGTACTCGTCGGTTATCTCTCCCACGATCTCTTCGAGCAGATCCTCCATCGTGACGAGGCCCGCGGTACCGCCGTACTCGTCGACGACGATCGCCATGTGGAACTTCTCGGTCTGCATCTCGCGCAACAGCTCGGCGACGCGCTTCGACTCGGGCACGAAATGCGCGGACCGGAGGCTCGCGCGTACCGGCTCGGCGCCTTCGCCCGACGTACTCCGCGCGACGAGGTCCTTCAGGAACACCAGCCCGACGATGTTGTCGGTCGTGTCCTCGTAGGCGGGGAGCCGCGACTTCCCGGCTTCGATCGCGGTCGCGATCGCCTCGTCGGCCGTGGCGTCGGCCTCGACCGCGACCATGTCGGTCCGGGGAAGCATCACCTCGCGTACGACCGTGTCGCCGAACTCGAAGATCGAGTGGATGAGCTCGCGCTCCTCGGTCTCGATCGTGGCCTGCTGGGCCGCGACGTCGGCCATCGTAAGGATCTCGGCCTCGGTGGTGAACGGACCGTGGCGCAGCCCCTTACCCGGCAACACGACGTTCGCGAAACCGATGAACAGGCGCGACAGCATCCGCAGCGGCCAAAAGCGCGTGACGAACGCGAGCAACGGCGATATGGCGAGCGCCGTGCGCTCGCTGTGTTGCAGCGCGAACGTCTTCGGAACCACCTCGAACAGCGTGAACACGACGAAGATCTCGACGAAGATGCCGACCGCGATCCCCGAGGCGCCGAGCGACGGCTCGAGGACCGTGCCGAGGATGGTCGCGCCGATCATCTGGCAGCCGAGGACCAGCAACAAGATGCTGTTGAGGGTCTGCTCGGGATGCTCGAGCAGACGCACCACGCGGCGGGCGCGCTTGTCGCCTTCCTCCTCCAACGCGAGCAGGCGGATCCGGCTGACGCGCGTGAACGCCGTCTCCGCGAGCGCGAGCACGCCGGAGAGCGCCCACAGCAGGGCGACGACGACGATGGCCAAGGCACTCATGCACGAGCTCCCGGCTCGCGCGCGTTCTTCGACCGCGCCCTCATAGACAGGCGAACGGTATCTGGGGGTGCGCCGCGTCCCACGGATCTACGCCCCGTCCGCCTCGCGCTCGACCTCGCGAAAACGCGCGAGCAGCTCCTGCTCGCGCGTGCGCATGGCGGCGCGCTCCTCGGGCTCCGCGTGGTCGTAGTCGAGCAGGTGCAACACGCCGTGGACGACGAGCAACGCGATCTCCTCGTCGGCCGGCAGTCCTCGTTCGAGTGCCTGACGACCCGCCACGGTCGGGCACACGATCACGTCGCCGAGCAGTGCCGGAGGGTCCCCCGGGTCCGACGGCGAGCCCGGTCCTCGGCCGCCCTGGTCGGGCTGACGTCCCGCGGGGGGCAGCTCCTCGTCGAGCGGGAACGAGAGCACGTCGGTCGGCCCGTCGCCACCGAGGAAACGGACGTTGAGCTCCGCGATCGTCGACTCGTCGACGAACATCAGCGACATCTCGACATGGGCGCCGTAACGCTCGTTGACGTGCTCGCTCTCGAGCACGAGGCGCGCGAGTCGGACCCACCGCGCGACGTCGACCTCGACGTCGCGCTGCTCGTATGCACCGAACACCGACGGCGACTCCGTCTCCATCTCAGGCGTCATAATTCTTGGTCGACTCCACGCTCCGCTCCCCTTCGGTCGCTGCGCTGTCGTCTCACGGCTGCTGGCGTTCGTAGGCATCCACAATGTCCTGCACGATGCGATGGCGAACGACGTCGCGCGAACCGAGCTCGACGAAGACGAGGCCGTCGATACCGTCGAGCACGCCGCGCACCTGCAGGAGCCCGGAACGGCCGCGTCCTTCGGGAAGATCGATCTGGGTGACGTCACCGGTCACCACGACCTTCGATCCGAACCCGAGCCGGGTCAGGAACATCTTCATCTGCTCGGGCGTGGTGTTCTGCGCCTCGTCCAAGATGATGAACGAGTCGTTCAGCGTCCGGCCGCGCATGTACGCGAGCGGGGCCACCTCGATCGTTCCCCGCTCCATCAGCCGCACGACGACCTCGGGTTCGACCATGTCGTACAGCGCGTCGTAGAGCGGGCGCAGATAGGGATCGACCTTCTGCAGCATGTCGCCGGGCAAGAAGCCGAGTCGCTCGCCGGCCTCGACCGCAGGACGCGTGAGGATGATGCGATTCACTTCCTTGGCCTGTAGCGCCTGCACCGCCAAGGCCACGGCGAGATAGCTCTTGCCCGTGCCGGCAGGGCCGATCGCGAACGTCACCGTGTGGTCGCGGACCGCGTCGACGTAGCGCTTCTGGCCCGCGGTCTTCGGGCGGATCGTCTTGCGTCCGCGCATGACCTCGGTGCCGAGCACATCCGTCGGTCGCTGGTCGGCCTTCATCATCTCGATCGAGCGACCGATGTTCTCGCGGTCGAGGTCGTGGCCCTGTTCGAGCAGGACGACCATCTCCTCGAACAGCCGGCCGACCCGCTCCACCTCCACGCCCTCGCCGGTGATGTTGATCTCGTTGCCGCGCACCAGGATCTGCACGGCGAACTCGGCTTCGACGAGCCGCAGCAGCTCGTCGCGCTGACCGAGCAGCCCGACCATGAGGTGATTGCCCGGCACGAGGATCTTCACCGACGCGGCACCCGCAGGGATTCCGGCAGGGTTTCCGGGCGCGGGGCCGCCAGGAGCGGGGCTGATGGCGTGCGAGCGTGCCAAGGTGCGCGCGAGGGTAGTCGAGCCGAAGGTGACCGTCTCTCCCAACCGCCGAGAACCTCGAGCTGCCGAGGCGGCACTTCGGAGCCCGGTTCGGAGGACGTTCAGAAAGCCGGCAGGACTAACCCGCCGCGACGGCGGCCCGGAGCCCGAGCTGCTCGAGCCGGGAGCCGAGCTCGTCGAGGCTGCGGCCCATGCATGACGCAAGCACCCGGAGGTCGGACCGGCGGATCGTGAGCATGCGGCCGTTGAAGTCCTGGCGCTCGCGCTGCAGCGACGTCGCGAACCGATCGAGGATGTGGGCGTCCGGATGGTCGAGCTCGTGCAGGCGCACGAGGTCGATGGTGAACTTGGCGTTCAGATCGATGCCGTTGGTGGATCCGGTCTCGACGAGGCTGATCTCGCCCTCGAGCTCACGCGGGAGGAGCTGGTCGGCCGGAACCTCGTAGATCTCCGCAAGGCGAAGCAGCCGCGGCACCGAGATCGCGCGCTCGCCGCGCTCGTACGCCCCGAGCACCGACGCCTTGAACTCGAGGCTCGAGCGCGCCTCTACATCGTGTAGCGACAAGCCCTTCTGGCGCCGGATGGCCCGCAATCGTTCGCCGACCCGCGCCCCACTGTTCGCCAACTCGGTGCTCCCTCGCCCGGACCCGGCGACTACCGCGTCCAACTCCCCGCAACCTGCAACCCGCGAGCGGCGCAGAGTGCGGCGAAATCATGATAACAGCACGCTCCGTGAAAGTCATGCTTCCCATCGCTTCCAACTCTCATAACAGGCGATAGACGCCGCCACACTGGTCACTCTGGGCCCAATCGCGCGGCCTCCGAGACGAGCACCGCGACCGCGGCCGCGGGCGCCGTCGCGGCCCGGAGCACGTGGGGACCCAACCGGAGCCGGGGGGCGGGCTCGAGGGCGGCGAGCTCGCTCGGCGCCAGCCCGCCCTCGGGGCCGACGAGGACCGTCCAGCCGGTGTCCCGGCCCGTCCCGACAGGGGGCGGAAGCTCCGACGCCGAGACCCCGTCGCGGGCCGCGACCACCAGGCCGCTCCGGTCGACGATCGCCTCCAACGCGACCACTTCGTCGACGACCGGAACGCGCGCCCGGCGGCTCTGCATCGCCGCCTCGCGCGCCACGGCGCGCAGGCGAGCCATGGCGTGCTGCGCGCGGCGCTCGTCCCACCGCACGACCGTGCGCGCGGTGCGGACCGGCGTCACACGCCTGACCCCCAACTCCGTCACCGCGGCCACGACGTCATCGAGGCCGCCCTTCGTCAGCGCGACCGCGAGCGATACACCGATGCGGGCCTCGCACGCGATCTGCGCGTCGCCGCGCGCCTCGAGCGTGAGTCGTCCGGTCGCGATCCCGGTTACTTCGTAGCTGCGCCACGCGCCGGTGCCGTCGGCTGCGGTGACGACCTCTCCCGGCGTGAGCCTCCGGACGCGTTGCAGATGATGGCCGTCGCCGCCGGTGATCTCGCACCGGTCGTCGAGCGCCTCGACGAACACGTGCGCAACTGCGTTCGCGTCGGCCGGCTCGCGGGCCGCGCGCGCGTTCACGGCTTGAATGCCGACCGAATGCGCGCGAGCAGCCCTTCGTGCACCGAGCTCACCGTCTCGCCGCGCAGCTCGGCGAACTGCGCGAGCAACTCGGCTTCCTCGTCGCGCAGGCGCGTGGGCACGTCGACGCGGACCTCGACGACGAGATCGGCGCGTCGCATCGTTCGCAGCGACGGCACTCCGAGTCCGCGTAGCCTGATGAGCGCCCCGGGTTGCGTTCCCGCAGGAACGTCGACCTCGCGGGGACCGTCGAGTGTGGCGACCTCGAGCTGCGTACCGAGCGCGGCCTGCGCGATCGAGACCGGCAACTGGTACCAGAGCTCGTCGCCGCGGCGTTCGAGATCCGGGTGACGCGCGACGCGGACCCCGACGTAGAGATCGCCGGCGGGGCCGCCTCTGGGCGCCGCCGGACCCCGTCCCGCGAGGCGTAGGCGCTGGCCGTCGTCGATGCCACGCGGAACGTCGACCTCGATCGAATGCTTGCCGTTCACCCGGCCGGCGCCGCCGCAGGCGTCGCACGGATTCGGGATCACCTGACCGCTGGCGTCGCACGCAGCACACGGACCGGCGGTGACGATCTGGCCGAGCAGCGACCTCCGCACCTGTCGGACCTCGCCGCTGCCGTCGCAGGTCGGGCATCGGCCGGGGTGGGTCCCGGGCGCGCAGCCCGTCCCGGAGCAGTGCTCGCACTCGATGGGCATCTGCAGATCGAGGGTCTTGCGCGCGCCCATCACCACGTCGACGAGCGAGAGGTCGAGCACCGTCTCGGCGTCGGGCCCGCGCGTGCCCGCCGCGCCTCGGCCGCGGGTCTGTCCGCCGGAGGTGCCGCCGAAGAACGCGTCGAACAGGTCGTTCAGACCGAACGCGCCGGCATCGAACGGGCTCCCCGCGCCGAACGGGCCGGCGTTCGCGCCCTCGGGCCCGAACGTGTCGTAGCGCCGACGCCGCTCGGGGTCGCGCAACGTCTCGTACGCCTCGTTGATCTCCTTGAAGCGCTCGACCGCGGAAGGATCGCCGGGATTCGCGTCCGGGTGGTACTTGCGGGCGAGCGAGCGAAACGCCTTCTTGATCTCGTCGTCGGTCGCGGCGGCCGACACGCCGAGCAGCTCGTAGTAGTTCATGGCGCGCCCATCATGCCCGGCTCATCGCGAGAGCTGGCGTCCGAGCTGTTGCGAGATGGTAAAGACCGCGGCCTGCGCTTTTCGGTAGTCCATGCGGGTGGGGCCGAGCACGCCCACGGTGCCGGCCTGCTCGCCCTCGACGAGGTAAGGCGCGAGGACGAGCGAGCACTCGCGCAGATCGACGCTGGTGTTCTCGGAACCGATGCTGACCGTGAGACCGGGCCCGAGCAGCTCGCGCATCAACGACGCGAGCACGACGTGCTGTTCGAGAAGCTCGAGCAGCCGGGAGGTGCTGGTCGTGACGAAGGCGTCGTGCTCCGCCGCGAGCCGGCTCGTGCCGCCGACATACAGCGGCTCGCTCTGATGCTGCTCGAGTCGGGTCTGCAGCGCGATGCACGACCGGTTCACGATCTCGCCGACCCGGTGGGCCGCGGTGCTGTGGGCTCGGGCACGGTCGTCCGGCAGGCACTCGCCCACGGGAGCCGCGACGTCGGCCAGCCGGCGGCCCGCGAACTGGCGCGCGAAGCGCGCGCTGGCATCGGCGACGTCGTTTTCGGAGAGGTCGTCCTCGAAGGCGACGACCTCCTTTTCGACCGAGCCGTTGGAAAGAACGACCACCGCGAGCACGACGCGAGGCTGCAGCATCACGAGGTTCGCGGCCCGCACCATCACCGCCTGCAGCTCCGGTCCGACCACGACCGCCGCGTGAGACGTCACGCCGGCGAGCAGCTGGCTCGTCTGGGCCAGCAACTGGTCCATCACGAAGGTCGCGCTGCTGAAGAATTCGACGATCCGGCGCCGCTCCACGGCGGGAAGCTGACCGGCGCCGGCGAGGTGATCGACGTAGTAGCGGTAGCCGCGATCGGTCGGGACCCGGCCCGCGGACGGGTGCGGCTGGGCGATGTAGCCCTCACGTTCCAGCAGCGACATCTCGTTGCGGACCGTGGCGGCGGAGACCCCCAAGCCGGTCATGCTCGTCACGGTTTGGGAGCCGACAGGCTGCGCGGTGTCGACGTATTGCTCGACGATCGCGCGCAGCACCGCCGCCTTGCGTTCGTCAAGCTCGGTCATCTCGGTACCCCTCGCCGCGTTGGCACTCAATCGTACCGAGTGCCAAGGAGGCTGGGTGATCCGGTGCCCGCCTGCCACCTCGCGACGGGGTCACCGGGCGACGGGGTCACCGGGCGACGCAGCCCCGGCCAGGAGGAGGCGGGCCGTCAGGTCGGAAGCGAGGAGGCGGCCCCGGCGGGTCAGGACGATCCGCTCGCCCTCCCGCTCGACCAGACCCTGCCCGGTGAGATCGGACACGACCCGAGTGGCCCGGTCACCGCCAGCCACGGCCGCGCCCCGCCGGGTCCGCAACGCGAGAGAGAAGGCCTCCTCGGCGTGGGTCTCGGGGTCGAGAACCTCCGAGCCCGCCTTCGGGGAGGTCCCACCCGAGATCGCGGCGATGTACCGCTCGGGCGTACGTACGTTCCACCACCGGCTCCCACCCGTATGGCCGTGTGCGGCACAACCGATCCCGACGTACTCGCCGCCGGTCCAGTACAGCTCGTTGTGCCGGCATTCCTCGCCCGGCCGGGCCCAGTTCGACACCTCGTACCATTCGAGACCGCAAGCGGCGAACACGGCGTCGGCACGCAGGTAGGCGTCGGCCTGCAGATCGTCGTCGGGTGCCGGCGCACCTGCTGCAACTTGACGACCGAGCGCGGTAGCGGGCTCGACGGTCAGCGCGTACGCGCTCACGTGGTCGACGCCGAGCGCGAGCGCACCGTCGAGGGATCGTCGCCAGTCGTCGGGCGTCTCCCCGGGTGTGCCGTAGATGAGATCGACGCTCAGGCGCTCGAATCCCGCGGCGCGAGCCAGTGCGACGGCGCGCTGCACGTTCGCGGGATCGTGCGTGCGTCCGAGCGCGGCGAGGACGTGCGGCACCATCGACTGTACGCCGAAGCTCAGCCGATCGACCCCGGCCCGCCGGTACGCGTCGAGCTTGGCGGCGTCGACACTGTCGGGGTTGCACTCGACGGTCACCTCGGCCTCGGCGCTGCGATCGATGGCGTCGAGGATGCGCGCGAGCTGCTCGCCCGCGAGCAGCGACGGCGTGCCACCGCCGAAGAAGACGCTCGTCGCGACCGGCATGCCCGAGTCCCGCCGGCGGGCGATGTCGGTGATGCACGCGGCGACGTACGCATCGATCAGATGGTCGCGGTCCGTCCAGGTCGCGAAGTCGCAGTAGTCGCAACGCGACGCGCAGAACGGGATGTGGACGTAAACGCCGAATTTCATACCGACGGGCACGCACCATCGTCGCGCGGGTGGCGCGTCTCCCGGTTACGCCACGGGCCGGGTTACGTCAGGGGCGCGGTCACGTCAGCGTGGCGCTTGCATACGGCGCCTGGGACGGCTGCGCGACGCCCGGGGCGCGCTCGACCGTGATCGCGAAGCCGCGGACGTCGGGTGACGTCCGGAACGCAGCCGCGTTCGGCTCGGCGCCGAGCACGCCGGCCGAGATCGCGACGGTTCGCCCGGCGGTCCCCGTCAGTGCCCACAGCTGGTACGTGTGCGCGGCATCGAGCCGGGCGAGACCGTCGTTCTTCACGTAGCCGCTCCCGTCCGGCAGCAGGACGACCCGGGCGACCTCGGCACCGTGCGCCGGCACCAGCGCGACCTGCCGAGCGCCGGTGGCATGGCCGGCGCGCACGAACGCCGCCGCCGCGTCCTTCTCGCCGGTGACGCGTGCGTCGTCGAGCCGCCGGTGCAGCGAGATCACCTGCGCGGCCAGCGCGACCACAACGACCGCAGCCGCGGCCGCGGCCCACGACATCCAGCGCGCGCCGCGCCGGCGAGACCGGCGCGCCGCGAGCTCGTCGCGCTCCGCGTGCTCTTCGGGAGCATCGCCGGGAGCCACCTCTGTCTCGATCGCGCTCGCGATCCGGTCCCAGAGCCCCGGGGGCGCGGACGTATCGTCGACGGGCGCGAGCGCGAGCGACGCCGCGCTCTCGCGCAGCTCGTCGACCTCGTCGCGTGCGCGGGCATTGCCCTCGACGTAGGCGTCGACCAGGGTCCGCTCGTCGGCGTCGAGTGCGTCGAGCGCGTAGGCACCGAGCAGCGCGTCGAGCTCGGGATTGTTCGGAGCGGGCATGGTCACTCCCTCACCCCCGCGTCGATCAACGCGGCGCGGAGCCGTAGCAGCCCGGAGCGGATCCGGCTCTTCACCGTTCCCTCCGGGAGCTCGAGCAACGCCGCGACCTCGCGATAGGTGTGGCCACCGAAGTACGCGAGCTCGATCGCGCCGCGTTCGCCCTCGGAGAGATCGGCGAGCGCTCTTCGGACCGCCTCACCCTCGCTGAGCTCGGCGACCGCGCGCTCCAGATCGATGTCGACGGTCGGGCTGCGGAACGCCTCGCGCTGCTCGCGCGCCCGTCGTGCGGTCTCCGCGCGCAGCAGGTCGACCGACCGGCCGTGTACCTGGGCGAAGAGGAAGGAGCGCATCGAGCCCCGATTCGCGTCGAAGCGCTCGGGCCGCCGCCACAAGCGAAGGAAGACCTCCTGCACGACCTCCTCGGCGAGCACGCGATCGGCCAGGACGCGCCGCGCGAGTGCGAAACACGGGCCCGCGTGCCGGGAGTAGAGCTCACCCAGCGCCAGCCGGTCGCCGAGCGCGGCGACGTGCGCCAGGTCACCATCGGTCGCCGCGCGCCGTTGCGCGTCCGACATCGTGGCCGGCCCGCGGGCCCCGCTTCGCATACGTTGAGTTCGGAGCGAATCGTCGGCGCGGATGAAATAGCTTCGCGCTCGTGGCGCTCGCGAGCACGTTCACCCCGGCCGACCGGTTGCGCGCGCTCGTCGCCGAGCTCGGCCCGGGAGGCACGTATCCGGACGACTGGAACACGCGTCTGGCGCGCTCCGGCTTGGTGGCACCGCACTGGCCGGAACCTTGGGGCCTGGCCGCCGGGCCGCAAGAGCAGCTCGAGCTCGACGAGCTCATGCGCGAGCTCTCGGTCAAACGGCCGCTCAATCCGATCGGCATCGGTTGGGCCGGGCCGACGCTGCTCGTCGCGGGCACCGAGGCCCAACGAGAGCGATGGCTGCCGGGGCTGCTCGACGGCTCGGAGATCTGGTGCCAGCTCTTCAGCGAGCCGGGCGCCGGCAGCGACCTGTCGTCGCTCACGACCCGTGCCGTACGCGACGGCGACGAGTACGTCGTCAACGGTCAGAAGGTCTGGACGACGCTCGCCCACGTCGCGCAATGGGGGATCCTGCTGGCGCGCACCGATCCCGACGCCGAAGCGCATCGCGGGATCACCTACTTCGTCGTCGACATGCGCGCCCCCGGCATCGAAGTCAGACCGATCGTGCAGATGACCGGCACGCACGAATTCAACGAGGTGTTCTTCACCGACGTACACGTTCCGGCGACCAACGTCGTCGGCGAGGAGCACGACGGCTGGCGCCTCGCGAAGGTCACGCTCGGCAACGAGCGTGTGTCGCTTTCGGGAGAGGGTGCGTTGTGGGGTCGGGGACCCACCGCGAACGACGTGCTGCAACTCGTGCGCGACCACGGTGGCACACGCGACGTGCTGCTGCGGCAACGGCTCGCTCGGCTGTACGTCGAGTCGGAGGTACTCCGCCTGATCCGCCTGCGCACCGTCTCGGCACGGGTGCGCGGGCTCGAGCCGGGCCCCGAAGCGTCGGTCCGCAAGGCGCTCTCCGACGTGCACGGACAACACGTCATGGAGACGGCAATGGAGCTCGCGGGAACGTACGGCCTGTGCGCCGACCGCGGCCCTTACGGAGAACCCGACCGTGTGGGCTGGCAGTACGGCTACATGTACGCGCGGGCGTTGACGATCGGCGGCGGGACGAGCGAAGTGCAGCGCAACATCCTCGGGGAAAAGGTCTTGGGTCTCCCACGTGACCCGTGAGCCGGTGCGCCCGGTTCCGGCAGTGCTCGACTGGCTCGCGCGCGCCGATCACGGGCCCGGGCGCGACTGGGAGCCTGGGCGCGACTGGGAGCCCGAGCCTCCGAGCGCCGAGCTGCAATGCAGTCCCGAGCTCGTCGGCCGGCTGGGTGAGATCGCCCGGCCGATCGCCGGCGTCCGGCGGCGCTTCGTCGCGGGTTGCCCGGTGATCGAGCATCCCCGCGGCCGGCCGATCGCGGCAGCTGCCGATGCGTCGTGGCTCGCCGTCCGTAGCGGGCTGCCCGCCGGTGCATTGCGGACCGGCCGCCCCCCGACGCCGCAACTCGATCCCGACTGGGTCGAGCTCGACCCGTGGGCGGCCGACGTCGCGTTCGCGCGCACCGTCGACCTGTTGCGCGGTCACGTCGCCCGCGCCTACGCGCGGGCGGAGGCCGACGCGTGAGCCTCGGGTGGATGCCGTGGAACATCGCGGTCGAAGCCGGCGCAGTCGTGGGGACTGCCGGTATCGCGGCCCGCGCGTCGCGCCGCCGCCTGTTGACGCGGGTGGCGCCGTTCACGATCGAGCTCGCGATCGTGTTGGTGCTGTACGCGCTGTGGCGTGTCGTGGGCACGATCTCGATCGTGAAGGTGGACGGCGCGATCGGCGCGGGCCAGCGGATCTGGGACCTCGAACGCGCCCTCCACTTCCCGAACGAGCACGGCCTGCAGCATCTCTTCCTCAAGAGCTCGCTGCTGATCCAGGCGTGCAACGTGTTCTACGCGACGGTGCACATCCCGTCGATGGGCATCTTCTTGGTATGGCTGTGGTTCCGTCACCGCGCCCACTACCCCACCGTCCGCAACGTCGTGGCGCTCACCACCCTCTGGTGCCTGGCGATCCAGCTCATCCCCGTTGCCCCGCCCCGTCTGATCCCGGACTTGCACGTCGCCGACACGCCTGCGCTCTTCGGCCAGACCGTCTATCCCGCCTTCGGCAAATCGGGTCCGGCCCAGCTCTCGGCGATGCCGTCGGTACACGTCGCATGGGCGGCGATCATCGGTATCACCATCGTGGTTGCGTCGACCAACAAGTGGCGCTGGATCGCGCTCGCGCACCCGGTCGTCACGATGATCGTGGTCGTCGTGACCGGCAATCACTACTGGCTCGACGGCGTGGTCGGGGTCTTGGTGGCGGCCCTCGCGTTGGAGTTCGAGCGCGGCGTGCGCGCCGCGATCACCCGCCGCCGGCCGCCGGTCCCAACAGCTTCTCGTGCATCTGCTCGGTCAGCGCGTGGATCGAGCGGGTGAGGTCGGTGTTCTCCTTGAGCATCGACTCCTCCTCCGCGTAGTCGTGGTCGGCCTTCGCCTGTTGGAACGCGGCTTGGCGGTTCTGGCCGATCATGACGAAGGTCGAGAGAAAGATGGCTTCCAACGAGACCACGAGCGTGAGCGTCGGCCACGGGCTCTTCTCGAACACGAGCATCCACACCGCGAACAACGCCACGTGGATGTACACGAAGCGCATCGACCCCGCGAACGCGGTGATCGCGTCGGCCACGCGCAGCTGTATATCTGCGGCGCGCTTCTCCACCTGTTTCAGCACTACCGGGCTGTGGGGGAGGTTCGGGTCGAGCTCGGGCATCACGTCAGCCTCCGATTTCGGGACGGTTCCCGATCGGCCAGTCTGACTGCTCAGTGCAGGTAATGGGAGTCTTTCAATCCAGGGCTACCTCCGGCCGAGCAGGTCCGCGATGTCGACCCCCGGCGGAAGCGAGATCATGCCCTTGTCGACGAAGCTGCGCATGATCGTCGACCACGTCGGTCGCCGAACGAGCAGCTCCTGCAGGGCGGCCCGGCCCTCGTCGATCCGGCCGTCGAAGAACAACGAGCCCGCACGGACGAAGAGGAGATTCTCGTCGTCGGGAAGCAACGTGAGGGCCGCCCCGATCTCGCGAGACACCGCCGCGTTGTCGCCGGCGCCGATGGCGTCCACCGCCCGGAAGTAGTGGCGGAACGCGTCGGACGCGCGTAACAGCCGCGCGAGCTCGCCGAGCGGTTCATCGTGCGCATCGACGCGTAGATCCACGAGGACACCGTCGCTCGCATCGTCGCGCCGCTCGCCGTCGACGACGAGCAACGCCGCCGACATCCGGCCCCGCGCATCACCACCGGCCGCCTCCCCCGCGACCAGCCCGGCGAGCAACCGCTCGGCCAGGAGCCCTTGTGCCGACTCGAACGCGCCCGCCATCGCCGGCCACACGTCGGGACTCGCCATCATGTTGGCCTGGACGGCGAAGCCCGAGCCGAGCTGATCGCCGGCGTGATCGACGCAGAGCTCGCCGGTGAACGCGGCGGCCGAGCCGGTCGAGTCGACGACTCCCACTTGTCGCATCGCCGCGGCGCCATCGGCGGCGCGAGCGGCGGCAAGCGCCTGTTCGGCCGAGCGCCCGTCGGCCATTGCCTCGAGGCAACGCCACCCGTACGCGCGCTCGCTGAACGCCTGCGTCGCGACCGCGCCCACACCGGCGCGCGCCCACGGGACGATCGCGCCCACGGCGAACATGCACGTCTGCACGCCGACACCGAGCGCACCCGTCTCCGGATCGCGCGCAACAATCGAATAGGTCATGGCGGCGGGTATAGCGAGGGTTTTTCGGTGACGCAACCAGGGGCTATTCGTCGAGGCGCAGTGCCGCGACGAAGGCCTCCTGCGGCACCTCGACGCGGCCGATCTGCTTCATCTTCTTCTTGCCTTCCTTCTGGCGCTCCAGCAGCTTCCGCTTGCGTGTGATGTCCCCGCCGTAGCACTTCGCGAGCACGTCCTTGCGCTTGGCCTTGACCGTCTCGCGGGCGATGATGCGACCGCCGATGGCAGCCTGGATCGGGACGTCGAAGAGCTGGCGCGGGATGAGCTCGCGCAGCTTCGACGTCATCTTCTTCCCGTACTCGTACGCCTTGTCGCGGTGCACGATCGCGGAGAACGCGTCGACCGGAGTCGCGTTCAACAGCACATCGACCTTCGCGAGATTCGACCGGCGATACCCGACCGGCTCGTAGTCGAGGCTGGCATAGCCGCGCGTGCGCGACTTCATCTGGTCGAAGAAATCGAGGACGATCTCCGCGAGCGGGAGGACGTAGACGAGCTCGACGCGGTCCTCGGAGAGATATTCCATCTTCTCCATCTCGCCCCGCCGCTGCTGCGACAACTCCATCAAGGTGCCGACGTACTCGACCGGGGTCAAGATCGTGGTCCGGACGTAGGGCTCCTCGATGGCTTCGATCTCCTGCGGGGACGGCATCGCCGAGGGGTTGTCGACCACCTCGATCGTCCCGTCGGTCAACTCCAAGCGATATTCGACGTTCGGCGAGCTCGCGACGAGCGACAGGTTGTACTCGCGTTCGAGGCGTTCGCGCACGATCTCCATGTGCAACAGACCGAGGAAGCCGCACCGGAAACCGAACCCGAGCGCGCCCGAGGTCTCGGGCTCGTAGGTGAACGACGAATCGTTGAGCCGTAGTCGTTCGAGTGCCTCGCGCAGGTCGGCGTACTCGTCGCCCTCAACCGGGTACAGACCGCAGAACACCATCGGCTTCGGCTCTCGATACCCGGCGAGCGCGTCGGCGCGGCGGGCCGAGTCGGTGACGGTCTCGCCGACCTTGGCCTCGCCGACGCTCTTGATCCCGGCGATGAGATAGCCGACCTCGCCCGGGCCCAGAGTCGCGACCGGTGTGAGGACGGGCAGTCTCACGCCGATCTCCTCGGCGTCGTGGTCCTGGTGCGCGTTCACGTACCGAAGGCGCGCACCGCTGCGGAGCACGCCGTTGAACACCCGAACCGACGAGACCACCCCGCGGTACGGGTCGTAGATCGAGTCGAACATGAGCGCTTGGAGCGGTGCGTCGGGGTCGCCCAACGGGTGCGGAATACGCTCGACGACCGCGTCGAGGAGCTCCGGGACGCCGGCGCCGGTCTTGGCCGAGATCCGCAACACGTCGTCGGCGGGGATGCCGAGCACGCGCTCGATCTCGTCGGCCCGCTTGTCGGGCTCGGCCGCAGGAAGGTCGATCTTGTTGAGCGCGGCGACGATCGTGAGGTCGCTCTCCATCGCGAGGTAACAGTTCGCGAGCGTCTGCGCCTCGATGCCCTGCGAGGCGTCGACGAGCAGAATCACGCCCTCGCAGGCGGCGAGCGAGCGACTGACCTCGTAGCCAAAGTCGACGTGGCCGGGCGTGTCGATGAGGTTGACGACGTACCCCTGCCACTCGAGCCGCACGTTCTGGGCCTTGATGGTGATGCCGCGCTCGCGCTCGAGATCCATCGTGTCGAGATACTGGGCGCGCATGTCGCGCGCGTCGACGGCGCCGGTCATCTCGAGCAGCCGGTCGGCGAGCGTCGACTTCCCGTGGTCGATGTGGGCGATGATGCTGAGACAGCGAATACGGTCGAGTGCAGTCACGATTCGTCCATTGTCGCCCATCCGCGTGCACGCCCAGGCACCGGATACCTTCGGGATGTGGGTGCGAGGGTGGTCGTGGTGGGCTCGGCCAACGTCGACCTGGTGTGGCACGGCGAGCGGCTTCCCTTGCCCGGCGAGACGGTCACCGACGGCGAGTTCGTGCAGGTACCGGGCGGGAAAGGCGCGAACCAAGCCGCCGCCGCGGCGGCGCTCGGTGCCGAGGTCCACTTCGTGGGATGTGTCGGCGACGACGAGCACGGTCGGGCGACGCGAGCCGATCTCGCGGCGCGCGGCATCGACTGTACGGAGCTCGCCACATCAGCCCACGCGCCGACCGGAGTCGCGGTGATCACGGTCGACGCTCGCGGCGAGAATGCGATCGCGGTCGCGCCCGGAGCGAATCGCCATGTGACCGCCGAGGGTGCCGTTCGTGCAATCCGGCCGGGCGACGTCGTGCTCTGCTCGCTCGAGATACCGCTCGAGACCGTCGAGGCGGCCGTGGCCGCGGCCGTCGCCGTCGGCACGCCGGTCATCGTGAACCCCGCGCCGCCGCGCGCGGCGACCGCGGGCGCGTTGCTGACGCCGAACGAGCACGAGTGCGAGCGGCTCGGCGGCGTCGAGCGTCTGGTCGCGATTGCACCCGCGGTCGTCGTGACCCGCGGCCGTGCGGGCGCCGTCCTCCACCGCGCCGGCCACGCTCCGCTCGAACAGCGGGCCTTCCGGGTGAATGCCGTCGACACGACGGGCGCGGGCGATGCGTTCAACGGCGCGCTCGCGTGGGCGATCGCCGGTGGCGAACCCATCGAGCGCGCGTTGCGATCGGCGTGCGCGGCCGGTGCGCTCGCGACCCGTGCTGTGGGCGCCCGCCGGGCGCTACCGACGGCCGCCGAGGTCTACGCGCTGCTCACCGCCTGACCGATCAACTCCAGCGCGCGCTCCGAGTCGACGTTCCAGGCAACCTCGACCGGACCGCGCGCGACGCGCCGGTCGATCACCGTCATCCCGCGCGTATTGGTCCCGTCGAGCTCGACGCGAACACGGTGGCTCGTGAAGCCGAAGAGCTCGGGATGCGTGACGGCGAGCACTGCGCACGGATCGTGCAATGCGGCGAGGTCCTCGCCGGTGAGCTCGACGATCCGCTGCGCGTAGAAGCGGAGGAGCCCGCCCACGAACTCACCGATCGCAGTGCCGGGCACCTCGAGGCCCGCGATGAACCGATCGCCGGCGCAGACCTGGTGCGTGAGGTCGAGACCGCACATCCGGACGCGCGCGCCGCTCGCGAACACCAGATCGGCCGCTTCCGGGTCGGCCCAGATGTTGAACTCGGCCGCCGCGGTCGCGTTGCCGAAGGTTCCGCCGCCCATGATCGAGATACCGGCGACCGCTCGTGCGAGATCGGGTGCGCGCTCCAATGCGAGCGCAATGTTCGTGAGCGGTCCGACCGCGACGATCCAGAGGCCCGGTACTCGGAGCGCGCTCTCGATGATGAACTCGAAGGCGCCGTCTCCGTTGGCCGTTCGCCGCGGCACCGGGATCTCCACCCCTTCGAGTCCCGCGCGGCCGCGCACGTGCGTCGCGTCGCGCGTCGGCCCGGACCGCGGACCGGCCGCGCCCGAGTACACGGGGACGTCGATCCCGGCCAGCTCGCACGTGACGAGGGCATTGCGCGTGGTGTGCTCGAGCGCGGCGTTGCCGGCGACGGTCGTGATCCCGACGAGCCGGGCGAATCTCGCCGCGGTCAGGATGGCCATGACGTCGTCGTGGCCGGGATCGCAGTCGACGAGGACGGGTTCTCCGGTCATGAGGTGATTCTGGTACCCTCACCCGGTTCACGAACAGCTTCGGAGCACTTTCGCATGGCCAACATCCAGTCGCAGAAGAAGCGCAACCGTCAGAACGAGAAGCGGCGCGTCCGCAACAAGGGCGTCCGTTCCGAACTGAAGACGCGGGTCAAGGTCGCGCTGCAGGCGGTCACCGACGGCGACGCGGGTGCGGCCGAGATCGTGAAGGCCGCGCAGAAGCGCATCGACAAGGCGGGCGCCAAGGGCGTGATCCACAAGAACGCGGCTGCCCGCCGCACGTCGCGCCTCATGAAGCGCGCGGCCAAGTCCGGCTCCTGAGCCGAGGGACTGATCCCAGGAACCTGCCGCGACGTTCCGCGCGTTCCTGCGCGCTCGATCGCGCATGATGCGGTGAGCGAAGCGAACTCGCCGGAGCAAGGAGACGCAGGCGAAGCCGACCGGATGGGAGGCGTAGCCGGAGTCGACCAGTAGAAACGAGCAGCGAAGGCGACAAAGAGTTAACGCCGCGCCGAACGCCGGCTCAAGGCCGCGAGGCGCGCGACCAGCACGTCCATCACCGTCCGATCGTCGAGGCCGCCCGCGCCGCGCAGGTCGAGCTCGGCTCGTGCGAGCAGGCGGATGGCGTCTCGCAGGCCGTCGCTTCCGAGCCGCTTCGCCGCTTCGAGCGGGAACCGCGCGCCGCCCGCGCTCTTGAGGCCGAGTGCGCTCGCGGCGTGCTCCTTGGTCATGATCGACGGATCATCGAGGCGCAAGAGCCGCTGATAGTGGAATACGAGCGAGGCCATCACCTGCATCGGATGCAGCGGCTTGGGTTGCGCAGAGCTGCTCGAGGTGAGCATGCGGTGCAGGGTCTCCAGCGCGGAGCCGACCTCGCCCCGGTCGATTGCGTTGGTGAGGTCGAAGCGCCCGGCCGTCCCGAGCTCGCCGAGGTACTGCTCGACCTCGTCGATCGACAAGGACGCGTCGTCGCCGTAGGTCGCGTGCAGCAGCTCGACCAGTTCGGGGACCCGCCCCGCGTCGTCGCCCAGGTGCGCGGCGATCTGCTTCGTCGCGTCGGGCGCGATCTTCAGGTGCGCGTCGTGCAGCTCCCGCTGGAGCACATCGGCGGTCTGATCAGCCGGCGGGCCCATGATCTTCGCCTTCGCCTTCGCAGCCTTGTCGAGCGCGCCGGGAGTTCGCCCTCCCCCGGCGACGAGCAGCAGGTGGACACCGTCGAGGGGATCGTCGATCCACGAAGCGAGCCACTGTGCCTGTTCCGTGGTGGCGTTTCCGATGTCGCGTACGACGACCACCCGTGCCGACGTCATGAAGGGTGGGCTCGACAGCGCGGTGATGAGCGCGGCGAACGCCGCCAGCTCGGTCGACCCTTCCGACGCACGCGCCTCGTCGTCGTCGGCATCGGGCGCGGGGTCGCCCGGGCGCCGGCGACCCGGCATCGTGTGATCGTCGAGCGCGAACGAGCGATCCTCACCGCCGAGCAGCTCGTCGACGAGCCGCTGCACCTCGCGATCGCGCAGCGCCGGATCGGCACCCTGGACCAAGAGGATGCTCACAGCAACGCTTCGATCGTGCGACACACCCTCGCGGTGCCCAGGACGTCGTGGACGCGCACCACCCGACACCCGTGCATGACTCCGTAGGCAACCGCGGCGAGCGACTCCGCGCGGCGATCGCCGATGTCGCGCCCGAGGAGCTCTCCGATGAAGCGCTTGTTCGACGCCGACAGCAGGAGCGGATAGCCGAGCGACGCGTGCTGCGCGCTCTCGCGCAGCAGCACCGCACTCTGGGCCGGCGTCTTGCCGAGGTCGAGACCGGCGTCGAGGACGATCTGCTCGGGTTGCAGACCGACCGACTCGGCCCGCCCGGCTCGGGCGCGAAGGAATTCGGTGACGTCGGCGACGAGATCGGCGTAGTGCGGGTCGGGATCGGCGACGCGCGGCCGCAGGCGGATGTGCGTCGCGACGACGGTTGCATCGTGCTTCGCCGCGACGCGTAGGTAGTCCGGGTCGTCGAACCCGGAGATGTCGTTGCCGACGACCGCGCCGGCCGCGCACGCGGCGTCGAGGACGGAGGCTCGCCACGTGTCGACGGAGAGCGGCACGTCGAAACGAGTCCGCAGCGCCTCCACCGCCGGGATCACGCGGTCGAGCTCCTCGTTCTCGTCGACCGCGGGCCCGGGTCCGGCTTTGACCCCGCCGACATCGAGCAGATCGCCACCGTCGGCGACGAGCTGCTCCGCCCGCCGTAGGAACGCGTCGAGACTCCAGGTCGCGCCCCGGTCGTAGAACGAATCGGGAGTGCGGTTCAGGATCCCCATGACGACGACCCGATCGCGCACGTCGACGACGCGCTCACCCAGCCGGAGGCGCGGAAACGGCGTCGCGGACACGTTCGCAGGCTACCGACGCGCCCGCGGCAAGGAGCGAGGCACGGCCACCAGGCAGGCGACCGACGCGCCTGCGGCAAGGAGTGCGGCGACGCCGAGCGCGCCGCGCCGGTCGAGCCGGAACGGGACGGCGGCACCCACCCGGGCAACCGCGGTGATCCACGTGACGAGGAGCGCGGACGGTTGCTGCAGGAGTGGGCCGAGCTGAGGCACGATCCCCGAGACGGCCGACGCGAAGAACCCGTAGACGCCGAGCACCTGCGCCGCGGGCGCGGCCGCGAGATTGGACAGCGGCGTGACCAGTGGAAACGTACCGAAGACGCACAGCAATACCGGGAGCACCCCGAGCTGGGCGCCGATCGAGACCCCGAGCGGCTCGCGCAGCATGCGGGGACCGGGGAGGCGCGCGCCGATCGGGCGGGAGAAGACCGCGATGCCCGCGCTCGCCCCGCACGACAGCGCGAACGCGACCGAGTGCACGAGGAACGGATCGCCGAGGAGGAGGACGATCACCGCGTACACGAGCACGCGCAGGTTCGACGCCGGACGGCCCCCGAGGGTCGCGAACAGCGCGATCGCGGCCATCGCCGACGCGCGCAACACCGACGGCTCGAATCGCGTCATCGCCGCGAACACGGCCACGATGCCGAGAGCGGTCGCGGTGCGCGCGCCGAGCCGGAGCCGCCGGAGCAGCGGCGCGGCCAGCGCCATCACGAAGGCGACGTTCTCACCCGACACCGCGAGCAGGTGCGACAGACCGGAGTCGCGGTAGGCGTTGATCACGGGCGTCGGGATTCCCCGGGTGTCGCCGAGCAGGAAGCCGGCGACGAGCGCACGCGGCGTGGGGGCGAGCGATCGGGTGCCGCGAAGGATGACCGCCCGGATCGAGTTCGCCACCGCGAGCAGGCCGTTCGGTGCCGACAGCTCGACCACTCGGGCGTCGTCGAGCCGGCCGACCGCGTGACGCGAGCGCGCGCGATCGTCGAACCCGCCGTCGCCGAGTGGCACCAGCCGGCCCTCGAGGACCACGTGGTCGCCCGCCTCGATCACTCGCAACGCCGCGACGTCGTCGCCGGACGCCCGGGCGAGCAGTGTGCGGTGCGACCCGTGACCCGTGTCGACCCGGACCAGGACGCTGGCCTCGAAGGTGGGGCCGTCGGGATCGCTCGTCGCCTCGCCGCGCAGCGTCGTGGCCTCGCGCCGGTCGATCGCGGCCCGGAGCGGCGAGCGCTCCTGCCCGTCGAGCGCGCGACCCATCACCGCACAACCGAGCAGCGCGCACGCGACGGCGGCCATGACGCTGCGCCGCGGCGGACGCGTGAACCACGCGGCGCCGAGCGCTCCCGCGCCCACGATCAGCGCGCCGTTCGCGGCGGCGATACCCGATCGCTCCCCCGCCACAATGCCGGCGATCAACGCGCCGAGCACGACGACCGGCCCGAGCTCCACGTCAGACCCGCACGAGCTCGCGCAGCTGCTCGAGCTTTGCCTTGCCGATGCCGCGTACGCGGCCCAGGTCGTCGACGGAGTGGAACGGACCGTGCGCGTCGCGGTCGTTGACGATCGCGGTCGCGGTCGCGGGACCGATCCCGGGGAGCGCGTCGAGCTGCTGCGCGTTCGCGGTGTTGAGGTCGATCGGCGCGCCCGCCGACGGCGCGCCGTCGCTCCCCGACGACGACCCACCGCTGACGGCGGACGGATCCACTCCCGGCGCCGGCGCGCCGACACGGGGTACCGAGACGCGAGAGCCGTCGCTGAGCGCGGCCGCCAGATTCAGGCGGGTGAGATCGGCCGCGGGCTCGGCTCCACCCGCGGCATCGATCGCATCAACCACCCGCGCGCCGGCCGGCAGTCGGACCACTCCGATCCGTCGCACCGCGCCGACCACATCGACCACGATCGCCGCCGCCGGACGCGTCGAGGTCGTATTCGTTGCAGGCGTGTCGGTCGGCGCGCCCGCGGCCGGGGGCGGAAGGGCCGGGGACGAGGTCGTGCCGGCGCGAAACCAGGCGGCTGCCGCCCCCGCCGCGATGCAGGCGAGCACGGCCGCTGCGACCCGACGATCACCGCGCCACTCGTGCCAGCGCACCGACCACTGCGGCCGCGGCGATTCCGCCGAAGGACGCGGAACCTCTTCCCCCAAGACAGCCTCCCGGCGCGCGCGATTCCCAGAGAGGGAAGCGAGGTACCTGCGAGGGAAGCAACCGGAGAAGCGGTGCGCACGCTACCGCGCTCGTGCGCCACGACAAAGCGAACCGCGCCCGACGTCAGGCGACGACGAAGTTCACGATCTTGCCGGGCACGACCTTGAGCTGGCGCACGGTCGCGTCCTTCAGCAGCGCGGCGATCCGGGGTTCGGCACGCGCCGCGGCCTCGTGCTCGGCGACATCGGCTCCGACCGGAACCTCCACCCGGGCGCGCACCTTCCCGTTGATCTGCACCGGCACCTCGACGCGCGCCTCGACCAGCCACTGGGGATCGGCCGACGGGAACGACTCGTAGGTGAGCGTGTCGTCGTGGCCGAGTCGCTGCCACAGCTCTTCTGCGACATGTGGCGCCAGGGGTGCGACCATCAGCGTCAACGGCTCCGCGACCTCGCGCGGCAACGTGCTGCCACTGCTCTGCAGGAGCGTCGTCAGATGGTTGTTCAGCTCGAACAGGCGGGCGATCGCGGTGTTGAAGCTCAGCGCGGCCATGTCGGTGCGCACCGCGTCGATCGTGCGATGCAGCAGCCGCCGGGTCTCGTCGTCGACGGGAACGTCCGAGATCCGCGGCGCGCCGGTGCCCTCGTCGACGAAATTCCGCCACAGCCGCTGCAGGAATCGGTGCACGCCGACGATGTCGACGGTGCTCCACGGCCGCTCCTTGTCGAGCGGGCCCATGAACATCTCGTACAGGCGGAGCGTGTCGGCGCCGTAGTCGCGATAGAGGTCGTCGGGCGCGACCGCGTTGCGCAGGCTCTTGCCCATCTTTCCGAACTCGCGCGTCACCGGCTTGCCGTCGAAGACGTAGCGGCCGTCGCGCTCCTCGACCAGCGCGGCGTCGACGTACGCGCCCCGCTCGTCGACGTACGCGGGAGCAAGGATGTATCCCTGGTTGACGAGCCGTTGGAACGGCTCCATCGTGGAGACGTAGCCGAGGTCGAACAGCACCTTGTGCCAGAAGCGGGCGTACAGCAGATGCAGCACCGCGTGCTCGACCCCGCCGACATAGAGGTCGACGAGGCCGACCTTCGGGGAGCCGTCGAGGCGCGTTCCTTCGGCCCACGTGCGTTCGACCTGCTCGTCGACCATCGCGTCTTCGTTCGTCGGGTCGAGGTAGCGCAGGTAGTACCAACACGATCCGGCCCACTGCGGCATCGTGTTGGTCTCGCGCAGGTAGGTGCGGGGTCCTTCGCCGTAACCGGCCCAGACCGGGCCCGGGAGATCGAGCTCGACCTCCACCCAGTCGACCGCGCGCGCGAGCGGCGGCTCGGGCAGCGCGTCGGGATCGTCCGACGTGACGGGCTCGAAGTCGGCGACGGCGGGAAGCGCGACCGGCAGCATCGACTCGGGCAACGCGATCGGCCCCTCGTCGTCGTACACGATCGGGAACGGCTCACCCCAGTAACGCTGACGGCTGAAGAGCCAATCGCGCAGCTTGTAGGTGACCGACGGACGGCCGAACTGCGAACGCTCCAGCCAATCGGTGATCAATCGCTTCGCGTCGTCGACGTGCAGCCCGTCGAGCGACACTTCGGCATTTGCCGAATGCTGCAGCACGCCGTCGCCCGTGTAGGCCTCGGACCAATCCGTCGAGTCGGCCGGTTCCGCATGGTGCTCGGCGAGCCATTCGTCGCTCGGTCGGACCACCGGGACGATAGGCAGGTCGAACTCGCGCGCGAATTGGAAGTCGCGCTGGTCGTGTGCGGGAACGGCCATGATCGCGCCGGTGCCGTAGCCCATGAGCACGTAGTCGGCGATGAAGATCGGGATGCGTTCGTTGTTCGTCGGGTTCACCGCGAAGGCGCCGACGAACACACCCGTCTTCTCGCGGGTCTCGGCCTGCCGCTCGAGATCGGTCTTCGCGGACGCGAAGTCGCGGTAGCGACTGACCGCGTCAGGAGGCGGGTCGGTGGCACCGAAGACCCCCTTCCACGCGTCGAGCGAATTGCTCGCGAAGTCGTTCGCGAGCTCGTCACCGGGCCATTGGTTCGCGGTGATGACATCGACGAGCGGGTGCTCGGGCGCGAGCACCATGTAGGTGGCGCCGAACAACGTGTCGGGCCGCGTCGTGAACACGTCGATGTCGAGGTTCTCGTGGCCCTCGACCGGGAACCGCACCGTCGCGCCGGTGGAGCGGCCGATCCAGTTCCGTTGCATCAGCTTGATCGACTCCGACCAGTCGAGGGAGTCGAGATCGTCGAGAAGGCGATCGGCGTAGGCGGTGATGCGCAACATCCATTGCTTGAGCGGACGGCGGTACACCGGGAAGCCGCCGCGTTCACTGCGCCCGTCGCCGGTGACCTCCTCGTTGGCGAGCACCGTGCCGAGGCCGGGACACCAATTGACGGGCGCGTAGGCCTCGTACGCGAGCCGGTAGGAATCGACGAGCCGCCGCTGCTCGAGCGGGTCGAGATCGTCGAACGCGAAGTCGTCGGGCGTCGCGAACCGGCCCGCGCGCAGCTCCTGCACCAGGGTGGCGATCGGCCGCGCGCGCCCGGCGTCGTCGTCGTACCACGAGTTGTAGATCTGCAGGAAGATCCACTGCGTCCAGCGGTAGTACTGCACGTCGGTCGTCGCCGGACCGCGCCGCGGATCGTGTCCGAGACCGAGCGCCCGCAGCTGGCGCTTGTACGTGGCGATGTTCTGCTCGGTCGTAGCGCTCGGGTGGGTACCGGTCTGCACCGCGTATTGCTCGGCCGGGAGACCGAACGCGTCGTAGCCCATCGCGTGCAAGACGTTGAAGCCGTTCATGCGTTGGAATCGTGCGTACACGTCGGTGGCGATGTAGCCGAGCGGGTGACCCACGTGCAGCCCGGTACCACTCGGGTAGGGGAACATGTCGAGCACGAACAGGTGGGGCCGATCGGCGAGATGACGCGGATCTTCGCTCAGCAGACCGGTTCGATTCGGCGTGTAGAAGACGTGCTGCTCGTCCCAGCGGTCCTGCCACTTGCGCTCGATCTCGTTGGCGAGCGCGGCGTTGTAACGCTGCGGCGGTACTTCGTCGACCATAGCGGCCGAGGCTACCGGTCAAGAGCGCCGGAGCCGGCTGGTATCGTGGTCGACCCACGGGGGCGTAGCTCAGTTGGTAGAGCGCTTGCATGGCATGCAAGAGGTAGTGGGTTCGATCCCCATCGCCTCCACCACATGTTGGATGTTCAAACCTTGGCGCGAGAGGGGACCAGAGATAGCACGCGGGTCGAAGTGGTGGGAGCGTCGTTTTCGATTTCCGCTGGGGGTTTGGTTCACTGCGGCGAGCCAAGGCGCACGGGCGTTGCGCGCCCGGCGGTCGCGTTCGAATGCGGCGTGCAGCTCTGACGTATCGATCGACGGCGCAAAGTTACGCGCGAACGGTTGCGCGTCGAGGCTGACATTCACCCTCTTCGCATGATCCTCGACGGACGTCGCCGGTGTTGAGTCACGCGGCATTTCGTGGTCGAAGCCAAGCTGACAGTCGAGCGTGCCGCGCTTTCCCGTTGCCGGGCGTCGTTCGCGCCGAGTAACCTCACCCCGGGTATGGGCACCGTTGTCCTGCACGCAGGTATGCCAAAGGCGGGCTCTTCGAGCATCCAGCACTGGCTCGCGAACAACGCGGGATTGCTTCGATCGCAACGGGACATCGGGCTCATGGTCGTCCGGAACCGTGTTGCGCAAGGCGAGAAGCACGCTCGCCTAAGGGTAGAGGAGTACACGTCTGGTGGCTCAAACTCCGGGGGGTTCGCTGCGGCGTACATAGGCTTCAAGCGCAGTCAAGCGGTTCTCAATAGGTTCATCGAAGGCATCGCGGAGTTCGCTGATCGTTACCGAGTAAGCGTAATCACAAGCGAATACTTCGCACAATTCTTCGCTACCGATCGCGGCGACGATCTTTTTCTCTCGAAGCTGGATGAACTCGCGCAATTACACCGAGTGCGTGTCGCGTACTACTTCCGGCCACAAGACGCATGTCTGGAAGCATTGTGGCGTCAGGCGGGTTTCCGTTTCGCTGCGCCACCCTCCGTCTTCATTGCCGAACAAGCCGACCGGCTGAACTATCTCAGAACGCAAGTCGCAGTGGCGGAAGGCGCGCCACATGTTTCATTTGAGATGCGGCCGTTCCATGCTGATCTGCTTCACGGAGGAAGTCCCGTCGTTGACTTCGCGAGCCATTTCCTCGGCGCCGCTGAGCTTCTTCGTGTCGCACCCGATCAACATATCAATGTGGGGCTTCCGCTCGAGTTGATCAATCTCTTGCGTTCCGCCCCCAAGGAGCTAATAGACCTCGACATACACGATGGTGCCAGGCTATTGCAGCTGAAGCGCGTCTTCAGTCACGTCCAACTGCCGTTGACCCCGAAGATCGCGCGTTCCCGTGCCGTTCTGTCCGCTTACTGCCATGACCGCTTCGAGGAAGACAACCGAACCCTCCTCAGACGACTTGGGTGGCCATCCATTGACTTCGTTCCACGACCTGCTGCATCGCATTGGGAACTCGCCGAACTCGACGACCTCTGGCGCCCAGACGCGACCGCGGCCGAACTTGCACTGCTTTACGCCGCGCTGTGCGCGGCCGCGGACCGCGCTGCGTAGATCCGAGCCGAGGCGTCGCCGTCTCGTGCATCACGGCTGGGTTCAGCCTCGCGATCGGCACGATCTTCCTGCTCGGTGGTGCAACCGTCCTCCCCGCGATGCTCGGTGGCTAAAGGGTGCGCGCGGTGAGGAATACCACGCGCGGGCGGTAGGGCTTCATTTCGCCGGCAATGGCGCCGGCTGCCGCGGTGCGGACTCTGAGCTGTGCCGTGGGACTGAGCCGCGCGAGCCATTTGGCGAACGGGGCCTGGCCAAACCGATAGTTGACGAGAGCCTGGGGGTCGGTGATGCGTACGTCGACATCTTCTTCGGTGACTTGGATGTCGACAAGCCCCGCAGTGGCCGCCGCGGCACGCATGAGAGCGGTCGCGCCGAGCAGCGGCGCCGCGTTCGCCTTGAGGCCGACGTACCAATCCGGCGGCGACCACCCGTGAGCCCGGGCGACGGCGTCGACAGAGTCGCGGTTCTCGCTGCGTGCGGTGTTGGCGTAGACCGTTGCGAGCACCGCGCCGCATGACCGTACGACGCGGGCGAGCTCCGTGAGTCCGCCGATCGGGTCGGTGAGGTGATTGAGCACGAACGAAGCGACCGCCGCGTCAAAACGCGCGGCGGAAAAGGGCAAACGCATCACGTCGGCGACTACCGCGGTCGGGCGGCCGACATGGTTCCAGGCGAGCATGTCGTGCGACAGGTCGACACCTACGATCGTCGCGACCCCCGTAGCGTTGAGCGGCGCCTCACACACGCCAGTGCCGGCGCCGACGTCGAGCACCCGCCCGCCGGTCAGAGAGATCGGCATGCGGGCCACGAGCAGATCCGCGATCGGCGCATAGACGAGCCCTGCTCCATCGGCCCAACCCGCGGCCGCGCCGCGGTAATGGTCCCGATTCACGCGCGTAGCGGCGGGTACGCGTCGGCGACATGGAGCACGCCCCGTGCGGCGCGCTCCTCCCACCAACGCAGTTCGTCGTCGTCACCCATCGCCTTCTCCCACCCGAAACACGCCGCCATTCCGAGCAGGCAAAGGTCGTGCTGCAGGTCGAACCAACCGGTCGTGCGCACGCCCCGCGCCTCGAGCGCGCCGCGCAGCGCCTCGATCGTGGATTCCTTGTCGATCGGAAGACGCGCGCTGTTCAACGCGAGATACCAGGCGAGATCCCACAGGACCGGACCCGATCCCGGATAGGCCCAATCGAGCAGGATCGTGCGGCCATCTTGGTGACGGCCGAGGTTGCCCATCTTCCAGTCGCCGTGCAGGAACGTCGCGGGCGTGGATCGCATCGCGTCGGCCAGCGCGCCGGGCGCGGCGTGAATCGCAGCGAGGAGCTCGGCGAGCGCGGGAGCGCGCGCTGCGAGCCGCGGCCATCCCTGCGCGGCCACGCGGATCGGTACCGGCGGGTCACCGACGGCCGCCTCGGGTGCGATGTTGTCGGGCGCGAAGAAGCGCAGGCGTTCTTCGAGCGTCGTGAGTCCGATGTCGTCGGACCAACCCCAATAATGCGCTGACAGTGCGGCGAGGCCATCGATCAGGCCGAGATGATCTTCGAGCGAGATCGACGCGTCACCTTCTGGGAAAAGGCCGTCCGCAATATCACGCATGAGGATCGTGAGCAATGCATCGACTCCGTCGCCATCAGCCGCCATCCCGACCACCGCATGGTCGATCTCGGCGGGCACGTCGCGCATGATTCCCGCCCTCCAGATCTTGAGCGTCCGCAGGTCGCGATCGCCAGTGACGCGCATGATCCAGTCGGTGCGATACCCGAGCGTCTTCGCGAAATACGGCTCGCCGTCGATCGTCACCTTCTCGAACACGGAGCCCGAACGCGCGTCGCCGGGATCAACCACCTCTCGGGTCTCGACCGCGGCAAGCAGCTCCGCTCGCGACGCCGCGATCCACGGGTCGGTCAATGCCATCGGCGACTCCTCGACTCCTGGACGCCAGTCGTCTGACTGCGCGGCCGCTCAGACGAACAGGGCCTCGATCTCCAAGAACTCTTCGAGACCGTACACGCCGTGTTCGCGTCCGAGGCCCGACTGCTTGTAGCCACCGAAGGGAGCGCCGCAATGCATGGGTCAAGTAACCGCGCGCACGCGATGGAGGCCGCGGTCGAGCGTGAGGAGATAGGCGACACGGGCGAGCCGAGGCCGGTCCGGAGAAGTCGAACCCTTCCCTGCGATGCTCACGACGAGACTCGCAACGATCGTCACGACCAGCGCGGCTAGCAATCCCATTGCCCATCCGGCGATGACATCGGTCGGCCAGTGAACGCCGAGAACGAGGCGGCTCACTCCGATCGCAGCGGAGAGCAACACGCCGCTGACGACGCTAAGACAACGTGCGATAGGGCGCCGGAAGACGTACATGGCGACGATTAGCGAGAGCGTGACGAGCATGGCCGTCGAGTCGGTCGCGTGGCCCGAAGGGAAAGAAGCGTCCGATTCCGCCACGAGATGAAGCGCGACCGGCGGGCGACCCCGACCGACGATGCCCTTCGCGACGCCAGCCGACACTCCGGCGACGACGAGCGAGAGGCCAGGTGCGAGTGCAAGCGCGAGACGTTGGCCTCGCATCCACAAAACGGAGGCAGCCAAGACCGCGATGAGGGCGAGAACGACCGGGCTTCCGATCTCGGTGATCACCCGAGAGACTGATACCAGCAGGCCCGACCGATGATGGACGAACCATTGAAGACGACTCGGATCGGCCCTCGACGTGCCGTTGTGTTGCGTCACGTCTTCCGTCACGCCGCCGAATGCCATTGTCGTCCCAACGAGGACGGCGAGACCGCTGGTAAGGGCGAGCACGCCCGATGTCGATAGGCCGAGCCATGCCCGGAGGCGGTGGAGCGCCTCGAATGCGCGCTCGATTGGGGTGAAAAGCATCGGATCATGCTACGGGCCCTCAACCGGCGGGCACGCGACTCGCGCGAAACCTTCACACGGATGGCGAGGATCGACAGGAGTTGTTTATCGCTTGTGACGAAGGCCCGCCGCTAGGGCGGCGGTCTGCTGGTCTGCTCCTGAACTCCGTGCCAGCCGAGCGTACGTCTCGGGCACCAGGTGAGCGATAGCGGCGGCGAGACGGACGGACCACGGCGCGACATCCACCTCAGCGCGGTTCCTCTCGATGGCGCGGATGACCGCGTCGGCGACGGCTGAAGACGAGACGGTTCCGGCCTGGCCGCTTGCCCCTGACTCCGCCCACATCCCGACATCCTCGACCGAACCGGGGAACACGGCTGACACTCCGACGCTTGTCGCCGCAAGTTCCTGGCGCAGGCAGGCCGCAAACCCCCGCAGGCCGTACTTCGTTGCGGCGTAGATCGACAGCCGAGATGCCGGCGCCTTCGCCCCCATCGAGGCGATGAACACGAGGTGGCCCCGACCACGGGCGGCCATGCGCGGTGCCAGGTGCTTGGCGAGCAGCATCGGCGCTCGAAGGTTCACGTCGAGCGCCCGGTCCAGTTCTTCGGTCGTGAAGTCATCGAGCGTGCCAGTGGCCGGCAGCGCGGCGTTCGCGACCAGGATGTCGGCGTCTTCGACGTGGGCGAGAAGACCTTCGAGTTGGTCACGGTCGGCGAGGTCGCATTGCAGCGCGCGGGCGTCTTCGAGTTCCGCAGCCAGTGCGTCGAGTGCGTCCATCCGGCGTCCCGTGAGGATCAAATGGGCACCGCAGTCGTCGAACGCACGAGCAATCGCTCCACCCAAGCCGCCACTGGCGCCGGTGAGCACGACTTGGGAGCCCGCGATCGGCACTGCCTCGTGCGCCACGCCCTCATATTGCCCGACCCGTACGTTTCGATCGAGCGCGGATCGCGAGGTCTGCCGGCCCACATGGGGTTCCGCCCCTTCCAACGTTCGTGTGATCATGGGGAAGATGGGTGACGACGCAGCGTTCGAGCATGGTGAGCGGGTGACCGAGGCCGTGGGCATGGTCCGCGCACAAGCGGGCTGCACGATGGAGGAAGCGTTCGTGCTGATGCACGAGCGCGGCCAGATCTCAGGCGTGCCCATGGAGGCGATCGTCGACGCCGTCCTCGATCACAGCATCCAGTTTGGTTGAGACCGCGCCGGATCGTCACGAAACAGACGACCTTCTACCCACCGCTCGCGCACTGGCGGCGGACGCGGCCTAGGACATCTGGTCGGGGCGGCCATTCATCATCTTGAGCATCGCCATGCCGTTCGTGCGAAAGAAGCGCGCGACGAGCACGACCGCGATGAGGAGGAACGCGACGTTGAGGAACGTCGTGTAGTTCCAGGTGATGGCGGCTTCGGCGATCTTGGCATTGCGTTCGTTGGGCACGAGGTGCAAGACCCCGAAGAGGATTTCGATGACATATCCGGCAGCAACCATCGTGGCGTAGAACGTTGCAGTGATGAACAGCGCCATCTGGGTGCCGTAGTACTTCCGGTAGATGACGATGATCGGCAAGATGATGAGGTCGGCGAAGATGAAACTCACCACTCCGCCGAAGCTGATGCCGCCGTTCCAGAGCACACCCGCGAGCGGAACGTTGCCGATCGAGCAGACGAAACTGACGACGGCGACAAGCGGGCCGATCAGCGGCCCCCAGAGCTTGGCGAGCAGCGGGTGGCCTTCGAAGAAGAGGTGCTGCCAGAAGCTGTCGGGCACCCAGGCGGCGACGGCACCGGCAATGAGGAGGCCGAGCACGACGTCGCGCAGGACGGCAGCCCACTCCATGACGAAGATGTGCGACACCGCAGTGAAGCCTTCTCGCGACCGCAACCGCTGGAACAGGCTGGCTTCGCTCTGGATGCTCATGTCCATTGCGGCGTGGCCTTCCATCGAGCCTGCGAGCCCTTTGTCAGCTTGGGTGCGCGCGTCGTTGAGGAGGCGTCGACGTAAAAACAAACGGAACAACACCGCAATGAACACAATCATGAAGGGGCCGCCCACGAACTCGGCGAGGGTGAACTGCCAGCCGATCAGCAGCGCCAAGATGATCCCCAGCTCGATGACAAGGTTGGTCGAAGCGATCTCGAACGCCATCGCCGCGGTGAAGTTCGCGCCCTTACGGAACAGCGATCGCGCCAACGCCACCGCCGCGTAGGAACACGACGAGCTGGCCGCACCCAAGCCCGCCGCCCGCGCCAACGTCTTTGCTCGGTCGTCACCAAGCAGACGGATAATCGTCTCGCGCCGTACCACGGCCTGCACGATCGCCGACAACGTAAAGCCGAGGATCAGCGCCCAAAGCACCTCCCACGTCATCGAACCCGCGATCGCCAACGCATGCCCCACTGCGTGGAATGCCCGTCCCATCGCGACTCCTACCCAGAACAGCTCCGCGTCCGCCCGGCGCCGATCGAGCCCTGCTCGCTCTGCGTCGCCGGTCCCACCTCCCGCGCATACTGCCCTGATGGTTGAGTGGGTGTCACGCGTTGCGGTGGTTTCGTAGCGTTGAGGGTGCCGGCGGATGGGTCTCGAGATTGCCCTGCCGCCTGTTGGGTTGGCTTGCGAGCGATGAGGCCGTCTGTCGGTTCCCGTGCTGTG
>JBBQGQ010000027.1:0-57902 GCA_038323195.1 Acidimicrobiia bacterium | reverse complement strand
GCAACGATCAGCGAGGCCTTGGCGGAATAGACGGCGGGCCGGGTCGAGACGTACAGCCCGACCGGGATCACGAGTGCGATGACGATCGCAAACACGAATCGCCAGTACCGCCGGAACGCCCCGATGACCGTCGGTTCGAACCGCGACACCGCCTCCGTGCTCATCGCAAAATCTTAGCTGCCACGGCGGTCGACTCCGAGGCGGTCTGCCGCTGGCGCGACCGGTCGACGCCCGGCAAATTGTGCCGATGGATCTTCCCGGAGAGATTCGAGAGGTCGCTGACGTTCCCACGGCGTTCGCGGACCTCGTGTCCGCTCGATCGCCGGCGTCCGTCGCACTGTGCGGGAACGTGCTCGCGCACGCGTGCTACCGAGCATTACGCGCCACCGCCCTCGATTGGGCACCGATCGAGGTGTTCTTCGGCGACGATCGGTACGTCTCGGTCGACTCCCCGGACTCCAACGAGGGACAAGCGCGACGGGTGATGCTCGATCATGTGGCACCGCGTGCGATCCACGGCATGTACCGCGGCGGCCCGATCGAGGATGCCGCGGAGGCGTACGAGGAGCTGGTGCGAGGCTCTCCGCCGATCGATATCGTGCACCTCGGCGTCGGACCCGACGGTCATACCGCATCGCTGTTTCCCGGCACTCCCGCGCTCGACGAGACCCGGCGCCTCGTCGTCTGCAACGGCGACGACCACCACGAGCACCCCCGGCTCACCTTCACGTTCTCCGCGATCGCGCGCGCGCGTCTCGTCGTCGTCACGGTATCGGGCCGGGAGAAGCGCGAGGTGATGGCCCGTCTGCGTGCCGGCGAGGATCTTCCGGCCGCGCGGATTCGAGCCGACGAGGTGATATGGCTGTGCGACCGCGCGGCGCTGCGCTGACGCGATGCGTTGCACCCCGCTCGCGCGGGGAATCAACGGACCGATCGACTCTCAGCGGTGTGCAGGACCTCGCCGGGTCGAACGATCACCGTGTCCGCCAGCTCGGTCCGCAGCTGCGGGGGCCGGCGGACGATCGCGAACAAGAAGCGCGGAATGTTGATCACGTAGCGCCGCCAGAGTCGCCGCGGCTCCATCGCGAGGCGGAACAACCACTCGAGCCCTGAGCGCTGCATCCACCGCGGCGCTTGTCGCAACGTCCCCGCGTGGATGTCGAACGCGGCTCCGACACCGATGAGCACCGAAGCGTCGAGCCGACCGACGTGTGCGGCCATCCACCGCTCTTGCTTCGGCGTGCTGAGCCCGACCCACACGACGTCGGGCATCGCTTCGTTGATCGCGCGCACGACCGACTCGTCCTCGTCCGGAGTCATCTCGCGAAATGGAGGTGAGTACGCGCCGACGATCCGGAGTCCCGGGCAACGCGCGCCGAGGTTCGACCGGAGGAGGTCGAGGACATCGTCATCGCGTCCGCCGTAGAGAAACATTCCCCAGCCGCGCTCGGCTGCACGCGCGCACACGGCCAACATCAGGTCGGGACCGTAGACGCGTCGAACCGACGAGGCTCCGGCGAAGTTCGCGGCCCACACCATCGGCATGCCGTCGGGCGTGGTGAGACCGGACTCGTTGTGTATGCGACGCAACTCCTCGTCGTGTCGCGCTTCCATCACACCGTGCATGCCGGTGACACACACGTACTTCTGGGCGCCGTCCTCGATCCACCGCGAGATACGCGCGAGCGCGCGCGGCGGGTCGACGGCACTGATGCCGACACCCAGGACATCGACCCGTTGCCCGAAATCGGCAGCGTTGCTGCGGGCGGACGAACTCACCTACTTCTCGACCAACTGCTTCTCGATCCACCGGTACGTCTCGGCCAGGCCCTCCTCGAGATCGATGCGCGGCTCCCATCCGAGAACCTCGCGCAGACGCGAGTTGTCGGAGTTGCGGCCGCGGACACCCTGAGGGCCCTCGATGTGCTCGACGGTCAGCGTCTTGCCGGCGACTTCGCTGATGATCGCGGCCAGCTCGTTGATCGTCACCATGCGCTCGGTGCCGAGGTTCAGGGGCTCGCGGTAATCGGAGTGCATCAGGCGGTAGATGCCTTCGACGCAATCGTCGACGTAGCAGAACGAACGGGTCTGCTCCCCGTCTCCCCACACTTCGATGGAACCCCCGTCGCGAGCCAGTGCGACCTTCCGGCACAACGCGGCCGGCGCCTTCTCACGGCCGCCCTCATACGTTCCGCACGGCCCGTAGATGTTGTGAAAGCGCACGATGCGCGTCTCGATCCCGAACTCACCCGTGAAGTACTTGCACACGAGCTCGGCGAAAAGCTTCTCCCACCCGTACGCGTCCTGAGGTTGCGCGGGGTACGCGTCGTCTTCGCGCAATCCGCGAATGTTCGCGTCGACCTGGAGGTGCTCCGGGTAGATACAGGCCGACGACGAGTACAACAGCCGGGCCACACCCGACTCCCGCGCCGCCTCGAAGGTGTGCAGGTCGATGAGCGCGTTGTTGCGGATGATCGTTCCGTGGTTCGACGAGATGAAACCCATCCCGCCCATGTCGGCAGCAAGCGCGTAGACGTGATCGATGCCCTGCGACGCCTCGAGGCAGTCATCGATACGCCGGAGGTCGCGGACGAGGAACTCGTCGGAATGGTCGTCGGAGTACTCGGGGTGCTTCAGATCGACACCGCGGACCCAGTGACCCTGATCCTTCAGGTACTTCACCAGATGGTGGCCGATGAAACCCCCGGCGCCGGTAACGAGAGCTCGAACCTCATTGGGCATTGTGTTACCTCTTCGCCTAGTAGCCGCGGTGGGAAAGTACCGCTGGAATCGTGAGCAACATGATCTTGAGATCGGAACTGAACGTCACGCGCTGCGCGTACGCGATGTCGAACTCGGTGTGTTCGTGCATCTCACCATTGCCGCGCGCCTTGATTTGCCAAAGGCCGGTGAGGCCGGGCTTTACCGCATGGCGAGCATGCTGCCAGGGCTCGTAGCGCGAGACGATCTGCGGCAGCTCGGGCCGCGGACCTACGACGCTGAGTTTCCCGTTCAGCACATCGAACAGTTGCGGAAGCTCATCGAGGCTCCACGCGCGCAGGATCTTCCCGATCCTTGTCAGCCGCGGGTCGTTGGCGTGCTTGTGCGTGTGCCGTCGATCTTCCCCCACGAAGTCGCCGCTCCCGACGCGACGGTCGGGATACATGGTGCGGAACTTTCGTAGCGTGAAGGGTTCTCCATCGCGTCCCACACGCGTCTGGCGCAAGATGATCGGTTGACCGACGCTCAGACGGGTCAGAAGCGCGACGACGATGACGATCGGCAAGAACAGCAGCGCGAGAACGAGAGCCGCCGTCCGGTCGATGCACGGCTTCACGAAGCGCTCGTATCGAGTCGTGACTCGTCGGCCGATCAGCAACGGCGCTTCGATGCTGATCGGCGCTGGTTCCCACGTTGACCGGTGGTCAATTGCCCACATTACGTTGACATCCCCGCCATCAGTTTGCAGCCACGCTCGGCGGCCGCGTCGACAATCCCGAACTCATCATGCTTCGCGCGCACAGTGACGAGCAAGCGTTCCGCGAGTATAAATCTGGAATACCCGTCCAGAGACCACGAAAACGACGGACCTTCGGTGTCTACTCCGTAAATGGGCGCAAATCGGGTCAATCGGAACCGCTACGAGGTGCGAATACCGACAGTCGTGCTCACGCGCTTTCATTTGCACTTTCATTTGGATGTTCGGACCAGTTCACGACACGCGCGCTCGTCCGGCGTCGCTCCGGGGTGATTTCATCGGTCGCCGCCACGCAGAGTCGCCTCCGGCGTCCGAAGCCGACGTCGTCGCTCCGAGGTTCGATCATCAGGCAAATCCGCCAATTGTGCGCGATCAGAAGAAGTAGCTCGTTCACATCGGCAGCTCGTCGGCCCTCGGCAAGGGAATGCGCACGTCGTGCATCGTCATGCCAGAGCTCCTCCGGTCACGGCCGCGGCCCACCCGAGTCAGGTCCGTTGGAGCGACTGACGATATACGGGCAAGTCCGCGCGTTCGGGCATACCGGCGTCGCTTCGGACCGACCTTCGGGAACCGGATCCGTCGCACCGACCGTCTGAAGGTCGACTGTGCCACGGAGGCGCCATGGAGGCGCCGTGGAGCAGCCGTGGAGGAGCCGTGCACCGAACCAAACGAGTCCGATTCCCGTCCTCCGTGTGGGTGGCGTCGGTCGCGTTGCTCGCGGGCGCGTGCGGATCGGCCGTTCGGTCCGGCAGCGGGCCTTCGACCGTAACCACGTCTCCGACGATGAAGCTCGCCTTGGCACCGGCCGCGCCGGCCGCGGCGCCGTCGGCTGACGGTGCGCGACCTGCAATCTTCCCGGTGAGGCCGACCGCGTACGCGCTCGACGCGGTCCTGCCCGACCTCGGCTCGCGCGCGGTCGTCCGGCAGATGACCCCGCACGCGGTGAGTGCGAATGACGTGCAGCGGTTCGGCCGGGTGATCGGTCTCGCGGGCGCGCCGGTGCGCGCTTCCGCGGGATGGGAGATACAGCAACCTTCCGGAACCCTGACGTTCGCCGTGAGCGACGACGGCGTGGACGTGTCGTACTCGTCCGGGGCACCCGGCGTCTTCGGCGGCACCTCGTCGGGTTCCGTCGGCGCGTCGGGTTCGGGCGTGGCAATGCCCGGCGGCGCGGCAGCGAACGGCCCCATCACGAAGACCGCGCCTCCGTTGCCCTCTCCGGCTCCGACCGCGCCGACCGCGCCGACCGCGCCGACCATCGCCCCGCAACTCGTGTCGCCGGTCGACGTCCCCGGCCCGGCCGCCGCGCGCGACATCGCGCAGGGGCTGCTCGATCGCCTCGGCGTGCTCGCGGGACAGAGCTGGGCGACCGAGGTGAACGACAGCGGCGGAGTCGCCGTCTCGTGTGCAGTCGGGGGGCCGTGTCCTGCCGCTGCGCCCGAGGTATCGGCCCGCACCGTGACGTTCTCGCTCGTGATCGACGGGACGCGCGTCGCCGACGTCGCCTGGTCGGTCACGGTCGGCGAGCACCGTCGCATCGAGTCGTTCAACGGTGAGTGGGCATCTCCCGCATCGATCGGCAGCTACGCGCTGCGTTCGACCGCTGCAGTGTTCGCCGACCTGCAGAAGGGCGAGGCCCGCTACGCGGGCCCGCAACCGATGATGGCCGTCGAGGGCGCACGGGCCGGGGCACCCGCGATCGCGACGCCGTCGATGCCCGCACGCGTCGTCGAGCACATCACCGGCGTCTCGGCGGGTATCGCTCGCTGGAACGCGTACGACCACGGCCATGCGGTCGTCGATCTCGTTCCGACGTACCGGTTCCACGCCCGCACCGACGAGGGCCCGCCGTACGACATCGAGGTGCTCGCGCTCGACCCCGGCGCGGTCACCTTCACCAACCCGACCCCGACACCCAAGCCGCTCCCGGCAGGAGTGGCTCCCGCGGGACCTGCGACACCGGCGACCGCGGTATCGCCGTCTCCCTGACGGTCAGTTGAAGAGCTCGCCGCGCAGGGCTACCGACTCGAAGCCGTCGGGCCCGACGGGGAGGTCACCGGTGATCGTGACTCGCTCGACCCGGCGATCGAAGTCGCTGGACGCGAGGTCGACCGGCCCGAGATGCGCGGTTGCCCGGTTGTCCCAGAACGCGAGGCTGTCGGTCGCCCAACGGAATCGCACCGTGAACTCGGGGCGAGCAATCTGATCGAACAGTAGGTCGAGGATCTTGCGGTTCTCCCGATCGGTGAGGCCGACGATGTAGCGCGTGAACGTCGGATTGACGAACAAGGCGCGCTCCCCCGTCACGGGATGGACGCGCACCACGGGGTGAACCGCGACCGGCGGCGGCTGGTCGCGGTCGTAACCCTCGCGGGTCTGACCGGTGAATCCGTGCCAGCGGTGGACGGCTTGGAGGTGGTCGATCAGATCGCGGACGGGCTCCGAGAGGTCTTCGTAGGCGGCGACGAGGTTCGTCCACAGGGTGTCGCCGCCGTAGGGCGGGATCACCGCGCCGCGCAGGATCGAAGCGAGCGCGGGGTTGACCACAAAGGTGATGTCGGTGTGCCAGCCCGTCGCGGTGAGCCGCGGCGGTGCGAATCTCGGGCGGCCTTCGCCGTGTCCGAACAGGGCCTTCTCTTCTCGCGAGTCGACGACGTAGATCTCCGGCTTCTCGGCCAGACCGGGTTCGATCGGATGCGCGGGCGTGATGTCGCCGAAGTTGCGCGCGAACTCGATCTGCTGGTCGTACGAGATGGCCTGGTTGCGAAAGAACAAGACCTTCCATTTGACCAGCGCGGCGGCAATCTCGGAGACCGACTCCGCGTCGAGAGGTTCGCGCAGGTCGACGCCGCCGATCTCGGCCCCGATGATGCTGGTCACGGGCCGGACCTGTAGGCGCTGATTCGTCGCACGGATCGTCATCGTGAGTTCGCCTTTCCCGCCGCCGTGCCGCGCGAACGTCGACGAAGCGACCCGTCGACACTTCATGCGACGTTGCTCAATCCGTCGTCGACCATAGCCCGGGATCACCAGCACCCGTCAGGGCGCCGGCGGCCGACGGCGCGCGCTGACCCGACGCGGGACCATCGGTTCGCGTCTGCCGCCACCATGGGGCACGATGGGCCGGTGCGGGCTCGAACGACGAACTCCGACGGCGTATGGGCACCGGGACGAAGGGCGCTGACGCTCGGGCTCGTGTTCACGATCACGCTCGTCGGCTTCGAGGGACTCGCAATCGCGACGATCCTCAAGGTCATCGACGACGACCTCGGAGACATCGGCCTCCTCGGTTGGGTGTTCAGCGCGTTCTTCCTCGGCAGCCTCTTTGGGGTCGTCGCCGCGGGGCGCGACGCCGACCGCAATGGGCCGGCGCGACCATTCATCGCAGGGCTCTCGCTCTTCGCGCTCGGCCTCGTCGCGGGTGGACTCGCGCCGACGATGGGGGTGCTCGTCGCGGCGCGCACGGTGCAGGGCGTCGGCGCAGGGGCGATACCAGCGGTCGCCTACGCCGCGATCGGACGCGCGTACCCTGCCACGCTGCAACCGCGCATGTTCGCGGTGCTTTCCAGCGCGTGGGTCCTGCCCGGCCTGATCGGACCGGCGATCAGCGGCACGGTGGCCGAGGCCTTCGGCTGGCGGTGGGTGTTCCTCGGCCTGATGCCGCTCGTAGGGCTCGCAGCCGTGATGACGATACGGGCCCTGATCGCGCTCGGCGCACCATCCGGCGACGAGCCCGTGGATCGTCGACTCGATGCGTTGACCCTCGTCGCGGGCGCGGCACTCGTCCTCGCGGGCGCGTCGTCGCACTCAGCCATCGGCACGCCCGTAGTCGTCGTCGCGGGGATCGTCGTCGGCGCCCGTGCGTTCTTGAGGCTCGTGCCGGCGGGCACTGTCCGTCTCGCTCGAGGTCTCCCCGCGGCCGTCGCGCTGCGCGGCCTCACAACATTCGCGTTCTTCGGCACCGATGCGTACGTCTCGTTCACCGTCACATCGGTACGTCACGCGAGCATCGCGTTGGGCGGTGCTGCACTCACCGTCGCGACCCTCACATGGACCGCCGGCGCGTGGGTTCAGGAGCGCCGCGCACTCCGAGTCGGACCGCAGACGTTCGTGCGGGTCGGCATGCTCGTGATCGCACTCGGGATCGGGCTCATGATCGTCGTCGCGCGGTTTTCGGTACCGCCGGCTGTGGCAGTCGTCGGGTGGGGGGTCGCCGGGCTCGGCATGGGACTCTCGTACTCACCGCTTTCGCTGGTCGTGCTGGCCGAGGCGCCGGCGGGGGCCGAGGGTACGGCCACCGCCGCGCTGCAACTGTGCGACACGCTGGGCGTCGCGCTGGGCACCGGCGTCTCGGGGGCAATCGTCGCGGCCGGCGCCTCGCTCGCTTGGACCCGCGCGAACGCGCTCACTGTCGCGTTCGCATTGTGCGGCGCAGTTGCCATCGTTACTGCCCTCGCGGCGAAGCAGCTCCCGTCACGAGCTCGGGTGTCGTAGTGCCGATCGGTCGGCAGTTCACGACTTCTCCTGCGTCCGCGCGAATCTCGATCTGAATCACGTTCCGTGCGATACTCGGCGCAAGCGAGAGAACCATCGGAGAGACGCATATGAATGCTTCACTCGGTCGCCGTCTGTTCGCGGAGTTCCTCGGCACCGCGCTCCTCGTCATCTTCGCGGTCGGGACCGCGACCTTGTCGTTCGGCTTCAAGTTCGCGGGCCCGAGCATCTCGGCGGGCGTCGTCACGACCGCGCTCGCGTTCGGCCTCGTGCTGCTGGCGCTGGCCTACACGCTCGGTCCCATCTCGGGCTACCACGTCAACCCGCGGTGACCATCGTCGCACCACTCCTCGGCGGCGCACTCGCCGCGCTCGCGTACTGGACGCTGTATCCCCGCGAGGTCGTGCTCGTCGCAGAGGGCGACGTCGTCGTCGAAGAGATCATCACCTGATCAGAGACGACCGCCAGTGCCTCGTGCGCCGATGCACCGGGTCGCGCTCCGGTCAGCTCGGCAGACTCGGTCGCGCGGGTTCCATCCGCCGACCGGTGAGCAGCTCGCAGTGCAGACGCACGTAATGACTACGCGGGTTCTCGGCGCTCGGCGCGTCGAGCGTCGGCAGATCCTCGTGCTCGTGCTGGGTTGTCAGCACGGTCGCGCGCCCGAGCGCGAGCACGCTCCAGCCCTGGCCCGTCTCGGTGTCGTAGGCGTCGACCTCGAACGCGAGCACGTCGCCGCTCTCCGCCGCGCGCAGCTTGGTGCCGCCGCCGGTGCGGAACGTGATCGCGCCGTCCGCGTACGTGTAGCGGACGGGGAAGATGACGGGCAGACCACCGCTCGTCACGCCGACGCGACCAAAAGTCCGCGTCGCGAGCAGGGTCCGGCACTCCGTCTCCGTGAGGCAGTCAAAGACGTCGCCGTGTGCCAGAAAACCTCGTACGTCAGTCATCGTGCCTATTCTCGGACGTCGGCCTGCCGGTGCGGCAGGGCCGAAAGGCCAATCCACAAGGGCCCTTCTCGGGACCCGAGATCCCCGACCGATCCCTCCGCGGGCGTGTGAGACGAAGCACGAGGAGCCGATGCAAGCCGAATCCCCGCTCTCCGACGAGGTGCTTCGCCAGGCCCTCGACGCGGCCCCCGACGGCATCGCGGTCGTGGACGCGACCGGCGCGATCGTGTTCGTCAACCCAATGCTCGAGCAGCTCTTCGAGTACCCGCGCGACGAGCTCGTGGGCATGTCGGTCGACAAGTTGTTGCCCGAGAGTGCCCGCAGTGTGCACGCCGGCCATCGGGCGGGCTACGCCGCGCACCCTCGTACCCGGTCGATGGGTTCCGGACTCGATCTCCAGGGGCGGCGACGGTCCGGGGACGAGTTCCCGATCGAGATCAGCCTCAGCCCGCTGCGCACTCGCGGCGGGCTGTTGGTGATCGCGATCGTCCGAGACGTGACCGAGCGCCGGGCCGCCGACGAGGAGCTACAGCACGTGAGTGAGGCGCTGGCCCTCGTCGACGATCGGGAACGGATCGCGCGCGACCTCCACGACACCGTGATCCAACGACTCTTCGCAGTCGGGCTCTCGTTGCAAGCCGCGCTCACCCGTGCAGTCGACGACCCGGCGATCGAGCGCATCCAGCTCGCGGTCGACGAGATCGACGTGACGATCCGCGACATCCGCTCGTCGATCTTCGCCCTGCACACCCGCCGAACGTTCGCCGCGAGCGCACGCGACGACGTCCTCGCCATCGCCCGCGAAGCCGGGCGAGCACTGGGCTTCGAGCCGACTGTGAGGTTCGACGGTCCAGTCGACAGCGTGGCGACCGACGAGATGCGCGAGCAGGTGCTCGCCACGTTGCGCGAAGCCCTCAGCAACGTCACGAAGCACGCGCACGCGTCGACGGTGAACATCGATCTCGTGGCCGACGCTCGCCGGATCCTGCTACGCGTTCGAGACGATGGCATCGGGATCCAGAGCCCAGCCGTTGGCAACGGAGTGCGCAACATGTCGGACCGGGCCACTGCCCTGGGAGGAAGCTGCGAGGTCACCCGGGCGTCGGCCGCCGGCGGGGTTCAGATCGAATGGCACATCCCCGTCGGCGAGACGACCGCCTGAGTCCGGCTGAATTCGCCGGCTGAATTCGATCGTCGATTCGGCGGGCCGTCGGTCACGAATCGGGTGACGTGCGCTCGTTTCGCTTCGCCGACAGCTTGGTCGCGAACACCGCGGCCTCGGTCCGCCGTTCCATACCCAACTTCGCGAGCAGGTTCGACACGTAGTTCTTGACCGTCTTCTCCGCGAGGAACAGCCGCTCACCGATCCCCCGATTCGTGAGCCCCTCCGCGATGAGGTCCAGAATCTTGCGCTCCTGTTCCGTCAACCGCGCCAGCCGCGGATCCTCCTCGGGCCCGGTCCGCAACCGCTCCAACACCCGTGCCGTCACACCCGGATCGAGCAACGACTGTCCGGCCGCAACCCTCCGGACCGCGTCGACGAGATCCGTCCCCTTGATCTGCTTCAACAGATATCCGGCCGCCCCCGCCATGATCGAGTCGAACAAGGCCTCGTCATCGGAAAACGACGTGAGAATCAGGCACTGGATCGAACCGTCGAGGGAACGCACCTCCCGACACACCTCCACACCGTTGCCGTCGGGCAACCGCATGTCGACGATCGCGACATCGGGCTTCACGGCCGGGATCCGAGAAACGCCCTCTTCAGCCGTACCCGCCTCCCCCACGACCTCCATGTCGTCCTGCGCCTCGAGGAGCTCACGAACCCCGCGCCGCACGATCTCGTGATCGTCCACAAGAAACACCCGAATGCCCATGTCTCCCCGATCGCCGACGCCCGAGGGTAGTTCGCTCGCACCAGGGCCGAAGGTCCGCGCGACGCGGCCGGTTGGCCCTGCGGATCGTGGCGCATCGCCTCTGCCACGTCGGGGTGCAATTCACCGACGATGAGAGCGGTCTCGCCGCACTCTTCGCGGCACACGACGAACAGGAGTGCAACATGCAAATCAAGAGTTGGCTGAAGACGGTACCGACATTGGCCATCATCGGGTCGGTGCTCTTCCTGGTCCTGTCGGTCGGCGGCGGACTGTTGCTCTGGGGCTCAGGCTTCGCGCACAACATGGTGCACAACCAGCTGTCCGAGCAGCAGATCAAGTTCCCGGCGAAGGGCAGCGCGGCCCTCGACCCGAAGGAGTTCCCGGGACTCCAGCGCTACGCGGGTCAGTCGGTCGACAACGGCCCGAAGGCGAAGGCCTACGCCGATCAGTTCATCAAGGTCCACCTGCAGGGCATTGCCAATGGCCAGACGTATTCACAGGTCAGCGCGCAGTCGCTGGCGCACCCGAACGACCAGAAGCTGGCCGGCCAGGTCCAGACGCTCTTCCGGGGCGAGACCCTGCGCGGCTTGCTCTTGTACGCGTGGGGCTGGTCTGTCGTCGGTGAGATCGCGTACTTGGTCGGGCTCGCGGCGCTCCTCGGAGCACTCGCGGTGCTGTTCGCGCTGGCGATCGGCCTCTTCGCCCACGAGCGCAACGTCAAGGTTCGGGCGACGACCACCGGGCCCGCGGAACCGACGCACGACGCTCGTCAGCCCGTCGGCGTCAGCTGACCGCGACGGGACGGCGGACTACCGACGCGGTTAGATTTCGCGCCGTGGGGAGGCGGGCGACGTTTATTCGCCCGAGGACAGCGGACGAAGAACTCAGGAGGAGACTCACATGAAAAGCCGTTTGACGCGTGTCGCGCTCGCAACGTTCGGAAGCGCCGTTACCTTGGCAGTGCTGGCGGGACCGGCTCTTGCCGCGCCGACGGGAGCGAAGCATGCATTCCCGGGCACCGCACAATGCAACAACGGTGCGACGTACACATTCGTGGTCAACAGCGCGAACGGACAAGGTCAAGGTGCCCAGAACAACGGCCAGAGCCAGGGGGAATGGACCCCCGCGCACCTCAGTGACGGCCAGATCTTCCACCCGACCGCGTTCGACCTGACATTCACATTCACGCCCGCGAGCGGCCCATCGCAGTCGTTCACGAACACCGATTCACGCAAGAACCAGACCGGCGACGTGACCTGCCAGATCAGCGGCAGCCAAACAGACCCGCAAGGCGACACGTTCTCACTGAGCGGCTCGGCCACCGGCACGATCAGCTGACATCACGGTGGAATGGTCGGACCAAGTGGTCCGACCATTCCACAACGCGTGTCGTCGTGCCGAATCGCCGGAGGATCCGTTATGGGCAACACGCGAACTGCGATCACGACCGGCGCGAACTCCGGAATCGGGCTCGCGACGGTGCTCGAGCTCGCCCGTCGGGGCTTTCGATCGGTGGGCACCGTCCGGACCGAGCAGAAGGCGTCGCTCGTCGCGGAGGCGGCACACGAGGCCGGCGTCACCGTCGAGACGGTGCTGCTCGACGTGACCGACCCCGACGGTTGCGCTCGCGTCATCGACGAGCACAAGCCGTTCGCGCTCGTCAACAACGCGGGCTACTCGATCACCGGCTCCATCGAAGACGTCACCGATGCCGAGGCACGGTCCGCATTCGAGACAATGGTGCTCGCACCCATGCGGCTGGCGCGGCTCGCGATCCCGCACATGCGTGACGGCGGCGCGGGCCGCATCGTCAACGTCTCGTCGATCTACGGACGGACGTCGACACCGCTCACCGGCTGGTACCAGGGCGCGAAGCACGCGCTCGAGGGTCTCTCGGACGCGCTTCGGATGGAGGTCGCGCGCGACGGGATCCGCGTCATCCTCGTCGAGCCCGGGGGTTTCCGCACCGGGATCTGGGAGGAGACCGAACGCGAGATCGCCAAACGCGCCGGCTCTCGCTACGACGACGCGTATCGGCGGACACTCACCACGACGCGGTTGTGGCAACCGCTCATGGGTCATCCCGTGCAGTGCGCCAAGACGATCGCCACCGCGCTCACGACCCGGTGGCCGCGCGCCCGCTATCTCGTGGGCTACGACGCGCAGGCGCTGGCGCTGTGGAGCTCGCTCACGCCGACGGAGGTCAAGGACCACATCGTCCGCCTGGTCATGTCGCTCTGAGGCGACCGCGTCGCCGGACTACCGCGGGTTGGCGGCGACGTAGCTGCGGTACACCGCGACCAACGCGTCCTTCTGCTCGGCGGTCAACGCGACGTCGGCGCGGATCGCGGCCTCGGTCTCGCGCGGCGCGGCTTCGTCGTCGTCGAGCAATCCCGCCTCGGCGAGAAGGGTCTCGGCCGGCAGCCCGAGCGCGGCCGCGATGGCCTTGAGCACGCGTACCGACGGCTCGTGCATCCCGCGCTCGATCTGACTGAGATACGGATTCGAGACGCGGGCGCGCTCCGCGAGATCACGAAGCGACAACTTCGCGAGCTGCCGTTGGACACGGATGAACTGGCCGAGCGCGTCGACGTGCGCCTGCCAGGGATCGGTCACGTTGGATCAGACGGGCGGCGTCAGCGCATCGCCCAGCTTGGCGACGAACTGTCGCTGCGACCGCAGCCACTGCTCGGTGGTCTCGAAGCTCCGGTCCACGAGCGGCGCGGCGCTGGGGAGGCGGTTCGCGAAGCGCGTCGCCGACGCCGGCAACAGGTTCCGGGCGCGCTCGGATACCCGCTCGGTGGCGTCGACCACGTTTTCCTGCGCGATCTGCACGAGGCTCAGCAACTGGCTCTGGACCTCGTCGGCGATCTCGGCAACGGTCATGGGAAAGGGCTCCTTCGGGTCGGGCGACGGTCGCGGTTGGGCACCACGTGCCTCGCTAGGTATAGTTTGCACTATCGCATGTATGTCAAGCGCGCAGGTGCTCGGGAAGGGAGGTCACGATGGCGCGTATCGGACTCGTGCTCGGCGCGGGCGGGGCCGTCGGCCACGCGTATCACGCAGGAGTGTTGGCGGGGCTCGCCGAGGTGACCGGCTGGGACGCGCGCGACGCGGAAGTGATCGTCGGCACGTCGGCCGGATCCGTCGTCGGCGCCCTGGTGCGCGCCGGCCTCTCGGGCCCCGATCTCGCGGCCCGATCAACCGACGGCGCGTTGTCGGAGGAAGGCCGACGCATCGTCGCACGCGCCGACGCCGCCCGCCACGACACGCCGCCGATCCCGGCCCGTCCACAACGCCGACCGCTCCGCGGTGCTTCGGCGCCGAGCGCGTTGGTGCGCGCCGCGCTCCAACCCTGGAACGCGCGCCCGGGCGCGCTCGCGGCGGCGGCGTTGCCCGAAGGCCGTGTGCCTACGGAGCTCGTTGCGTCCGGGCTGCGTCCGCTGTTCACCAGTTGGCCGAGCCGACCGTTGTGGATCGTCGCCGTCGACCTCGAACGCGGCCGGCGAGTGACGTTCGGCCGCGACGGTGCTCCGACGATCGCCGACGTCGCGACTGCCGTCGCAGCGTCGTGCGCCATCCCCGCCTTCTTCGCACCGGTGTCAATCGGCGGGGTTCGCTACGTCGACGGTGGCGTGCACTCGCCGACCAACGCCGACCTGGTCGCCGAGCAGGCGCTCGACCTCGTCGTGATCAGCTCACCGATGTCGATCGCCCGGACGAACCCGCGATTCGCTCCCGATCAGCCCGCGCGCCGGCTTGCGCGCTTCCGGCTGGTGCGCGAGGTCGCGCGCGTCCGCCGAGCCGGTACGCCCGTGCTCACGTTCCAACCCACCGATGCCGACCTCCAGGTGATGGGTCTCAACGCGATGGACGCGTCTCGCCGCGCCGACGTCACGCGCCAAGCGCTCGAATCGACCCGGCTGCGGCTCGCGCAACCCGGTGCACGCGAGCGCGCGTCGATCCTCGCTTCGTCGCCTACCCCGAGAGCTTGAGCAGCTCGGTCATTCCGGCCTCGACGCCGGCGCACAAGACCGCGATATCAGGCGCGGTGTCGTAGTCGCCGGTGACGCCGTAGTTCAGCAAGCCGTTGTACGAGAAGATCGCGACGCCGATGCGCACGTTGCTCGCGAGTGGGACGAAAGGAAACGCTTCGACCATGGGGCGGCCGCACGCGAACAGCCGCCACTGCGGGCCCGGGACATTCGTGGTCACGGTGTTCACGTTCCGCTGCGGTATCCGCATCGCGACGCGGGTCCCGAGCGCGAGCAGCAACGACGGCGCGAAGCCCGAGAGTGACGTGAGCGCCTCGGCGGCGACCGCCTGCTTCGATTCCTTCAGCGCGTCCATCTGGGCGCGGATGGCACCGAGCCGTTCGGCGGGCGCAGCGAGGCCGACGGGCAACTCGGCGATCATCGCCGAGACTCGGTTGTTGTACGTACCCCGTTCGCCGGGAGTGCGCACCGATACTGGTACGAGCGTTCGCACGACTCGATTCTCGACGTCCTCGTCGCGCGCCAAGAGCAGCTCGCGAAACCCGCGCGTGAGCACGGTGAGCACGACGTCGTTCACCGTGCCGCCGAGGGCGCGCCGTACGGTCTTCACATCGGCGAGTGTGGTGCGCGCCCAGTCCCAGCGGCGGTGTGGCCCGATGGGCCCGTTGATCGACGACACCGGCGTCCGCCGTACGACTCCGGTCCACGCGCGCAACCCGCGCGCAACCTCGCCGAATTGCGTGAGAACTTGTCGCGGTGCACGCGTCACCGAACGCGCGGCGCGGAGCTGCTCGTAGGGACTCGCGACGAGCGCACCAATGGCGTCGACGACGAGGCGCACGTCGGTCGGCTCGGGTTCGGCCTGCCAATCGTCGGGCAGTGCGGGCGGCGGCTCGGGCTCCGCGTCGAGAACGACCGTGAGCAGATCGGTGCCGGACACACCGTCGACCATGCAGTGGTGGACCTTCGACACCAGCGCCCAGTGCCCGTGATCGAGGCCGTCGACCATCCACATCTCCCAGAGCGGCTTGTGCCGGTCGAGCTGTTGCGACATCACGCGGCCCACCAGATTGCGCAGTTCGCGGTCGCCTCCGGGAGACGCCAGGGCGGTGTGTCGAAGGTGATAGCCGAGGTTGAAATACGGGTCGTCCACCCAAAGAGGCCGCCCGAGATCGAGGGGCACGAACCGAACCTTCTGGCGATAGCGGGGCACCGCGGGCAGCTTGCCTGCCACCATCGCTTCGAATTCCTCGTACGCGGGTGCCGGACCCTCGAAAATCGCGACCGACCCGATGTGCATGTGGCTGACGGCGTTCTCGATGTGCAAGAACGACGCGTCGAGCGGGCTCATCCGGTCCATCACACGTCCGTTCGCCGCAGCATCCGCGCGAAGGCTCGCGCCGTCGGCTGCGACATGCAAGGGCTGCTCCATGGCTCACGCCGCCATCTTGGGCCCCGCCATCCTGGGGCCCGCCGTCTTGGCCCCGCCATCTTGGCCGGCGCAGGCGGCGACTTTGCGCGACGAGGGGTTCGGCGCGAACGTGCTCGGGAGACTTCCCACGAGGAGGAGACGCGCCGATGGCCGACAAGCCGAGCTACCTGGGACTGCTGAACGCGATCGCAGTCGCGGAGTCGCGTGCACAGGCATACCTGTGCGCCTGGGCCGAAGTGACCGACAGCGACGACGTGCGAGCCGTGTTGCGAAAGGTCGCGGCGCGCGAGGGAGAGCACGCGATGTCGTTCGCGAAGCGCATCGACGAGCTCGGTTACACCGTCCGCCCCAAGGACGACGAAGACATCGACAAGAGGATCGCGTTGGTGACGTCCGACTGCTCCGATCTCGAGAAGATGGAGGCATTGAAGCTGCACCGGCTCGACCGCGGCGACAAGCCCGACATCTTCGACGACTTTTTCAAGGACCACTCGATCGACATCGCGACGGGAGAGCTGCTCGGTCGATACATCGCCGAAGAGCGCGACACGGCGCGATTGTTGCGGCACTGCTACGAGCAGTTGAGGCAACAGTCGACGCGTGCTCCGTCACGATCGATCGCCGAGGACCGGTTGGCCTCGCTCGAACGCACGGTCGACGCGTTGTGCAGCACCGTCGAAGAGCTTCGCGACGCGCTTTCCGACGCGCCGTCCGGGTCCAACGGATCGCGGGCAAAGGCGCGCGTCAAGTAGCAGTAGCAGCCTCGCCAACCGAGGACGCGCGGCTCAGCTGCTTCGACGGCCCGCTTCTGCGGCGAGCTCCGATCGGCTGGACAACCCGAGTTTCGCGAGCGCGTGGGAGACGTGGGTCTTCACGGTCGCGCGCGACACGAAGAGCGCGGCTGCGATCTCGGGGTTGGTCTGGCCGGCGGCGACGAGATGCACGACCCGAAGCTCGGTCGGGGTCAGGCTCGCCCAGCCCGCCGCGGGACGGTTCCGCGCACCGCGTGCACGCATCGCGTACGCGACGGCTTCGTCGAGCGAGAGACCGCGGCCTTCCTCCTCTACGACGGGCGCTCGTTCCGCGAGCATCCGCCGGGCGGCCTCGGCGTCTTGCGCCGCGATCGCCTGAATGCGCGGGACCAGACCGACCAACCGTGTGCCGTTCGCGTGCTCGATGCCGAAGCAAGGAGCCGCAGCGCGTCATTCGCGTTGCCGAGGTCGAGCAGACAGCCACCGAGGACTTCGAGCGCGTCGCTCGCGTCGCACGGCGCGCCGACCGCGATGAATGCCGTCAGAGCCGAGCGCGCGAGGCGATCGCCGAGGTCGGGTCGACCCGCGGCGCGCGCAATGAGGGCGTCGAGGAGATCGGCGGTCGCCACCGCGAGGTCGCTCTGCAACCGCGACGCGACGAGCATCGGCGGAACGTTGCCGCCGCCGTCCCACGTGACCAAGAGGATGACACCCGGCTCGCTCATGTCGCCTCCTGAGGCCTCGCCGCGCGTCTCGACCGGCGCGACGCGCAACTCCGGTTAGGACCGTCCGTTCGCTTCCCATGCCTCGTGCGCCGCGTGCACCCGGTGCCACAGCGCGTCTCGCGCTTCGTTGCTGATCTTCCCGATGTCGAGCGCGAAGAGGTCACCGAGGGCGTCGGTCAACTCGGTACTCGTCGTCAGGGTCGACGCGCGAGCTCTGTCGCCGATCCGCGTCAGCGACAGGCCGCGCAGGATGTCGACGCCCGTCGCGTCGCGGCGCTGCACAACCAGCAACTTCACGAACCCCGACTCCGGTGACGTCGAGAGCCACACGTGGCGTTCGGCGAAGGCGTCGATCTGCGCGGGTGCGGAGCGCCAGGACATCCCGGTGAACGACCCCGCGGGGTCGTGGGTCAAGTGCCAGTCGCCGACTGCGGCCGGCGTCTCGTCGAGGACGAGATGGAACGGACCCTGGTCGTACGCGCCCGGGACCAGCGGGAGGGGCTCGTGCAACGCGTCGCCGAGACCCGCGTCGACGTACCAGCCGCCACCCGGGTTCGTTTCGTCGGGGAGGTCGTGGACCGTGAGCACGAGATGGTTCGTCATCTCGGCTCCGGTCGCGCCGTCCGGCCCGTGCACGCCGCCGACGTGGCGCACGACGATGTAGCCGAGCGCGCGCAGGAGCTCGCTGAGGGCGCCGTTCAAATGGAAGCAGTAGCCGCCGCGCCGCTGCATAGCGATACGCGCCGTCGATTCGGCGACGTCGACGCTCCAGCGCTCGCCGAGTTGAATCCACAAGGTCTCGTACGGCACTCGCTCGACGTGCGCGCGGTGGATCGAGAACAGCGCCTCGATCGACGGGGCCTCTGGAGTGAGACCGAGCCGGGCCAGGTACGCGTCGCGCACGGCAACCACGTTGGACACGTCCAGACGATAGGCACGACGCGCGACTCGTTCGCACATTTCGGCGCGCTTGCCATGCCGATGTGATCGGGGCACGCTGGAGGCATGGGCGAGAGGCTGTCCGTGGCATCTCTGGCGACGGAATCTCTGGCAATGGAATTTCTCGCGACGGCATCTCGGGCAACATGGTTCCGCGACCCGCGATCGCCGGTTCGACGGTTGCGGGCGTCGTGGCATCCCGAGAACGGTCTCGTCGTTCTCAGCATCTGGGATCGCGAGCGCTGCTCGGCGACCTTCCGGCTTCCGATCGAGCATGCACCCGCGCTCATGCATTTCCTGGTCGACGCGCTCGCGGATGCGTCGACGGCGCAACCACCGACGGTCGAGTCTGGTAAAGAGCGAATGTTCGATCGCCTTCGACGCCGGTTCCGTCGACGGTCGGTCGGGCCGGTGGTACCGCTGCGCCGTTCGGAATGATGTGTGGGTGTGGCTCGCGGACGCAGTCGTCGCGCTGCATCTCGCCTACCTCGCGTTCTTGCCGCTGGGCGGGATGCTCGCATGGCGGTGGCCGCGGATCGTGTGGGCGCATGTGGCGGCAGTGACTGTCGGCCTCGTCAGCATCACGGTCGGGTTCGACTGCCCGCTCACGAGCTGGGAGCAATCGCTGCGTCGCCGAGGCGGACAGCGGCCCTACACGGACGGATTCGTCGACCACTACCTCACGGGGCGTGTCTATCCGCATGGTTACGACTGGGCCGTGCAAGTCGCCTTCGGACTGTGCATCGTGCTCTCGTACGCGCACCTCGTCCGCGGCGCGCGTCGTCGCGCCCTGATCGCGCGCCTTCCGAGTGGCCCGGCGTAACATCCGGAAACGTCCACCACCGCGCCTTCGGAACCGATCCGCAGGTGGCTCGTCGTCGTCGCTCTGGTCGTGTTCGGGTTGCCGGGCTGCTCGGGCGGACCGAAGAAGAGCACGCCCCCGCCGGGGCCCGGAGCACCGACGGCCTTGACGGTTGACGGTCTCGCCGCGCCCATCGGTCTGGCTCCATCCGATGTCGCGTTCGCGTGGCACGTCGACGATCGACGGCGCGGTGCAATGCAGAGCGCGTATCAGATCGTCGTGTCGCAAATGACCGTCGGTGGCGCCGGCGCGGGCCGGAACACGACGGTCTGGGACTCGGGGCGGGTCAGGTCGAGCGCTCAGGCGTTCGTCTCCTACGCCGGCTCGGCGCTCGCGTCGGACGCCGTCTACCACTGGACTGTTCAGACGTGGGACGGTGCCGGCGCCGCCGGCCCACGCGCGACGCCCGTGACATTCGAGACGGGGCTCGTCGACAAGGACTGGAAGGCCGACTGGATCCGGCGCACCGCGAGCACGACGAGCGAGCCCGATCAGTACACGTACGCGCGCAAGGAGGTCGCCCTCGCGCCGTCGCCGATCGTGCGGGCCCGCGCCTATGTGTCGGGCGACCAGCAGTACGAGATGTACGCAAACGGCTCCCGCGTCGGCAAGGGCGAGGCATACAGCTTCCCCGATTCGCAGTACTACGAGACCCTCGACGTGACGCACGCGCTGCGCGCGGGCGCCGCCAACGCGATCGGTCTCCTCTACAACTGGCAGGGCCCGACCAAGGGCCACCCGGCGGGCGAGCCCGGTGTGATCGCCGAGATCCGCGTGACCCATCAGGACGGTCACGTCGAGGTGATCACGACCGATGGCACGTGGCGGGTTCGCAAGGGAGCGTGGCTCGCGGGCACGCAACGCGACCTCGAAGGTGATCTCGTCGACTACACCGAGAACATCGACGGTCCGGGCGAGCCGATCGGCTGGGATCGTCCGGGCTTCGACGCATCGGCCTGGGCGCCGGCAGCGGTGGCCGGAGCGGCCGGGACCCGCCGTGGACCCACCTCGTGTCGGTGCGGACCCGGATCGTCTACACGCCCGTTCGCGCGGTTTCGGTGACGCGTCTCTCATCCGGTTCGGTGGTAGCCGATTTCGGCAAGGTGTACGCCGCGATCCCTACGGTCTCGTTTCACCACGGTGTCGCCGGACGCGTGATCGCGATGCACGCGGGCTTCGTGCTCGACCACTGTCCCGACGCTGCGGTTCCCGCCTCGTGCGTCACCGGTGAGGTCTCCAAGGTCCACGACACCCAGCACACCGACATGAGCTACTCGTACGTGCAGCGCGGCGGCGGCGCCGAGACCTTCGAGCCCTTCGACTACCTCGGCTTCCGTTACCTCCAGATCGACACTCCCGGCGAGACCCTCGCGCCCGGCGACATCGTCGCGTTCGCCCGACACACCGCGGTACCTGATGAGCACGAAGCCACGTTCTCGTCGTCGAACCCAACCATCGATGCGGTGTTCGCACTCGGCGCGCACTCGGCGCTGTACACGGCCCAAGAGCAGTACATCGACACACCGACGCGCGAGAAGGGCTCGTGGCTCTGGGACGGCTTCAACGAGTCGGAAACGGCGATGGCCGCGTTCGGGGAGCAGAACCTCTCGCGCAAGTCGTTGCTCGAGTTCGCCCAATCGCAAGGCCGGTACTGGTCGAACGGCGCGATCAGCAAGATCTATCCGACGGGTCTCGGCGCACTCGACATCAATGAGTTCACCGAGATCTATCCCGAGTGGGTCTGGCAGTATTGGCTGCACACGGGCGACCGCACGCTGCTCGAGTCGGTGTACCCGGTGCTGAAAAGTATCTTCCACTACGTCGACCACGCGATCGATCCGGCGACCGGGCTCGTCACCGATCTGCCCTCGACGAGCATCTACTACGACTTCCCGACGGTGACGCGCATCAACGTGCTCGCCGTCAACGTGTTCCGCCGAATCGGCGAGATCGCAACGCTCCTTCACCGTCCCCAACCGGAGATCTCGCTCTGGCGCTCTCGGCAATCGTCGCTGACGACCGCGATCAACGCCAAGCTCACGCGTCCCGACGGGACGTACGTCGACGGAGCGCGCGCGAACCACACACAAGTCGCCCAAGCCGCGCAGGAGACGAACGCGTGCGCGCTCTACTACGGCGTCGTTCCGGCGGCGAAGGTCGCGGCGGTCGGCAAGTACGTCGCAAGCCTCGGACTGACCGCACCGCCGCGTACGGCCGGCGAGGTGATCGGTGCACTCGCGAAGGCGGGTCTCGACGACGATCTCGTGAACCGGCTCACCGACAAGCATTCCGACGGGTGGGCGAACATCCTCGCCCGGGGTGGCACCTTCACGTGGGAGGTCTGGCAGCCCTCCGACATCATCGGCGACAGCATGTCGCACGGGTGGGGCGCGAACGTGCTCGGCGAGATCCGACGCGCGCTGCTCGGCGTAACGCCCGACGACGCGGGGTACGCGTCATTCACCGTCGCGCCGCCGACGACCGGGCTCGACCACGCAACCGGCGACCTCCCGACTCCGGCCGGCGCGATTGCGGTGGCATGGGCGCGTCACTCAGCGCCCGAAGCCGCCTTCACGCTGGACCTCACGGTGCCCGCGAACACGTCGGCCACCGTGCGTATCCCGGCCGCGAGCCAATCGGCAGTCAGCGAGGGCGGACAGGCACTCGCGCGCGCGGCGGGCGTGACGTTCTCGAAGATCGACGGCCACGTCGCGGTGCTCCGAGCCGGCGCAGGCACATACCACTTCTCCGTCTCGCGCTGAGCGGCCGCGCCCGCGGTCAGTGCCCGAGTCGGTCGGCGAATCGCTTCGCGAACAGGTACGCATCGCCCGGCCACCGCGCCGACACGTAGTTGCCGTCTTCGACGACGAGCGCCGGGCCATCGTCGATGTCGGTACCGCGCGTGGACAGCACACGCGGGCCTCGCACGAAGTCGGCCGGACCGCGCAGCGCGGCGCGGACCTCGTCCTCGACATAGGCGGGATACGTGCGGTAGTAGCGCCCGAGTCGCCACGCAGTGCTGAGGAACGCGGATCGCTCCATGTATTTCGGCAGACACGTGGTTCGTCGGCCGTACAACAGCGGTCGTCCGGTCGTCGGATCACACGTGCGAGCGAGGACGAGCACGCCGTGACAGATGGCACCGACCGGCCGCCCGAGCGCCCAGTATTCTGCAACCTTGCCGCGGAGCAGCTCGCTCCCCAAGTACTGCCGCATTCCCGGCGCGTGTCCGCCGGGCAGGATCAGGCCATCGAACGCGTCGGGTTCGATGTGCGCCCACGCGATCGGCGACCGGAACTCCGTGTCGGACTGCAGCTGCGCGTAGAACTCCTTTGGTTCAGCGGCCGCGCCGAGCTGCCCGAAGATCACACCATCGAGCAGCCGCGGGTCGGCGGCCGGCGCGGCTCCACCATGCTCCGTCGCGAATCGAACGGCATGGCCGGCGCGCGTCAGCAGCCGCCACGGCACGGCTACCTCGGTGACGTCGAAATCGCGATCGGGCAAGGGGATCAAAACGGTTGCGATCGCCCGACGCTAGGCGAAACGATACGGGTCGGGTGTTTCGACGATGACGTCGGGACCGATTGCGACTGCGGCGGTATTCGTGCGCCGATGAGTCAGCCCGGCTTGCGCCGACTACCGTCCGCAGAGATGTCAAACATTGGGCTCCGTCCGTTCATCGTCGTACTCGCTGTGCTCGCGTTGGGAACTGCCGCCGGATGCGGCAAAGGGTCGAGCGGGGGAACGAGCTCGCCGCCCGCGGGCGTGAAACAGCCAGTCTGGACCGACTACTGCGCGCGCAACGCCTCGCTCACGAAGACGATCCAGCAGGCTTTGAACGGGTCCTTGTCCGCCGCCGCACTCGTACCTCAGTTCAATGGCATCGAGCAGGCGATCAACCAGGACGCGACCGGCTCGCCGGACCCGACGAAAAGTCAGTTCCAGGCGCTCGCGAACGCGATAGATGCGGTGAAGGTCGCGGTGACGAACGGCGTGGAACCGAACTACGGCCAGATCACGTCTGCATTCGGGCCCATCCCGACGTGCAGCAAGTGATCGGCGAGGTTCGACGGGTGATGCGAATTCAAGGCGTAGGCCCGGGTGGCGCGCCGATGCCGGCCGCGACACGTATGCCGCTTCGCACCGCGCTCTCCATGTAGCCGGCGAGCGCTTCGACGTGCTCACCGGCGAAGTGGATGCGGTCGGTTCCGGCGCGCAGCGGCTCCCAGAAGGCAGCGAGCTGCTTCGGCTTGTACACGGCGTAGCCGCCACCGGTGAACGGCTCGTCGGACCAGGCCATCGTCGCCGCCGGCCCCCCGGGTTGGTCGGCACTCTCGGGAAACACGAGTGCGAGCTCGTCGCGCACGCGGCTGATTCGCGCGGCGTCGGTCAGCGCCGCGAGCGTGTGCCCATTGTTCGCCGTCGTGAAGGTCGTGAGCAGCCCGGCCGGCGCGGAGTACGAGTCCGCGGCGTCCCACGAGATTCGATAGGTCAGGTCGCTCATACTGAAGCCCGACTGGCCCTGCCGGCTCCAGAACGGCGAGTGATACTGATTGACGACCTTGGTTGCCGCACCGAGGTCGAGCCCGGCGATCGCCGCCGCGATCGGCGCCGGTAAGGGCGGGTCGAAACGCACGGCGCGCAACGGCGGCGGCGGCACCGCGAACACGACGTGCGCGCCGAAATACTCGCGCCCGCGGGCGGTCACGCCGACCACGTCGCCGTCTCGGCGAACGGCCGTCACGGGCGCGTCGAGGTCGAGCGCAGAACCGAGGTGGGCGGCCATCGCGTTCGGAAGCCTCGTGTTCCCTCCCGCGACGCGCATCGTCTCCGACTGGCTGTCGAGCATTCCGGCGGTCACCGCCGTCTGCTGAGCGACGAAGAGCATCGAGAGATCGGAGAGCTCCGCGTTGTACAGCGACACGTTGGCTTGCTCCGCGACGAATCGCGCCTCGGGTACGAGATGCAAGGAGTCGAGCCAGGTAGCGAAGCTGATTCCATCGAGCTCCACGGCGCCGACGGCCGCCTCCGGATGCTCCGGATCGACCCGATGCTTCTCGGCAAGGCGCTGGAGCTCGTCATCGACGCGCAAGTAATCGCCGAGCACGGCGCCCCCACGGAGTGCCGTCAACTGCGCGAACGTGTACGTCCGGCCGCGGTACCGGAAGAGGCCCTGCGCGGCACGACTGGTGGTGTCTCCGGGACGACGCTCGGTGGCAAGGCCGAATCGGCGCAACATGTTCCGCAGTGACGTATGGGTGTCGTCGATCGATTCGCCGCCGACCTCCGCGCGCAGACCTCGGTCGAACGGCACACCTTCTTCACCGCCGTACACCGTGTGCACTCGCCCGCCGACGCGCGGGCGCGCCTCGAGCACGACGACATCCCATCGGGCGTCGCGCAGTCGGACCGCTGCGGTAAGACCGGCCAGACCGGCTCCGACGGCGATGACCCGCCGCGGCGCGCCCGGATCCGGTCGGGACACGGCCCGCACGACGGGCCGGCGCGAGTGCGAGGAGCAAGCCGCCGCGACGGCCACTGTCGCGCCCGCGAGGAACCGCCGCCGTGAGATCTTCCCGGGTCCACAGGTCATCACGCCCTCGAGTATGCGCCCGAATCTGTGCGGGCGAATCCGTGGAGGAACGGGGCGCGACTATTTGCCGGGCGGCGTGTAGGAGACGGAGCGCGAGGCGGCCTGGTCGATCTCCTCGGGCGTGAGCAAGACGGTCGTCTTCACCGCGGCCAGACCGGTCGAGGAGACCGCGAGTCCGAGCGCGGCCGCGGCGACGTTGTCCGGTAGATCGACGAGGACAATGGCGTCGTCACCGCCGAACGCGAAATGAAAGCTCTCCATCTTGCCGCCGAGACCCTCGACCGCCTTGCGCACGGCTTCGGTGCGTGCGGTCCCGCCGGTTTTCATGACGCCCTTCACGCCGTCCGCGCTGTACGCAGCAGTTACCAAGTATTTCGGCACGATGTGAACCCCCTCCCCGGCGACGCCGAGATCTTTCGCAGCCTCCCACCGCGTCCCGACGGTGTCCACCCCAAGTTCGACGGAAATCGCTGAGGTGATGAGATTCGGCGCGAGAATGCCGGCGGCCAACGTGATGATCGCACTGGAGTAGCTCATCGACGCGCATCTCCGCCGCACACGAGAGTTCTTCGGTCCACGTGCGGCGGGCTGGGACGAACGCTTCCCCGACGACGAGCCGGCGTACGCAGCCGCGATCGCGGCGCTGCGGCTCGATCGCGGCGACGTCGTCGTGGATCTCGGTTGCGGCACGGGCCGAGCGCTTCCCCTGTTGCAGCGCGCGGTCGGCGACGATGGGCTCGTCGTGGGAGTGGACGTCACGCCGGAAATGCTCCGCGCCGCGTCCGGACACGAGCGAGACGTGCACGCCCGACTGCTGCTCGCGGACGTGACGCGATTTCCCTTCGCGCCGAGCCGTGTCGACGCGATCTTTGCTGCCGGACTTCTGACCCACGTCCCCGACCCCGGTGGCCTCCTGCGGACGTTGGCTCGATCGGCCCAACCGAAGTGCCGTCTGGCGCTTTTTCATCCGGTGGGGCGCGAGGCACTCGCCTGTCGCCACCAGCAACAGCTGCAGCCGGACGCGTTGCTCGACCCGCGAGTCTTGCCCGGAGTGCTCGCGGCGGGCGGCTGGGCCTTGGAGGACATCGACGACGCCGAGCACCGTTACCTGGCCCTCGCGTCGAAGGCCAGCTGACGGTTTAATTCGCCGCCGCTCTCAGCGGAGTGCGCGATCGTTGGGTCGACGACAACGGAGGACCGGCATGCGACCCATATTTCACCTTTCGCTTCCGGTGCGCGATCTACAGGAGTCGGTGGACTTCTACGTACGGCAACTCGGTGCGCAGATCGGACGCCGCAACGAGTTGGGCGCCGACGCCTTGCTGTTCGGCGCCCAGGTGACGCTGCAGAACGATCCGGCCGGTGTCATCGATCCGATGCCACGAACGCGACACTTCGGTGCGACGTTGTCCTGGCCGGAGTGGGAGTCGTTCGTCGAGAGACTCGTCGATCCCGCGGTCATCGTCGAACCGGCATCGCTCTCGTACATCGGAGAGCCGATCGAGCAGGGAAAGATGATGATCGTCGACCCGAGCGGAAACCTGATCGAGATGAAGGCGTACCGGAACCCAGCGGCCGTGCTCGGACCGCTCGCGGAGCTATAGGCGACGTTTCTCGACCGCGCCGGCTCAGGCGAGCGCGACAGTGGGATGTGGGCACGGCGTGTTCGCCGGCGGTGCGAACGCAGGCAGGTCAACCGCCTCGCGCCGGGTGCTGAAGTCGAGCGCCTCCGCCAGGTTCCTCGCGCTCGCATCGCGCGCCGTCATGGGCTCGAGCCCCCAGCGCCACTCGATCATCTTGAGGATCGAACAGTGCTCGTAGGGACCGTTGGTTTCGATCTTCTGCGGAGCGAACGGCCCGATCGCGATGCATGGCACCCGGAACCCGAGTTGTTTGTAGTTGGGGTGGGAACCCGGGTTGGGGTTGACGTTGTCGTCCGTGACGCTCGGCGGTACGACGTGGTCGTAGAACGCGCCGTTCTCGTCGAAGTTGACGACGAACACCATCCGATCCCACTGGGGGCTGCTGCGTAGCGCCTCGTATACCTGGGCGAGATAACCCTCACCCACTTGGATGTTGCCGTGGGGGTGGTAGTCGTTCGAGGTGCCGAGGAACTCGGCAATCGTCGTGAAGTCGGGCTCGACGAACGTGACGTTGGGCAAGGTTCCGGCCTTGGCATCGTCGTAGAACTTGGCGATGGGATACGTGATGTTGTCGTAGCGAGCCGATTGGAACAGGCCGGTCATCGGTTCGCCCCATTGGTAGTAGCCCGTCGTCAAACCCGCGCCGCGGACGCGGTCGAAGATCGCCAGGTCGAGCTTCGACGGCCGCTCCGCGATCGTCGAGGGGTACGAGCTACCGGTCTCGTCGACATCCGTCGCCGCGCACAGCATGTAGAAACGGTTCGGCCACGTGGCAGCCATCAGCGAGCAGTGGTAGCTGTCGAAGAGTGTGTAGCTGCTGGCGAGGGCTCCGAGGATCGGTACCTGTGCCCGTTCGTAGTAGCCGATCGGGAAGTGGTCGCCCGTGGTCTGGGTCTGCAGCCACCCGTCGCACTTGCCGCCGTTGTATTGCTTGACCATCGACTGCCAGTCGTGCGAAGGATCCTTGTCCCCGCAGGCTTGGAAATCGTTACCGATCGCGTAGGTCGGTGCCGGGTGACCGTGGAGGTCGGGATAGGTCGGTCCGGCCTGCTTACCGTTGGCGCCGGGAACCCATCCGAGGAGGTGGTCGAACGACCGGTTCTCGAGCATGAGCACGACAACCGTGTCGAACGGCGCCGTCTTCGGTGCGGGGAGCAGCGACGTCGTACTCTTCGACGCCGCGCCGCGCTTTGAGTCGTCCGACGACGAGCTGCAGCCTCCGAGGGCGAGCCAGGCGGCGCTCGCGGCTGATGCGGCAAGGAACGACCGACGCGTGAGCTCCGTCACCTTGTCCACCTTCTTCGTCTCATCGCGGCCACGTCGGGCGCGCGACCCGATGACCGAGAGCCGCTCCGCGAATCTCCGGCGGAAGGTACTCGCGCGTTGGAGCCGGATCGAATCCTCGGCGACCCGGGAGGATCGTGTTTCATAGAGTCGGGCGGTGTCGATCGCGATTGCGACTTGGTTCGCGAACGCTCGATTCGGTCCGGCATGGCCCCGTCGTACCACCTCGTCGACAGCGAGCTGAATCGCGCCGGCTCAATCCTTCCGAGCGACGGTGGTCGCGTGATCTCGCCGTGGCGATCGCGTAGGAACTGGCCGCCGTGCGCGCGTGTCGCAGCGGGACGAGGTCGCGGGACGGATGGTGCAACCTACGAAGGAAAGGTGAACCAAGTGATCCGGCTCGAAAACGGAACTCGTCGTGCAGAGGAACACCGACGACCGGCCTAGGCTCGCACCGCGATGGACTGGGATGTGATCGCGCACGGATACGGGCTCGCGGAAGCGCCGACGATCGACATCGACGGATCACTTGTTTACTCCGACGTGCTCGGCGGAGGCGTCTACCGAATCGACGACACCGGCGCGGTGACCACGGTGGTGCCGAAGCGGCGAGGAGTCGGTGGTATCGCCGTCCACGAAGACGGCGGGATCGTGTGCTCCGGGCGTGACGTGATACACGTCCGTGAAGGCCAGGAGCAACGCACGGTGCTCCACGTCGACGGCGTCGCGGGATGGAACGATCTCTGCACCGATCCGACGGGGCGCGTCTACGCCGGCGCGTTGCGCTTCGCCGTGTTCGACCCCGAGGCCGAGGTCGTCCCCGGTGAGCTCTGGCGCGTCGGCCTCGACGGCAACTCCACGATCATGTTCGGCGACGTAGTGCACGCGAACGGGGTCGCATGCACGCCTGACGGTCGGACGATCTACCTCAGCGACACGCGCCGACAACACATCACCGTCTTCGACATCGAACGCGGCTCCAGACGCCACGTCGATGTGTCGGCGCTCGGGCACCCGGATGGGATCGCGCTCGACGAGAACGGCGCGGTATGGGTGGCGCTCGTGGCCGGCGGCATCGCGCGCCTCACACCCGAGGGCGAGGTCGACGGGAGGCTCACACCGCCGTCGGCGTTCACGACGAGCGTGTGCTTCTCCGGGCGCGATCTCTACGTCACGACCGGCGGACACTCCGATCACCGTGAACTACGCGGCTGCGTGCTCCGCACGACCGTCGACGTCGCCGGCACGCCGGTCGCGCGCGCTCGCGTCTAGGAGACGCGAGCGGGCAATCGTGCCTCATCCGGCCGCGAACGTGATCGGGATCCTGACGCTCGCGGCGGGGGTCAGCGCACCGCCGTCGTTCACGATGACGACACACTGGGGATGCGTGCCATCGCAGACCCCAGTGCCGACGGAACCGGCGACGATCTTGATCGAGCCCGTCCCCGTTCCGGTGGGATCGGGTTGCAGGAGCGAGGCGTGCTTGAGGTCGCAGGCGCTCGGGTCAAACGTGTTGCGTTGGGAGCACTCCACGATGTTGACGGTTTTGTTCGGAGTGAAGTCGGACCATCGAACGGACACCGTCTGGCCGTCGGCGAGACCCGTCGTCGGCGTCGCCGACGCGTGGTGCACGGGAACGGGCGGAGCCGGCGTCGTCGGTACGGTCACGATCGAATTCACGTCGGGGTCGAACACGACGCGCGTCAGGCCGGCGACCGCGTCATTCTCGATTCGGTTACTTGCGGCGTGCTCGCCCTTGACGTACGCGTCGAAGAAATCGGTCGTGACCCGTACGATGCCTGCGAACCACTTTCCGGAAGTCCCGACGGTGCTGTCGTGCCCTCCGCCGACGGCCGAGACCAAGGCCTTCGGTCCCTTCGCCTGGTTGAACGCGTCGACGCTCGACTCGTACGGCACGACGGAGTCGGCAACGCCGTGAACGAACATCATCGGCGGTGCCTGCGCGTAGTCGAAGCGGCCGTGCGGAAAGCTCTCCGAATCTCCCGAGAACACGATCGCCGCATTGACACGCGTGTCGTGACAGCACGTGTTGGCCACGAGGCCGAGCGTCGTGATGCCGCCCAGTGAGTGACCGGCCGCGCCGATCCGCTTCGGGTCGACGAGCCCGGCGAGCAGCCCGCGGGAGCGAGCCGACGCCTGCAGCACCGACGTGACGACGTAGCTCATGTCGGCGGGTTGGTTCACGTAATCGGCGGCGTCCGGACCGCCTGCGGTGCGATCGTTCGTCAAGGGGAAGAGCGGTTCGGCGACGACGTAGCCCGCGGCGCCCCACTGTTCGCTCAAGCCCTGCATCTCGGCCTGCGAGCCGCCGAAGCCGTGCGCGGCGATGATGAGCGGATACGGGCCGTCGGCGCGGTCCGGGGTCGCGTTCTTCGTCGCGATGCCGGTCGGGGATTTTTGCGCGGGATAGAAGATCGTCGTCGACAACGCGCGGCTCGGCCGAATCGGCAGGTTGCCGTTCGCGGCCGTCGTTCGGTGCGCGTCCACGAACGTCTCCGACAACTCGCCCACGGCGAACGACTTCGTGCTCGGCGCGTTCGTCGTCGCCGGCGCAGCCTTCTTGCTCCCACTACACGCGGTCGTCGCGACCGCGACGACCGCGACGACCGCCGCGATCGCCGCAAAGGACCGAATTGCCAGGCGCGGCACGGCCGGAATCTACTCGCACGATCGGCGGGGAAACGCGGACGGAGTGTTCGCCCGCGCGCGTGATCGAGTCGGTGCCGTGATTCGCCTTGGCCCGCCGCGGTAGCGGTACTTCTGATCCTCCTGGTCACTCTCGGTAACACGAGCCGCACAATCGAGTCGACTCAATGTCGAGATCCTGGCAGGATGAGGCGGGAGCGGTGCTCGGCACCACGGGGAGGAACGATGAGGAACGCCACTCGTCGCAGCGCGATCACGGTCACGCTCGGATGTGTGCTTCTCGCCGGCGCCATGCTGCCATCGGCGGCGCTGCCGGCCAAGATCGCTCGGGGTGACCGGGCCTTCTACATACTGCCTCCCGGCAACTACGGCGGACTTCCGACGACCGCGAACTCGCTCGACCAGCTGCCCCTCTACGACAGCCTCACGCCGTTGCGCGGCAACGTCACCGACGCCGACATCGCGCGCTCGTACCTCCCCGAGAACTTCGAGCCCGTCGGCGCCACACACGTCGAGGCGACCGGCCACCCGGGCACCACGATCGTCTACGACGCGTACGGCGTGCCTCACATCACCGGCCGGACGCGCGCGGATCTCGCGTTCGGCACGGGATGGGTGACTGCGCGCGACCGCGGCCTGCTCATACAACTCGGGCGCGGGCCCGCTCGCGTCGCGTTGGCCGACATCCCGGGCATCAATGCGTTCGGTCTCGTGACGAGTGGCCAGTCGTTTGTGCCGAGCGCGCAGACGGAGCAGCTCGTGACGGACCAACAGAAGCTCCTCGTCACTACCTACGGCGACAAAGGTCGCCAGATCATCGCTGACGCGCAGGCCGAGGCCGACGGCGTCAACGCGTACTTCAGCGCGCACAACATCCGGCAGCCACCCGTGACGGTCAACGACGTGATCGCGGTGACCGCGTTCATCGGTTCGATCTTCGGTGCCGGCGGCGGCGCGGAGGCATCGAACGCCGAGTTTCTCTCGAAGCTCGAGAACCACCTCGGCGCCGCCAAGGGTCGCAAGGCGTGGGAGGACGCCATGCTCCTCGACGACCCCGAGGCGCCGACGACGATCACCCAGCGGTTCGACTACGGACCGCTCACGGGCGGCCCGGTGACCGGTGCGGTGACGATCGACGAAGGCTCGATCGAGTCGCTCGATCCGCGCCAGCCGCCCGTCGGAGCGCACTCCGCAACGAACGCGTCCAAGACGCTCGGGACCTCGCCGTATACCGCTCCCACCTACCCGGCGGCGGGTCCGGTGCCCCGCAAGCAGATATCGAACTTCCTCGTGGTGAACCCGGCACGCTCGGCCACCGGCAACACGCTCGCAGTGATGGGTCCTCAACTGGGCTACTACTACCCGGAGATCGTCGAGCAGGAGCAACTCAGCGCGCCCGGCATCGAGGCGCAGGGTGTCGGTGTGCCCGGCCTGTCGATGTACATCCTGATCGGTCGTACGCAGAACTACGCGTGGAGCCTCACGTCCGCGAACAACGACATCCGCGACGTGTTCGCCGAGTCGCTCTGCAACCCGAACGGCACCCCGGCGACGCGCCAGTCGACCCACTACTTCTACAAGGGTGTGTGCCGACCATTCGACATCTTCGACGCCGGGCTGCTCAACGGGCAGCCGCTCGTGTACCCGACCTCGGTGCACGGGCCGGTCATCGGCACGGCAACGTCGAACGGCCATCCGATCGTCCTGACCCGCCAACGCTCGACCTTCGGGCGTGACGGGCTCAACCTCGCGGCCCTCAGTGACATGACCGACGGCAAGGCCACCACACCATCGAAGTTCTTCGACATTGCCAACGAGTTCGGCTTCACCTTCAACTGGGCGTACGCCTCGCGAACGGCAACGGCGTATTACTCGTCCGGCCTGCTGCCGCGCCGTGCGCCGGGCCTCGATCGGCGCCTTCCCGCCCTCGGCAACGGCAACTACGACTGGCGCGGCTTCCTCACTCGCGACGAACACCCGCATGGTGTCACCGGGCCGAACGGCATCCTGCTGAACTGGAACAACCGATCGGCACCCGGGTTCATGCACGGCGACGACGACCCGTTGGGCTCGGTGCACCGCGTCGAGATGTTCGACGGCTTCGCACGGAAGGTGACACTGGCCGGTGACGTCGGTGTGATGAACCGTGCTGCAACCCAGGACGAGCGCTCACTCGTGTGGCCGGTCATCAGCCAAGTGCTTCACCGCGGCCGTCCACCGAACGGCTTCGATGCGAAGATCCGGGAACTGCTCGACCGGTGGGTGCGGGACGACGCACCCCGTCTCGACGCCGACAACAACGGCTTCTACGACAGTCCCGGACCGGCGATCATGGACGCGCTGTGGCCGAAGATCGCCGACGCAGTGATGGGACCCGTGTACGGCTCGCTGATCACCGACCTCGGCGCCGTCCGCGATCTCGGTGGCGATTCGGGCGAGTCCTACGTCGACAAGGATCTGCGCACCTTGCTCGGTGACCCCGTGAAGGGGCCGTTCAACCTCCACTACTGCGGCGCCGGTTCGCTCGCAGCGTGTCGGGCATCGCTGTGGACGGCGCTCGATCAGGTCGCGGTCAACCTGTCGGCCACATTCGGGCCCGACCCCCGTACCTGGCTCAGCCCGGCCTCGCGCACCGGATTCACGCCCGGCCTCATCCCCGAGACGATGCGCACCACGAACCGACCGACATTCCAGCAGGTCATCGAGCTCCAGACGACGGGCGGCGCACATTAGGAGCAATTGGCGGTCATCTTCACGCCCGCGCCGAGGTCATCTGTGCTGTTGCAGGTGCTGGTTGAGTCGCGCGGCCTGGCGCGTCTGATGGTCGCGTTCTGCGAGGTTCGGTGCGTTGCGAGCTGCCTTGGCATAAAGGCGGGCAGCCAGTTCGAGATCGCCGTTCTTCTCGTGGAGGTACGCGGCGACCGCTTCGCGCCGCGGGACGTGTTCGTCGACCTCGGCCAGTGCCGCGAGTCCTGCGGGCGCGCCGTCGGCCTCGCCAACTGCGACCACACGGTTGAGCCGGACGATCGGAGTGTCGGCGAACCGGAGTAGCTCCTCGTACCACTCCACGATCTGGACCCAGTCGGTCTCCTCGACACGCGCCGCGTCGGCATGGAGCGCGGCGATCGCCGCTTGCGCCTGGTATTCGCCGAGCTGATCGCGCGCGAGGGCCGCTTGTGCGATGTCGATTCCCTCGGCGATGAGCTCTGGGTCCCACAGGCTGCGGTCCTGATCGGCGAGAGGCACGATGCTTCCGTCCGATCGGGTGCGGCTGCTGCGGCGGGCATGGTGCAGCAGCATCAGGGCGAGCAACCCGTGGACCTCCGGGTCGTCCACCAAGGCAACCAGCTGCCGGGTCAGTCGGATCGCCTCGGCCGCGAGATCGACGTCGCCGGAATAGCCCTCGTTGAAGACGAGGTACAGCACCCGCATCACCGTGCGCACGTCGCCGGGACGCCTATCGAATCCCGCGGCGACACCGGCCCGACCGACACCGCTCTGAACAACGATGCGCTTGGCGCGGCTGATGCGCTGCGCCATGGTGGGCTCGGGCACGAGGTATGCCTGAGCGATCTGGCGGGTCGTGAGGCCACCCACGGCTCGGAGCGTCAACGCAACCGCCGACGTGGGGGGCACGTCGGGGTGCGCGCACAGGAAGTAGAGGCGCAGCGTGTCGTCGGCGCTCGGGATCGCGCCGGCCGGCGGTTCGGTGTCGAATCGATGCTCTCGGTCGCGGCGCGCGGCGTCTGCGCGCGTCATGTCCAGGAAGGCTCTCCACGCGACCGTGATGAGCCACCCCGTCGGGTCGGCGGGCAGGTCGTTCGCCCACGCGGAGAGCGCGCGGATGAGCGCCTCTTGTACGGCGTCCTCGGCCGTCGCGAAGTCTGCACCGCGACGGACGAGGACGCTCAAGACCCGAGGGACGAGCTCGCGTAGCTCGACCCCATCCACCTTCAACGGGTCCACCGTCAATGAGTGAAGTTGGGCGGCGCGGTCAGGAAGGGGCGGACTTCCAGCCATTCGTGGATCGGCTCGCCGCCGGCCCCGGGTGCTGCCGACAGCTCACCGGCGACCTCGATCGCTCGCTCGTAGCTGTCGACGTCGATCACCATCCATCCCGCGATCAAGTCCTTCGTTTCCGCGAACGGGCCGTCGGTCACCGGCGGCCGCCCCTCGCCGTCGGAGCGGACCCAAACGCCGTCGGGCGACAGCGCCTGTCCTTCGATGAACTCGCCGCTGCTCTCGAGCCGAGCTGCCAAGTCGTTCATGAACCGGATGTGGGCCTCGACCTCGTCGGGCTTCCACTGGTCCATCGGGACATCGTTGACGGCCGCCGGGGCGCCCCGGTAGTGCTTGAGCAACAGGTACTTGGCCATGGTGTTCTCCTTGTGTGACGTCGGCCCTTCCGGCCGATGCACCCCTGGGACGGAGCAGGCCCCGAATTCTCGACATCGTCGCCGGGAATTTTGCAAGGGCCGACACCAGGCACCGCTTGCCTCGTCGGTGGCGTGACTTCCAGCCGGCGTCCATCCACGTCCGAAACCATCGGGCCCGTAGAACCGGAACGCGTATGCGCCACCTACGAAGGCCACGCGCCATTGCCTCGGCAGCGGCGCGAATCCGCGACGGCCGAGGGGGCTGGAACCGATGTTGTCGTCACGGATAGTGTCCGCGTCAGCGGAGCGGACGCAGGGGCCAAACAGGAAACGATCCCTTGCCGGCTGGTTGGCTGGGAGGCGCGACACTCCCAGCCGACCACACTCCCCCGTCGATCGTCGAACGCCTCATTCGTGCGTCGATGTCCAACGGGAACAAGGGCAAATGCATAATCAGCGCCGCGGCGGGAGCGCGGCGCTGATTATGTTTTGCATTGAACCAACCCAGCTCACTCCTGACGCCGACATACCCCAGTGTTGTCGGTGTCAAGAAGTTGATGCTGTTTGCCCGGCGAGGGCGGAAATGCGCTGTATCAGCCGCGGACCCACGCCCCACCGACGGCGAGCATTGCGAGCAGGCCAGCACCAACGGTAACCACGCGGAATGCGATCTTCTTCATGACGTCCTCTCACCCTTACCCAGGCCATCGCCGTGATCGGCGACTGCTGCCATGTTGCAGGGGACGGTCGTGGCGAACCATTGTGCACCTGACCAGTTCGCAGAAAGTGTCCGTACAACAACTTTGCGTGGCACGTGCGGACACACGGGGCAGTGGGTTTGGGCGCGCGGGAGGCCGACGTGGCACGTTCACATCGAATCGCCCACAATGAGGAGTCGTGAGGCGCCGCGAGCGAACCCCGAATCTCATCGGGCGTGAGTCCGCGCTCTCGGCCCTCGGCGAGGCGCTGGAGGGCGTGGCTGACGCCGGATCGCTCGTGCTCGTTCGCGGGGAAGTGGGGATCGGGAAGACCCGCTTGCTCGAGGAGTTCGCGGCCCGGGTCGCCGACAAGGCACACGTCGTCCGGGGCGGTTGCGTCGAGGGCGTCTCGTACGCGCCCTGGACCGAGGCGCTACGACGGCTGCTGAGTACCGCCGACGTCATCGCGGCCGACGATCTCCCGCGCCGGGTCCGGTCTCAGATCGCACGTCTCCTCCCGCACCTGTCCCTGGACGAGTCCGATGCCGCCGGCGGGGATGAATCCGGTGGTCAGCACCTGCTGTTCGAAGCAGTCGTCGAGCTCCTGGCCCATGTCGCGTTACGCACGCGGCTGGTCCTCGTGGTCGACGACCTGCACTGGGTCGATCCCGCGAGCAGCGCGCTGTTGCGCTACGTCGCCAACAATCTCGGCCGGGAGCCGATCTTGCTCGTCGTCACGTACCGGGCCGAGGACGCGGCCGCCGAGCGCGACCTGATTGCCCAACTCGCACGGCTCGCTACTCGCCAAATCGCACTCACACCGCTCGCAGAAGACTCGACCGCCGAGATGGCCGAGATTCTGCTCGGCCCCGACGCAAGCCCAGCCGACATTCGGCGCATCGCGCACGACGCCGATGGGAATCCTTTGTTCGTCGAGGAGCTCGTGGCCGCGCTCGGGACGACCGGCGTCCCGCAGACGGTTCGTGACCTCATGCTGGCGCGCTTCAGTGTGCTCGATGAGCCCAGTCGTCACCTTGTGCGGACGGCCGCGGTCATCGGCGCGACCGCGCCGCAGGCATGGCTCGCCGGCGCCGCCGGGCTCGATGACAACGCGACGCGCGGTGCAGCGCGCGCGGCGGTCGACCGTGGCTTGCTGATCGCAGGGGGCGACGGCACGAGCTACGACTTCCGACACGCGTTGTTGCGCCAGGCTGTGCTCGACGAGCTGCTCCCCGACGAGCGCGTCGCGCTGCACGGCGCGATTGCGGCCGCGCTCACGGCTCACCCGGCCGTCGCGGTCGGGATCGACCGCATCGCGGAGCTCGCGCGGCATTGGGATGCGGCTCGCGATGCGTCCTCGGCACTGCGGTGGCTCGTCGCCGCGGCGGAGCAAGCGGAGCAGAGGTTCGCGTTCGAGGCCGCGTTCGACGACTACGAGCTCGCGTTGGGCTGGTGGGACTCAGTCGACGACGCGCCCGCGGTCGCCGGCATCGATCACGCGGCGTTGCTGCTCGACGCGGCCGACGCCGCGGGCCTGGCCGGTCACATCGGACGCGCGGCGGATCTCGCCCGGGCAGGTCTCGACGAGGCATACTCGCTCGACGCGAGCCGGGGCGTCGAGGCGGCCGGTCACGTGTACCCGCTGCTGTGGGAGGCCGATCGCGCGGCCGAGCTGTTCGAGTTCTCGACGACAACCTTGCTGCCGGTCCTGGATCGCGTCGACCCCGTCGCGCGCGCCCGGTTCCTCGTGAGCCGCGTCGAGCATCTTGTCGCGTACGGCACGCCGGCCGAGGTCCGCGAGCCGGCCGCGCAGATGATGGCCGCGCTGCGAGAGGTCAGCGATCCGGTGCTCGAAGCTCGGGCGTATCTCGTGAGCGCATGGTGTTACGAGGCGTACGGTGAGTTCGAGCGGGTCGAGGCCGAATACGAACGGGCGGAGGAGATCGCCCGGAACGCGAACGCGCAGTCGATGCTCGCGCTCGTGCTCTACAACCACGCCGCCTTCAAAATCGACTTTCTGGATCTCCCGGGTTCTGTGACCGTCCTCGACGAGGTTGACGTGCTCGTCGAGCGCTTCGGGTTGCGGCGCTACCTCGTGGTGAGTCGACGTTTGCGCTCGCTGACACTCTGCATGCAAGGCGACCTCGCGGGAGCCGCGGGCGCGATGGCATCGATCGACGATGTGTTCATCGAGGGATTCGACGCGTGGGCGCGCGCGACGGGTCGCGCCTACGTCGACTACGCGGCGGGGAATTCCGAGGCCGTGCTCAGCGGCCTTCGGCCCGACGCGGTAGGTGCCGCCGCGCCCAAGGACTCCGACCGCGTCATCGAGACCGAGATGCTGCGCGCCGATGCCCGGGCCTGGAACGGCGATGTCGAGGGTGCCCGACGAGCGGTCGACAGGGGTCAGGCCGCGGTCGCGGCCGAGCACTACCGCGAGACGTTCTGGCACGGTCGCCTCGCGATGGTCGGCGCGCGCGTCGAGGCGGACAGTGCCGTCGCGGCGATGGCGGGTCAGTCGATCGCCGCGATCGAGAACGCGCAAGCGCGCGCGGCCGAGATTGTTGCGGCGTGGGAGACCGCCGTGGCGCAGCTCGCGCGGTCAAGTCCGCTCCTCGATGCGTACACGCTGGGGATCGATGCCGAGGTCGGCCGGTTACGGCGAGAGGAGGTCGTCGCCCGTGCACACCGCGCCGCTGAAACCTTCGCGCTGATCGGCTTGCCGTACTACGCGACGTACTTCCGCTGGCGCGAGGCGGAGGCGATGTTGGACGCCGGTGACCGTCCGTTGGCGGTGGAGCTCCTGAAGCGGGCCCGCGCCGCGGCGACGACCCACGGCTTCGCGGGTCTCGACACCGCGATCGTGGCGCTGGCCCGCGCCCATCAGCTGCGGCTCGGCCCGGCGCGCACGACGATCGACGGCGACGAAGCGCTCTCGGTGCGCGAGCTCGAGGTGCTGCGCCTGGTGGTGATCGGCAAGAGCAACCCCGACATCGCCGAGACCCTGTTCATCAGCCGCCGCACCGCCGCCGCACACGTATCGAACATCCTGCGGAAGCTGGACGCGACATCGCGCGTCGAGGCCGTCTCAGAGGCTCATCGACGCGCGATCGTCTAGCTGTCGGTCGGCGCGGCCGTCAGGGCCGCGTCGTCCTCAGTGAAATTTGTTACTGGCTCCGGTGACCACCGCGAGAGCGGCGAGGCCCGCGAGGGCGATGGCGATGCGGACGACGCGTGATTTCATTCCGAATTGTCCCTTTCGATGGGCGCGCGGTGCGCGCGGTGAGTGACCAGGGACTTCGGCAATCGGGCGCCCGCACTTGAGGGCCCAGCCAGATTTCGCAACAGGGAGTGACCGTGCCTGTCGATACGAGGTCGAGTCAACGGGATCTGAGTCCACAGGTCAGGGGAAGTCCGCCCGTGTTTCTGCTCGCCGTCGTCCTTTTGAGCGTGGTGACGGTGCGACCCGCCGGGGGGAGCCTTTCGGCCCTGGGCCGGGTGCGTCTGCGGTACACCCCGGCGATCTTCGGCGCCCTCGCCATCCAGATCGCGATCGTCTCCGTGGTCCCGGGCGGGAGCCCGTGGCTCCATCGGGTCCTCCACATTGGGTCGTACGCCCTCGCGGCGGTCTTCGTGGTCGCGAACCGGCGCCTCGCCGGAATGCGAGTGCTCGCGCTCGGCGCGACGTTGAACCTGATCGCGATCCTTGCGAACAACGGCGTCATGCCCGCGTCGCGGAGTGCTCTGCGCACGGCTGGCAGGCTCACGAACTCGACCGATTTCCTGAACTCGGCCGCGGTGCCGCACCCGCATCTGCTCTTCCTGGGCGACATCCTCGCCGTGCCGCACGCGGTTCCGCTCGCGAACGTGTACAGCATCGGTGACGTCTGCATCGCGATCGGTGTCGCGATCGCGATACACGGTCTCGCTGGATCACGCCTCGTGCCGCGCCGGTGTCGAGCGGCGGCCGAGGTGTCCTCTCGGGGATCCGACTCGGCCTTCCCCGTGTCCGCGGACCGTAGCGTCACCGAGCATTCGGATTGGTAACGCGTCCGAGGAAGAGCACGGCACCGGTTGCGTCGTCGGTGATCGTGAACAGGAATGGGCGGTCAACGTTCAAGGTGGGCGGTAGCGAGAGGAACTCGCCGAGGACCGCGGTCGCGGCGCTCGCCTGCGTGCCCTTCTCGTCGACTTCGATATGAGCGTCCTGGATGACGTGCGTAATCGTGAGATCGTTGGTCGGCGTCATGTTCGAGAAGTCCGCGGCATACGAGAAGGCAGTTCGCATGCCGAGCGCTTCGAGCGGGTTCTTGAGCTCCGCGGATGACGAGAAATCGAACTTGGGCATGACCAGAACGACTTCGTGTCGTTGGGCCGCCGGTGCAGCGCGAACGGCACCGAGTGTCTCGCCGACCCGGTGTTCGATGTCGTCGAAGTGTCCGCTATCGGGGATCACGATCGTCATCGACGCACCTCCGACGTACGGCAGCTGCACGGCCTGGTAGTCGGCGCCGCTGGTCGCGTCGGCTTCTACCCGCATCATCGCAACGTTGGCGGTTCCGCCGTCGAGGAGCTGAAAGTTCTGCGTGCCCGCGCTACGGAAGGGCGTCTTCCACGCGCCCTTGAAGGTCAACGTGTTCACGAGTGCGAATCGTGTCAGCGGATTGACGACGCCTACGGGTAGGAGATCGGGGATCTGGCCGGCGGTCCTGATGTTCACGTAGTGGTTGATCGCGACGCGCGCCGCTTCGGGGTCCTTCTCGTAGTCGACCAGGTGCACTCCGGTGCCGTAGTAGCGGGCGATTGTGTCCAGGAACGTCTTGTAGAACGGATACCCGGCCTGCGCCCACATCGAGTCGTCGATGGTGATTCGGGCAGGAGAACCGTCGTGCGGAGCGCCGACACCCGGGATCGTGACCTCGCTCGGTGAGGTGTCCGTCGGCGTACCGGTTCGGGGCGCCAGGAGCCGCAGATCGAGCGCGTTCATCTGCTGCGAGAGCTGCGTCGTATCCGGCGCGTGCAGAACATGCAGCATCTCGGACGCCGTCGGGCCGTGCGCCCCGACGACCGTCATCGCAAGGGCGGTCGCAAGACTCTGCGGCGAGAAGATGACGTTTCCGGCGGTCGCACGCAGCTTTTCGTACAGATCGAAACCAAATGCAGCATCGTTGGCGACGACCGCGGCCGTGCTGATGCCCGCACCGCTCGATCGCGCAAGATCTGCACGCGCGAGCGTCGCGTCTCGGGGGAGGGCCAGGACACCTGACGAGGCGGCCGGCTCATGACTCTTGGGGGTCGAGCCGTGCGGCAAGACGACGGCGAGGACCACGGCGATCGCCGCAGCAAGCGCGACTCCGGCGCGCAGCGCGCGTACGCGAGTCCGCCGGCGTACGCGCCGGCGAGCCTCGTCCCAAATGACATCGGCGCCACGCGAAGTCCCGCTCTCGGCGATCGTCGTGAGGCGATCACCAAGATCACCCATTGTCGGCCTCCGCCGCGAGGTCGCTCTTCAGCCGTACGAGGGCACGAGACACGCGTTTGCGAGACGCTTCCTCGCTGCAGCCCAAAACCCCGGCGATCTCTCGGTGCGATCGCCGCTCCACTACCGCGAGGTAGACCGCGGCACGGTCGGCAGGTTCGAGCTGCCAGAGATCGTCGGTGTCAGACGGATACACGACCCGCACATCATCGGCGCCGCCCCGTATCCGACCCAGTGCCAGTCGCCGACGCCCTGCACTTCGTCGATCGTTCGAGGCCAGCCGAACGATCACCGTCCGTAGAAACGCGAGCGGATCGTCGAGCTCGTCCAGGGCGTGCCGCGCCAAGGTTCGCACCAATGCCTCCTGAATCAAATCGTCTGCGTCCATCTCAAATGAGCGAACGACAGACGCGAACCGACGCAGCTGTACGTAGAGGTCCGCGAACACCGCGGCGCCGTCGTCGGTCACCGACCTACTCTCGCTATCGCTCACCTTTGCCGTAAAGACACCGCAGGTCCGCGCTACGTGACCGCGATTGCCGAATGGCTGCCTTCGAGCCCCCAACCAGCGAATTCAGGCGCGTGTTTGAACCGCCGCCCGACGTCGCGGACGTCATCTCGTCGCGGGAGAATGGCGAGCAGTCGTACCCGGGAGGGAAACCCTCCCGGGTACGGCGACTCAGGCGGCGACTAGCTCACTTGTTCGGGTTCGGCGCGTTCGCCGGCACCGGATACTTCGGCGGCACGAGATCTGCCGGGGGTTGACCGGCCGGATACACCGTGGCCGTGTTCGCGGGATCGAAGAACGGCAGCGGCTCGGTCGGGAAGTGGCTCGCGACGTAGCGTTTGCCGTTGTTCAGTACGCGGTACGCGCCCTGCGAGGGCGAACCGGTCTCGTCCGGCCCGCGCACCGTCGGATCCCACCAAAGGAGCGACACATTGTCAGCGCCACCCGGGTCGTCGGCAATGCCGGGCCACAAGCCGTGCTCTCCGTACGTGATGATCGGTCGGACAGTCGGGACCGCCGGGTCGACGTTCGGCGGGACTGCGTCGACGCCGTTCTTGAAGGCTTGCGGCGTCAGGTGCGGTCCGGCCGTCTGCAATCCTTCCATGAACATCTCGATCGGTGCGTTCACGACGCCGTAGTTGTTGTCGGTTTCCGGCGGCGTGCCGTACCACCACTCGTGCACTGAGTAGGCGTCCTGGTCGGTCTTCGCCGTGAGCGGGTGGGAGATGTTGATGCCGAACGCGTGTTTCCACTGCTGCTGGTCGAAGCTCTTCGCGAACGCCACCGTGTCGGCCAGCACCGTGCCGGACATCACCCACTCGGGGAAGTAGCTCTGCTTGGTCATCTCCTTGGTGAGATAGCTCGGGAAAATGGGGTCGCCGGTGAACACGATGTCGGTCGCGCCGGTCTGCTTCAGCTTGGCGGCAATCGTGCGGCCGTCGGCCTGCAACGTCGGGAAGTTCAAGTAGTAGTCGACATGTCCGACGACCTTGGCGCCGATGTCATGCATCTTCTTCGTCAAGTCGTTCCACGCCGCGGTGTACTGGCCGTCGGGCGTGTTGTACGTCAGCAACGCGAACGTACGCGGCTTGCCGTTGACGTCGGGACCGCCCCACTGGGCGGGCTTGCCGAGCAGCTGGGTCTTGATGAGCAGCGTGACGAGCGTCGACGTCTCGTCGGGCGAGGGTCCGATCGGGTACAGGTACGGCTCGTTGTCGAGTAGGTATTTCTGCGGTTGGCTGATGATGCAGCCACCGAGGCAGAGGATGCGCTTCTGCGCGAGCTCGTCGCCGAACTGCTTCGCCTGCGGCGGCCCGCCGAGTACCGCGAACACGCCGGCAGCCGCGGCTTTGTCGGCGTCGGCCCGCGCCGCGACGGCGTCGCTGCTCGAGCCTGTCCCGTTGATGCGCACGAGCTGCAAGTGCCGACCGTAAAGCTCGAACACGTGCGCGTACAGGTTGAGGTACGCCTGGTACACCTTCGCCGTTGGGTCGGGCGGGTCGTAGGTGCCGGTTGCCTTCAGCGCCGCGTCGAACAAGGGGTCGGGCTTGGAAATGTAATAGCCCACCTTGATCGTGTCGGCGGTCACGCCCGGCGACGTGGCGCCGCCGTTGTCCCCGCTGAACTTGGGTACGCACGGCGGTGGGTTGAGGACCGGGACCGCGACGTAGCCCGTCGTCTTGTTGCAATCGTCCTGCCAGGTGTACTTGTCGATGACGCCCTGCGCCTTGGCGTCGTTGTAGAAGAGCGGCACACCGTTTGTGCCCGACTTCGCAACGACGGTGCTGCCCCCGCCGACGGTGACCTTCTTCTTCTTGCTACTGCCGCCCGACACAACGAGCGCGGCAACAGCCACGATAACGATGATCAACGCGACAGCGATGTAGGGCGCGTAGCGCACCCATTGCGACCGTCGCGGGCGAGGTGCCTGTTGCATGGCCATCCAGTGTTCCCCCTCTGATCCGGTTCTTCGGTGACTACGCCTCTGTCGTGCCACTCCGAGCGATAGCAGCTTCATTCGTCCCGAGGTACGACTGCACGACGGCGGGACACTGGACGACCTCTTGCGGATCGCCTTGCGCGATCACTTCGCCGAGATCGAGCGCGATGAGACGGTCGGCGATGCTCAGCAACAACGGTACGTCGTGTTCGATGACGAGCAAGGTCGCGCCGGTCTGCTCGCGGATGCTCAACAGCAACGGCCCGAGCGCCTCGGCTTCCCGTTGCGCGATGCCCGACGAAGGTTCGTCGAGCAACAGCACCGACGGCGCGTGCGCCAGCACGCACGCGAGGTCGACGATGCGCCGGCTCCCCGTCGAGAGCTCGCGGATGAGCTTGTCGCGAAAGTCGGTGATGCCGAGCAGCGTGAGCAGGCGCTCCGTGTTGAACTCGACGTCGCGCTCGGTGTCCTCGATCCACGGCAGGTGCAGGGCCGCCGCGACCGGATCACGCGCTTCGAGGTGACGCTCGAAGGCGATCGAGACCGTTTCCGCGACCGTGAGGCTCGCGAAGAGCCGGCCGTCCTGAAAGGAGCGCCCGAGTCCGAGGCGCGAGCGCGCGGCCGGAGAAAGCCGGCTGACGTCGACCGCGTCGGTACCTTCGCCCAAGATAATCGTCCCCTGGTCGGGGACGACGAAGCCCGAGATCGCGTCGAACAGCGTCGTCTTGCCCGCGCCGTTCGGGCCGATGAAGCCGAGCACCTCGCCGGCCGCCGCGCGCAACGACACGTCGCTCAGCGCCGCGAGGCCACCGAAACGTTTGCTCACCGCGTCGAGCGACAAGCGCACCGGCGCGTCGCGCTGCCCGTTGCCGTGCGGCGCCGCCACGCGCACGCGCGGTGCCGCCATGGTTCCGTTCTCCGTGGCGGCCATGCCCTTCGAGGCGCCTTCGAGGAACACCGACCGCAACACGTCGGGACGTCTGAGCAGCTCGGCGGTCGGACCGTTGAAGCGGATCTCGCCCTTTTCCATGAAGTACGCGGTATGCGCGATCGTGAGCGCGAGGTTCGCGGACTGCTCTACGAGGATGATCGTCGTTCCCTGCGCCGAGATGTCGCTCACGATCGGCAGGAGCTGTTCGACGATTGCCGGCGCGAGCCCGAGCGACAGCTCGTCGATCATCAGCAGGCGCGGCCGTTCGATGAACGCCATGCCCAACGCGAGCATCTGCTGCTGGCCACCCGAAAGGTTGCCGGCGCGCTCGGCCAGCCGGTCGCGCAAAATCGGGAAGAGCTCGAGGACGCGTCCCGTCGAGCGTGCGACGTGCTCTTTGTCGTGGCGGTGCAGCCAGCTCGCGAGCCGCAGGTGCTCGGCGACGCTCAGCGACGGGAACACGCCCTGGCCGCCCGGGAAGAGTGCAACGCCGCGGCCGGCGACTTCGTTGGGCGGCGCGTATGTCATGTCACGCCCGTCGAAAACGATCGCACCGTTCGTGGCCTGCACGAGACCAGCAACTGATTTCAGCAGCGTGGACTTGCCGGCGCCATTCGTGCCGAGTAACGCGACGATCTCCCCCTGATCGACCTCGAGGTTGACACCGAACAGCACCTGCACACCGTCGTAGTGCACGTCGAGATTGCGGACGAGCAGCAGCTTGACCTCGCCCTGCTTTCGCTTGAGCGTGACCTCGGCTTGCGCCGCGGTCGACGTCCACACCCGGTTGATGTCGCTCTGCACGAACGTCGCGCCCGATGCGAGCACGAACGCGCCCGTGACGAAGATCGGCGCCGCGATGAACAACCCGATGCGCAGACCGTAGGTGTCGGCGACGGCGCCGATGATGTAGAGCGACAACGCGCCAGGAATGATGAACAACGCCGCGATCGCGTAGCCCATCGAACGCGCCTTGGGCGGTATCGCGAGCGACAGCACGGCGAAGATGCCGGGCGTCAGGATCGCGAAAAGTCCGGTAATAACGACGTGCATTGCGATCGCGAGACCGAGCCAGGGCGCGAACGCGAACACGGTCCACGCGATGCCGATAACCCCGCCGAGCACGGCCAGCATGCGAAGGCACAGGCCCGGATCGCGCAGCATCAGCCGCGTAGCGAGGGGGATGCCGAGCAGGATGCCGACGATCTGAGCCGGCTCCGCGAGCGCGGTCACGATACCGCGCTGCCAGTCATCGAGGTGGAACGCGCTCTGGTAGAAGAGCGACGTCAGCGTGATGAGGCCGATGAAGCCTGCCGCGAGGAACGGCAACGCGTAGAAGATCCGTCGCAACGAGCCGACGTTGAAGACGATGCGGACCGACTCGGCGTACGACGGCGGGGCCTCGTCGGTGTGCACGACGTCGTCGCGCGCGCCGGCCGCGGCCCGCTCGTAGTGCCCGCGGCCCGGTTCCTTGAGGCGCAGCCCGAGGAACACGAGGACGACCGTCGGGAACGTGAACACCACGAAGGGCAGCCGCCACCCGAAGAACTGGCCGAGCACACCGCCGACGAGCGGGCCGAGCGTCGCGCCGAACGCGAGCGCCATCGCGTGCGCGCCGAATATCCCGATCCGAACCTCTGGCGGGTAGTAGTCGGCGAGCAACGAGTTGTGCGTAGGCGTGATCACCGCCCGGCCGATGCCCGCGCCGGAGCGCACGAGCACGAGCATCAACGTCGTAATGCACAGCGCCGTCAGGAACCCGAACACGCCCCACGCCGCGGCGCCGATCACCGCGATGAGGACGCGCGAATACCGGTCGGCCCAGAATGCGATCGGGACGGTGAGGACGAGCCCGACGACTGTCGTCACGCCGACGAGCGCCAGGAGCGCGCCGTATGAGAGGTGAAACTCCTTGCGGATGTCAGGCGTGAGGATGCCGAACGCGGTCTGGTCGAGTTGCTCCGCCGCGCGCAAGCCGATCAGCACCATCAACGGATACAGCGCTTGGCCGGCGCTGAGCTCGTCGAAGAACCGGCGCGGACCGCGCGGCTGGTGCGCGTCGACACCGAAGAGGCGGAACAGCACCTTCCGGGGCGGATATTGCCGGGTCTCGGCTGCGGTCGCCACTACTCGCGGACCTCGACGAGCGTGTCTGCGTGTGCGGCCGCGTCGGCAAGCGCGGCCGCGACGTCGAGCTCCTCGGATTGCGGGATCTGAACGCGCGTGTCGGCGAGCAGGCTCGGGACGCGGATGTTGCGGCGCCGGGCGTACATGCGCAGCAGTCCGTCGCGCGCGTCGCCGAAGGCCGGGCCGAGTCCACCACGGAAGATGAACAGCACGATCAACACTCCGAGGCCGGTCGAGAGCAGCGCGAATTCGGGCTGCGTGAGGAGGTACTGCGTGCCCTTCAAATACACCGCGCCGAGGATCGCACCGCCGATCGACCCGACACCGCCGATCACCGCCATGGAGAACACGAGCAGGCCCTGCGTGGGGTCGAAGTTCGGCGGATCGAGCGCACGCTGCTGGAGAACGAACAACGCGCCGGCCATGCCCGCAAGGAAGCCCGACGTGGCGAACGCCACGACGAGCGAGCCGACCGCGCTGACCGAATAGGCCTCGGCCGCGCGCTCGTTGTCGCGCACAGCGATCAGCACGCGGCCGATCCGGCTACTCCGCAGACTGCGCATCATCAATACGCTCAACGCGAGCACGATAACGACGAGGGCGTAAAACCGCACTTCCGTGTCGACGGCCAAGACGCCCAACACATGCGTTCGTGCGACGCTGCTCTGTGGCACCCAGCTCTTGACGGGCGAATATCCGGAGTTCAAAAAGTAGCTGCTCGCGGCGAGCGAGAACGCGAGCGTCGCGACCGCGAACGCGAGCCCGCGTGCTCGCAGTGTGGGGATGCCGACGACCACGGTCATCACCGCGCCTGCCGCGCCCGAGGCGAGCAGCACGAGGCCGATGTCCCAGTGGTAACGAGTCGTGAGCGTGCCCGCGATCGCGCCGGCGATTCCGACAAAGCCCATCTGCCCGAGGCTCACCTGCCCGGCCCAGCCGGTGAGGACGACGAGCGACAGCCCGATGATCGCGAAGACGCCGATCGTCCCGGCCAGCTTGACCTTGTCATCCGGCAGGAATACGCCAACGGAGACAATCGCCGCGATTACAAGCGCCGCGAGGCCTGCGTACGCGCCCCGCACCGCCGGCTCACCGCGCAACTCGGCCGGCACGCGCTTCACTTCGCGCGACGCCTCCCATGTCGACGTCGCAGAGCTCGCGAGCCGGCCGAAGGTGTCGGCCCGCTGTACGAGCAGCGCGATGCCGATGATCGCGGCGCGGATCGCGATGCTCATGATGTCGACGTTGTCGTAGTGGAACACCGCTGCTTGGTCGATGATGCCGAGGCCGATCGCGGCGAGTACCACCGTAGGCATTCGCTCCATGCGGCCGATGACGGCCGCACCGAGCGCGGTCAACAACACGGCCGGATCGAGTGCGCGGCCGAGGATCTCGCCGCCCACACCGATCCGCAGGAACATGGCGACGAACGCGAGTACGGTGGCGAGCGCCCACACGACGCTCTGCAGCCGTCGCACCGGGATGCCGAGGAGCGACGCGCGGTCGGCGTTCTCGGCACTCGCCCGCAACGCGACGCCGATCGCACTCAAGCGGAAGAACGCCGCGAGGGCGATGAGCACCAACGGCACGACGATCATCACGAGCACGTCGTTGCCGTCGAAGACAACGAGCTGTCCGATGTGGAAGTGCACGTCGAAGAACGGCGGGTAGGAGTTGACGTCGCCGCTGCCACCGAACCACTGCGGCAGCAGAATCGCGAGCGCCGATAACAGGTCGACGAGAAGAATCGTCACGACCGTGAGAATCAATCGCGGCGCGTTGAAGAACGGCCGGAGAAAGCAGAACTCAACGACGACCCCGAGCACGATCGCCGCGCCGAGGCCCAGGAACATCGAGACGTAAATGTTCCAGCCGAGCGATGCGAACAGCAGCAACGCGAGCGATGCGGGCGCGGCGCCGAGGTCGGCCGCTGCGAAGTTCACGATCCGGTTCGCCCGGTACACAATCACGAAGCCGAGCGACACGAGCGCGACGAGCAACCCTTGGATCGTCCCGACCAAGTAGATCTCGGCCGGAACCGTCGACCAGAAGACCTTGACGAACGCGACCATCAGCAGAAGTGGCAGCACCGCGAGCACCGGAGCACGGATCGGCTCCGGCAGGAACCGCGTCACGAGCCCGACCCGAGCTCGAGGAGGATCGCTTCCACCATGCTCTCGAGCGCGTCGGCCACCGGCAGGCCGTGCGACTCCGTGAGGGTTACCCACGCGTGCGAGCTCGTCATCACGTCGATGATGCCCGCGCTCCGCTTGCGTTCGCGTTCGTCCATCGCGCCCAACTCTGCGTCGAACAGGCGCTCGATCTCGTGCCGCGAACGCGCCTGCGCGTCGCGAACGATCCGGGCGAGTGTCGGCGAGAACGGCGCTTGCAATTGGGTGGCGCGGATGACCGGCCCGATCTTGGCGTACAGCTCGACGCGGTGGCCGACAAACGCGGTCGCCCTTTGCCGCCGCGAACCGGCGGCCGAGATCGGCGCCAGCATCGGCGCGACCCGAGCGTAGTGACGCTTCGCGGCGACGCAAAACAAGTCCTCGAGGTCGTGGAAGTGCACGTACACCGAGCGCAGGGAGACGCCCGCCCGTGCCGCGATCTCCTTCGCCGTCGGCCGCGGGGAGCCGTCGGTGATGAGATCAAGCATCGCGTCGACGATGGCGTCGCGTGTGTGGGCCTTCCGGGCCGCGCGGCCGTCGGCGACGGGAGCGATATTCATGGAGTCGACTCCACTCGCCGCTCCGTGCCGCCGCGTCGCTGTCGTCTCCAGTGCCGAGGCGTCACGAGCGCGAAGGGTACGTATCGCTGCACTGCCTGTGCAATATCGGCAAGCAGGCCGGAGAAACGGCCGGTGGTCGAGATCGAGATCTCGGTTGCGTACCCCTTTGGGCAATGCCCAGGTGGTTCGAGGACTTGCAGACCGAAGGTCCTGGAAGCGACCCGCCGAGGTCCAAGCTTCCGTCGACATTGGGCTGTCGCGTGCGTAGTGTCGGCGGGATCCTCGGGTGGCGGCGCGAGGCCAGTCCAGCCTCTCGTCCTAAAGGGATGCGATGGTAGGTGTCCGGCGGAGTCTCCGGCTCGTTGTTGCGGTGGTCATCCTCGTTGGCTCGGAGGTCTCCGGCGCGGTGGCGGGCGCGAGCGCGGTCTCGTGGTCCATCGTTGCGAGTCCCAACACCTCGCCCGTGCACGAGAACAGGCTGCTGGGTGTGGCGTGTCCGGGTCCGGCGATGTGCGTTGCGGTCGGCGACTACCGTGACAGCGGGGATCAGGAGAAGCCGCTGATCGAGTCGTGGGACGGCTCGGTGTGGTCGATCGTGCCGAGTCCGAACACGTCGCCCACCGACAATGACGTTCTGACCGGGGTGTCGTGTAGCGGCCCGTCATCGTGCACCGCCGTCGGGTACTACTTGCCGACCCGGGCTAGCACCTTCCAGACACTCATCGAGTCGTGGAACGGGACGACGTGGTCGATCCGGACGAGCCCCAACCCCTCAGCGACGGATAACAACTTTCTGAACGGCGTGTCGTGTAGCGGACCGACGTTCTGCGTGGCTGTAGGCACCGACAGTCATCCCACCGGAGGCGAACAGACGCTGATCGAGTCGTGGAACGGTGCGACCTGGTCGATCGTCCCGAGCCCCAACACTGATGTGGACAACGCGCTGTTCGGTGTGTCGTGTGCCGGTCCGGCCGCCTGCATGGCCGTCGGCCGTCACGACTTCCCCGGCCCCCACCCCCTTCAGACCTTGATCGAGTCATGGGACGGCGCAACGTGGGCGGTCGTGCCGAGCCCCAATACGTCGTCGACCGACACCAATGTCCTCAACGGAGTGTCGTGTCGCGACGCCGCCTGCATGGCCGTCGGCTGGTCATTCCCCGGCGCCGGCCCGACCGCGCGGACACTCATCGAGTCATGGAACGGCTCGGTGTGGTCGATCATGCCCAGTCCCAACGTGTTCGGCGCAGTCCTGAACGTCCTCAATGGAGTGTCATGCAGTGCCGCCTTGTCGTGCACCGCGGTCGGCAGCGATAGCTCAAGCAACCGTGGAGCCGGCTGCCCGTTCTCACCCTGCAACACGCTGACCGAATCATGGGACGGGTCGACATGGTCGATCGACTCCAGCCCGAACCCCTCACCCACAAGCATCAACGAACTCAACGCCGTGTCGTGCGCCGCTTCATCGGTGTGCACCGCCGTCGGCGACTACAACGCCGGCGGCCCCGAACTGCAGACACTTATCGAGACGAGCTCGACATCGCTATCGGCGCCAGGGAACATCTTCGCGACGACATTCAAGAACTGCAACACCTTGCACGTCGGCTACAACCGGTTCGTCAACGGAACGATCGTCCACTGGCGCGTCACGACCAACGGGGTCGGGACCGTCGCATCCGGGCAGTTCAGCGCGATCGGTGGCGGCAAACTCGGATCGAAGACGTACCACTTCTTGGACATCGCGCTCGGGACCACACTCCCGTCGGACGCATCAGGAATCCAGTCCCATGTCCTGTACACCTGGCCCAACGGGGGCAGGTTCTACGCGACCCGAGACCCCGGCTGCTGACACGACCCATGAGGCCAACTCACGGCGCTCTCTCACCAGCGGTCATGAGGGCGACGCAGTATCCGCTCTACGCATCTGCCGATCAGTGTGGACGAGGGTATTGAAGCGCGGCGAGTAGTTGACTGTGCAGGCTGGCGTTCGAGTACAGGCCGCCGCCCTGATCGCTTGAACGTCCACCGGTTCGGTCCGTGAATCGGCCGCCGGCTTCCTCGACCATGAGCACCCACGGCGCGTGATCCCAGATGTGGCAGCACTCGGCCAAGAAAGCATCGATTTCGCCACGAACGAGCTCGACGGGAGGAACGGGAGTCGCCGGTGCCCGAGCCGCACTTGGTGGCAGACGAGCTCTGGACTTGTCGTCGACAGCACCGAGCAGGGCATCGGCGAGCGTCGACCTCGTACTGACCTTGAGCCGCCGCGTCTTGGTCTCCTCGCGTGGCCAGGACGACTCGAAGGAACCGCCACCTCGCGTCGCCCACCAACAGCGTCGCAGCGCAGGCGCGGTGACGAGCGCGACCTCCGTGGTCCCGTGAACCTCCAGAGCAATCTGAACTCGCCAGTTAGGATCACCCCAACTGAAGAACGAGGTGCCATCGATCGGATCGAGGATCCAGATCCGATCGGACTCGCCGAGTCGACCGAGTTCCTCGCCTAGGAACGCATCGTCTGGCCGCGCCTCCGACAACGTCTCCCGAAGCAAGCGCTCGACGGCCCGGTCGGCTTCGGTGACAGGTGTGCCGTCGGCCTTCAACGTTGCCGAAACGCCCGACTCGAAGTGCGCGAGCGCGAGTTCCGCCGCCAGGACCGAGGTATCGAACGCGAGCTGGAGGTCATCAGCGCGGTCCATCGCAGCTGACGCTAGCCACCAAGCCCCGCCCTCGAAGTGCCGATAGGCAACACCACGCCCTGTGCGCCAGAACCTGCCGATCAGTACTCGCCGCGCCGGAGATTCAGTCCTGGCCGAGGTCCGTGAGCACCTGATTCGCGCGCTCCAAGTCATGCTCGAAGACGCGAACGCTGTAGCCCTGCGCGAACGCCAGGCTGGGTCGCTGCCCGCCCACGTCGTCGGTCGAAGTCATCGCCGGGATGCCCTGGCCCTGAAGTTCGGCAAGCATGCCTTGTGCCTCCACGATGCTCGGAACGCGGATCAGTTCCACGATCCGCTCGTCGTCGTGATGGCCGGGATCGCGAGGTTTCACGACACGGAGTCTTGCATGCGTCGAGGTTCGAGCCTCCCGTATGAGAAGCGCGCACCGAACTGCCGCTATGCGTGCGCTCCTTGCCGGCCTTTCTCACGAGCATCCTGTCCGAGCCCCTCGCACGAACCGAACGTCGAGAGCCTGACGAGTACATCTTCCAGTCTCATGCAGGCGGCCCGGTCCGCTACACCAAATTCCGCGTCCGAGTGTTCAACCCCGCCACGAAGAAGGCCCGGCTCGACGGCGTCACCTTCCATGCGCTTCGTCACTCGGCGGGTGGGTTGCTGCGTCAAGCGGGTGTCCGCACGCAGATCAACCAACAGCGTCTCGGGCACGCTTGCAGCCGAACCACTACTGACATCTACGGCTGGGTACCGGACGAGTCCGAGAAGGCCGCAGCGACTTCGCTCAACGACATCTTCACCACTCGCGGCCTGAGCGCGGCCTGCGGCGAAGTTGGCGAGGCGTCGGCCTGACGCCGCAGCTGACCTGAGGTGGAGGTTGTGGGACGTTATTCCAACCCCGACATCGTGACCACGCTTCAACGCATTCTCGCTGGTCAGGAGCGCGCCCACCCACCCGCTCGAACTACCCGATCGCTCCGCCAAATCCAACATCGCCTCAGCACTGACGAAGTGCAACGACTCATCGAGCTCTACACACAAGGCGAGCTCATCGACGCCTTGGCCGCGCAATTTCACATCAGCCGAACGACGGTCATGAAGCACGTTGAGCGTGCCGGTGCTCCAAGACGCCGAAACGTGCTCACCGACCGATTCGACGAAGCCCGCCAGCTCTACGACCAAGGCTGGTCGTTGGCCAGGATCGGAAAGCACTTCGGGGTCAACGCGAGCACCGTCTGGCACGCTCTTCGCAAAGCAGGAGTGCCGATGCGAGACACGCACGGCCGCTAGTCCCACCGGTTGGCCGCTCGGGCTAGACACATCCTGCTGGCAGTGAGGCTCCGATCGCGAACGCCCCGGTCCCGGCGGTCTGGGGCAGGCTGGCGTCTGTGGATACCAACGACGAACGCGACCGTCTGGCAGCGCGCCCTCTGGCCCGGAAACGTTCGAGGTTGTTCGACCAGCAAGCCGAGGCTACGACCGGTTCCGGCCGACCTATCCCGATGCGGTGATCGATGAGCTGCTCGGTCCGGTGCCTGCGGGCCTGGACGTTCTCGACGTGGGTTGTGGCACGGGGATTGCTTCACGGCAGATTGCCCAGCGTGGCGCCAAGGTGCTGGGCGTGGAACTCGCTCCACGAATGGCGGAGATCGCCCGCGGCCATGGGTCGACGTGGAGATTGCGGCCTTCGAAGGCTGGGACGCTGCTGGTCGCACCTTCGACCGGGTGACTTCGGCGCAGGCCTGGCACTGGCTCGACCTGCCTATCGCCACCGCCAAGGCGGCCTCTGTGCTGCGGCCGGGCGGCAGGCTTTGTCTGATCTGGAACGCCGGGTGTCAGCCCGATGATCTGGCCGATGCTCTCGAGGAGGTGTACGCGAGTGTCGTGCCGCGCGGCGGCCACCGCCTGTTCCGGGGGTATGCGGCCAACCGGTCATCCGACGTGAAGACCGGGCTCGGCTCGGAGATCGACGCCGTCTCAGCGGTGCCCGACTTCGGTGCGCCGACGGAGAAGTGGTTCCCATGGACGCGGGCCTACAAGCGGGATGAGTGGCTGGACCAGCTTGTCTCACGGAGCGACCACGCCGCCCTCGAACCAGCGGTCCGACACCGCCTGTTCGAAGCCATCGGCGCGGCCATCGACGATCACGGCGGCTCGTTCGTCATGAACTTCGAGACCGTCCTGATCACCGCGACTCGGCTGGGGTAGCCGCTGGACCGGCGGTCAGCGGCACCTTGACACTGTGCCGGCGTTCTGGGGCACCCCGGCGCCGTCGTTATGGGACGTTGTTCTGGGGCGCTGGATTCGTATCGGCGCTGCTCGATGGTGGTGTTCAGTTGCTTGATGTGAAGTAGGTCGCGAGTCCACCCAGTCGTTCAATAACGGCTGGGTGGCCGTTGAGTACGTCCGTGAGTGGAGCGCGACCCGAGAGCGCATCGATGATGTCGGTGGGTTCCCCGGTCAGCACCGCGGACGTCGGATCCGACAGGCGTTCATCGTCGGCTTCGGCGGCGGTGGTGATTGTCCACGCAGTTACGGGCCCGGTCCCGCGCTGGAGGCGGATATCGGCGACGCGCACGTCTAACGGATCGGGTCCGGCGAAGAACGAACTCAGCACGAGACAGTACGCGAGGAAGGGCAACGTTTCTGCTGGGTTCGCCTCCACCTTGTGGCCCAAGGGCGAGAGCGCGTCGCGTTCGTGGACGGTCGAGTCCCAGCCGAGGTGCACCACACTGAGCCACCAAGGCACTGGACCGGCTGGTGTCACGCTGGGATCGCCGAATCGCTCCGATTGCGCGGACTCCAACTCGATGACCATGTCCTTAGTCGACGACAGGTATCGCCGGCGAATCTCTTCATCGGGCACTGCTCGATTGGACTCGACGAACTCGTTTGGCGTTGTGCGGGGATCGAAGCCTTTCAACGTAGATCCCTCGCCCGACCAGATTCGGCGAAAGGTGCCGTCAACCCAGATCCCGTGGCGCAACACATCGGCAACTGTCCAACCCTCACAGCGCGAGGCACTCGCCAACTCCTCGTCGGTGAGCGAGCCGACGGAGTCGCGGAATCGACGCCGATGCCCAACCACGGCGGCCAGAACAGTGCCGGGATCGAACAGGAGCTGGAAGTGGCCGGCCTGGGGTACGTCCGGTCCATGCACCAAGGCCTCGTTCATGCTGACGATCGTCTCCCGACCTTGTTTTTCACTGCCAGTCGGAACCGTAGAACCCGACGGGTTTGGCCGCACCCCGCGAGCCCACGTCGTTCCGCAACCAAGGCTCGCCGCCTTCGCGCGCCGGGTCGAACGCGCAGGATGAACCGCCGCACCCACCCTCGCGCAGGTGCCCGCCTGGCCACGATCGCGGACGCCTCCGTGCCGGCGTACTGGGATAGGGCTGAGGTGTCGTTCGGGGACGCGCTTTCGGGGCGGGTCAAGCACGGAGAAAAAGTCATCCGCGCACCCTTCCAGCACCCCGCAACCATGTCGCGGATGTCCGAAAGATCACCCGTAATGTCAAGCGATCTGTGGCAGTGGGCGCCCGGGATTATAGGACGCGCGTTTGAGTTTGGGGACACCTTGCGCCGGCGGCGCAGAAGGCGTGAAGCCACGGCCGTCGGGTCGTGGTGCGGAGGTTGGGCTCGTTCTCTGCTGGCCGCGGCACCGGCGAGGGGCAAGACTGCCCTGGTCGAGTTTCGAGTACGTGAGAAAGAGCGGGGGCGATGTTGTTTCTCAGTCCGTTGCCGTCGGTGCGTGTTCCTGCCTTGCCGCTGACGCCGTTCGTGCTGGAACGGGCGGGCGAGTTGGCCGACAAGGCCGCCTTCATCGATGGGGCCACCGGCCGGACGGTGACCTACGGCGAGTTCGACGACGCGGTACGCGCTCAGGCGGGCGGTTGGCTGGAGAGTGGGCTCGCCAAGGGCGAGGTCGTCGCCGTGTTGGCGCCCAACTGTCCCGAGTACGCCGTCATCTTCCACGCCGTCGCGCTGGCCGGTGGTGTACTCACCACGATCAACCCGACATATACATCGGGCGAGGTTCATCACCAACTCGTCGATTCGGGCGCGACGCGTCTGGTGACGGTTCCGATGTTCGTCGACACGGCCAGTGCTGCGATCGCGGACTCGGCAGTCAAAGAGGTGTACATCATCGGTACGGCTGATGGCTACGCGTCGATCGGCTCGCTTGTGGGCGCACCGCTCGCGGAACAGATTCCGGTCGATCTCGACGACGTCGTCGTGTTGCCGTACTCGTCGGGGACGACGGGCCTGGCGAAGGGCGTGATGCTCACGCACCGCAATCTCGTCTCGAACATCGAGCAGACACTCGCTACCGTCAGGGTGCAAGCAGACGATGCGTTCGTCGCGGTGCTGCCGTTCTTCCACATCTACGGCATGCAGGTGCTCATGAACACGGGTTTGCGGGCGGGCGCCACGATCGTCACGATGCCGCGCTTCGATCTCGAGCAATTTCTGGCATTGCATGCGGCGTATCGCCTGACGCGAGCGTTCGTCGCACCGCCGATGGTGGTCGCGCTCGCGAAGCATCCGATCGTCGACAACTACGATCTCTCCGCGCTTCGGTGGATCCTCTCCGGCGCGGCCCCGCTTTCGGCCGAACTGGCGATCGAGTGCGGCGAGCGGCTCGGCTGCGAGGTCGTGCAGGGCTACGGCATGACCGAACTATCACCGGTAAGTCACGCCACCCCGTCCGGCATGTTCAAGCCCGGATCGGTCGGCGTGACGGTCCCGAACACCGAGGTCACCATCGTCGATCCCGCCACGCAGTCCCCGCTCGGCGTCGACGAAGACGGCGAGGTGTGGGTACGCGGCCCGCAGGTGATGAAGGGCTACCGGAACAACGAGTCCGCAACGAAGAACACAATCGATGACGACGGGTGGCTGCACACCGGCGACGTCGGCCACATCGACATCGACGGGCACCTCTTCATCGTCGACCGGCTGAAGGAGCTCATCAAGTACAAGGGCTTCCAGGTCCCGCCCGCCGAACTCGAAGCGCTGCTGCTCACCCACCCCCAAATCGGAGATGCCGCGGTAATCGGGCTACCGGACGAGGAGGCTGGCGAGATCCCCGCGGCCTACGTCGTGCTCAAACCCGGACAGGACATCACCGCCGCCGACATCCAAGGCTTCGTCGCGGAGAGAGTTGCGAGCTACAAACAGGTCCGCAAACTTACCTTCGTCGACGCGATCCCGAAGTCCGCCTCCGGCAAAATCCTGCGCCGCGTCCTCCGCACTCAAGCTCAGCAATAGGACACTCTCCAGAACGCCACGGTGCCGGCGTTCTGAGACACCCCCGGCGCGACATATTGGGCTCTACGCGATGAAGCGTGGTTGACGGCCTCGCACTCTTGCGGTCGGGACAGTGTGCCAGGTGACGCCGCAGTGCAACAGGAGTCGTAGCCGGTAGTTGTTGAAGTTGCGGAAGCCGTGCCCAACGCGTTTGACCTTCTTGATCAACAAGTTGATCCCTTCGGTCGCCCCGTTCGAACGGCCGGTCGTGTGGAACGCGACCAATTCGGCTTCCCAAGCCCGGATGGTGCGCGCGAGCCGGCGGTATTCGCGCACGCCGGTCTGGTCGCAGTGTTCGTAGAAGGTTCGCAGCCGACGCCGCGCGGCACGGACCGTCTTCGCGTTGTAGACGTCGCGCAGGAGCTCCTTCGCGAGGTAGGTGTTGGTGACGTCTCCGTGGCGGTCGCCGTGACCCAACAAGGTGAGCAGCCGTTCGTGCTGTTGGT
>JBBQGQ010000026.1:0-60080 GCA_038323195.1 Acidimicrobiia bacterium | reverse complement strand
GGCGGACAACCGCTCGCCGATCACGCACTACACGGTCACGACGTCACCCGGCGGCAAGACCGCGACCGTGACCGGAACCCAAGCAACGATCACAGGACTGGCCGCGGGCACCTACACCTTCACGGTTGCTGCCACGAACGGAGTCGGCGCCGGACCCTCGTCGTCGCCGTCGAACGCGATAACTGTCGCGAAGGTCGTGGTGATCCTTCCGCCGCCCCCGCCCCCGCCCCCTCCGCCCCCGCACGATCCGGGGAGTGGCTATTGGATGTTGGGCGCGGACGGCAAGGTGTACGCGTTCGGTACCGCACCGAGGGCCGGCTCTGTGCGCGGTTTCGAGGTGGCGATCGCGGCGCGCGCCGATGGGCGCGGCTACTGGACAGTCGACGCATCCGGAGACGTGTCGCATTTCGGTACCGCGGCCGGTCACGGCGGGAACCCGCCGCTGCGCCTCGGTGAGAGGGTCAGCACGATCTCCGCGACGCCGTCCGGCAACGGCTACTGGCTGTTCACCAACCGCGGGCGCGCGTTCCCCTACGGCGACGCGCACTTCTACGGCGACATGTCCGGCGTCGCGTTGAACCGTCCCGTCGTGGCCTCGGTCGCGACGCCGACCGGGCATGGCTACTACATGGTCGGCTCCGACGGCGGCGTGTTCAGCTTCGGCGACGCCCGCTTCCACGGCTCCGCCGGGAACCTTCGGCTCAACCGGCCGATCGTCGGGATCGCACCGACTCCGGACAACCGCGGGTACTGGCTCGTCGCTTCCGACGGCGGTGTCTTCGCGTTCAGCGCCCCGTTCCGTGGATCCATGGGCGCGGGGCACCTGAACAAGCCAGTGACCGGCCTCGTCGCCTACGGCACCGGCTACCTCATGGTCGCCAACGACGGCGGAGTCTTCGACTTCTCCGACAAAGCCTTCGTCGGCAGCCTCGCCAACAACCCGCCGAGCGCACCGATCATCGGCATCGCCGCCGCATAGACCACCCCATAGACCACCGCATAGTCGGACAGATGCGGCCAAATTGGCACGCGGGAGCCGCTAGGTCAGATAATCCACACGTGCTCGCCACCCGCTCCTGTTGTGCGCCGAGCAGGCTCGAGTTGCTGTGGGTGACCGCCGACCGCGTCTTCGTCGAGGCGCTGCTCTTGGTCGCGAGCTCCGACCGGTACGACATCGCACGAACCACCGACCTCACGAGCGACGCCATTCTTCGAGAGGTCCGTGAGCGCGGTCCCCAGGTCGTGTTCCTCGATCTCGAGAACCCGACGATGGGCGCACCGTCGGTCGACCTCGTCGCGAGGCTGTGCGCCCTCGGGCCCCGGGTCGTGGTCCTCGCGCCTCGTTGGGCGGTTGAGCTACGCGCCCGGTGCGTCCAAGCCGGTGCCGATGGTTTCGCCAGCCGGACCGACAGCCTCGAGGAGCTCCTGGTGTGCGTCACGCGCGCGACGAGCGGTCAGAGCCTCCTCCCGTTGTCGGAGGTGGACGCCCTCCTTCGGGCCGCGGCAGACATCAGCCGGCGGACGACACAGTTGGCCGCCGCGCTCGACGCGCTCTCGACGCGCGAGCACGACGTGCTGCGCGGACTCATGCGCGGTCTCGTCGCCAAGCAAATCGCACGCGAGCTCGTCGTCTCTCTCGCGACGGTCCGGTCGCACATCCGTTCGATCCTCGCGAAGCTCGACGTGGGCTCGCAGGTCGAGGCGATCGCAGTCGCGCACCGCGTCCTCTGACCGCGCGCGAGCACTGACCCAGAATGGGTCCTCGCGCATTCTGATCGTCTAGCCGAAGGCTGGTCATTTCGCCGTCGCAGCGTTGTTTCTGCGTACACGCTTTCTTAGCGTCCCTCCGGCCGGGCGAGAGCCCGACCCGCGCGACGGTGTCGCGACGGGCGGCGCGGCGTGCAACTGCACGCCGAGGGTGCAACTCAGGGGGAAATTGTGGATACAACTTCCAAGCGACCGACTCGACCGTGGAGCAAGCGCTTCGTGGTCGGTGCGATCGCATCATCGCTCACGCTCTTGGGACTGGGCACCGGCTCGGCGCTCACCGGAGTGCGGGACAACGGAACGAGCAACCCGCCGCCGCTGCCGACATCGGCGAGCGTCAGCGGGTCAGGCACCACGGCCCATATCGAGTGCTCGTGGGCGCTGCCCGACCTGAACCCCAACGGTGGGTCGGAGACCAACAACACGGGTACCCCCAACCCGACGCCGCCGCGGACCTTCTGGTACGGCCTCGACGACGACCCCCTCAACAAGCCGAGCCCGGTTCCGTGCGACCTCGGCAGCGGCGGCAGCAAGCCGACGCAGTTGGACGCACGGCACCACCTGATCCAGGTGCTGCCGAACACCAACGACGCCCCGGCGCTGCGCCGCATCGAGCTCTGGGCCGCAGCGGACCACCCGGCCGGTGTCGGCGCCATCAGCGACGTGTACTGGAAGGTCTTCCACGGCGACGGTTCGTTCAAGGTTCAACTGCACGGCGTTCGCATCGATCAGTCGAGCTCGAACCCGGACTGCAAGGGCCCCATCACTGCGAACGCGCACGATCCGCTCCACACCAGCATGTTCAAGGCCGCGATCGACAACGGTGAGCTCACGGACTCGGCCGTGAACGACCCGACCAACGGCATGATCGCGTTGTGCCAGGAGGGCGTGAAGGCGCTCTTCCACAACACCTTCGTGGTGTCGAAGGACCAGCCGAACGGCGAGTACAAGATCGAGACGCACGTGGTATCCATCGGCGGACTCGAGACGGTACAGACCTTCTACATCGACATCATCCCGTTCTACGACATGGCGCTCGACTTCAGTTCGGTCAACTTCGGCCAGATCTTCCCGGGTGTCCCGAAGACGATCAACGGCGACACGAACTTCGGAACCGGCGGACCGACCGTCGAGAACCAGGGCAACTCGGCCATGGGCCTCGCGCTGAACTTCACCGATCTCATCCAAACGAAGGACCAGAACGGGAACCCGATACTGGGCGGGAAGCACATCACGACGTTCGATGCTTCGTTCGGGCTGACGGCGGGCTCGATTCAGCACATACCGCTGATCAATTCCTTGGTGGTGACACCGTTCGACGACCTCGGACCGCGTCAACTTTGCTCGAATGACGACGGCAAGCTCGACCTATCGGTCGACCCGCCGCCCACGCTGCCGGCCGGTACGTATGCGGGGACCGTGGCGGTCATCGCGCACTCGCCGATGGTGAGCCTGTGCCCGACCGATCACGGCCACGTCTACGTCCCGAACAGCGGAACGCGCGGAGCCACTTGATCGGAGATGCCCTGATCTGAAGGGTCTGATTACTGAGCAAACCGCGGAAGTGAGCCGGGGCCGTCCAGCCCCGGCTCACTTCGGCGTTTCACCCCGAAATTCATCAATTTTGCCTGTGTCGCCGAAACCTCCCATCTGACACGGTCTCGTCCGTGCGGGTGAGGGGGCAACGGCAGACACGAAATGCGCTCGCGCGCGTCGGCGCGTCGGCGCTCGCGGTACTCGTCCTGGCCGGCACGGGCGCGATCGCCGGCGCGGAGCGTGCGGACGCGGCGTCGAGCATCGGTATCTACCCGACGCAGCTGAACTTCGACAGCGTGCTCCGCGGCGGCGAGTACTTCAAGACGATCGGCGTGATCAACAATTCCGGTTCACCGGCGACCTTCGCCGTGACCGCGGCAGGCGACATCGCAAGGTGGGCCGACTTCGTCGACCCGACCAACGTGTCACGCTCCTTGACTCAGTTCACGGCGCAAGCGCACGGCCAGGTCGGGTTGCGTATACGGGTGCCGCCGAAGCTCGCGAACGGCACCTACCGAGGCGTCGTCCACGTACTCTCGCAACCGCTTGCGAACGGCTCCGCTCCCACCGGAGCCAGTAGCCAGGGCGTCAGAGTCGGAGCCGACCTCGCGGTAACGGTCAGCGTCGTCGGTGCACAGATCATCCGCGGGTCGCTGCTCGACGCGCGCGCCCCACAGAAGATCGAGGCGGGGTATCGCGCGCGCGTGAAGAACATCGTCGTGAACAGTGGAAACGTCCAGATCCGACCGAGCTTCAACGTGACGATCACGCACGGCGCCACGACGGTCGCGACGCTCGCATTCCAGGACCGAACGGTCGACTCGGGCGCGACGGCTTCGATCGAGACCGACTGGAAGACGACACCGACGACCGCGCTCGGTGACTACATCGCCCACGTGACGGCATCCGCGCAGGGCGTCCTGCTGGGCGCCCGAGAGGTCAGGTTCGAGGTCGTGCCCTTCGGCACGTTGAGCCGCAACGGCACGTTCGAGAGCCTCGAGGTGACCAACAAGCCCGCGCCCGGCCAGTCGGCACGCGTCGAGGCGGTATTCCGCAACACCGGCACGATCGAGACGAACGCCGCCTTCGTGGGCGAGCTCGATCTCAACGGGCACGTCGTCCGCGGTGTGACGTCGGTGCCCGAGCTGGTCGAAGTCGGCGACGTGCGCACGATCGAGATGTTCGTCAAGATCGATGCGAAGGGACGTTACGCGTTCAAAGGACGCATCAACTTCGACGGCCACCAGACCGACGGACGCTCGGTCAGGTTCGGCATCGGCACCCACCCGAGCCGGTTTGTCGACCTCCTCGCGGCCGCAGCCGTGCTCGCGCTGATCATCGGCGGCGCGTGGTGGTTCCTGCGCCGCCGCACCCGACCGACGTTGGATGAACGCCTCCGCCAGGCCCGCGCCGACGCCGCGACCGAGACGAGGGACGCGCACTCCGTTGCGTCGACACGATCGGTTCGTCGCGGCGCGCGCGTTCATGCGCCAACGCACGTTCGGCGGTCGCGGACTCGGCGCGGCGTCCCGGACGCACCGCGGCGGGCGGGACGGAACTGATGCGCGTCGTAAACCTGGCGGATGTCACAGGGGTGGGGCATGGCAACCAGCGCGCCGTCCTCCGCTGACCCGTCGGCACCCGCGGACCATTGGCTCCGGCCCGGCACGCTGCGTCTGTTGCGCGCCCTCTTCGACGACTCCCTCGACGGCGCCCTCGCGATGCACGCAAACGGTTCCCGCGTGTATTCGAACCCCGCGCTCGACGCCATGGTCGCAACCGACGCGCGCCAGCCCATCGGGACGGCCGCGCCGCCGCCCTACGTACCCGCCGACCAACACCGCGAGTACTGGCGAATACTCGGAGAGACCTCGTACGTGTTGGCCGAGGGGCAGCTGGCGTCGGCCTCGCTCGAGGTGGTGAGCCGTGATCACCGTCGAACTCTGGCCCAGCTGACGCTCTTTCCGTTCTCGCGCGTCGACGGTCCGCAGCTGGCCGTGTGGCTCTTCCGAGCCGTACGACCGGCATCGGAGGCACTTCACCCGTCCGCGCCGGCGCACACGACGCGATCGCCGGAGCTCGCGGTGCTGACGCGACGCGAACAGGAAGTGCTGGAGCTCCTGCTCGGCGGACAACGGGTTGCGTCGATCGCCCGGCGGCTCTTCGTGAGTCAGCACACCGTGCGCAACCATCTGAAGTCGATCTTCCGCAAACTGCACGCCCACTCTCAGGCGGAGCTGATCGACCGATACAACGCGCTCTGAGCGACGACGGGAACGTCGGCCCGCCCGCTCCGTGGACGCGGCCAGCCTGCCTTGTGCGCCTCGGCGACCAGAGCAAGCTGTGAGCTGGCACCGAGCTTCGAACGAATCGCCTGGATGCGTCCCCGTACGGTTGCGGTCGAGACGCCCGAGGACTTCGCAATCTGTTGCACCGAGCTGCCTCTCACGAGCTCGATCACGGCGAGCTTCTCCTTTGCGGTGAGGCGGTCGAATACGCACGCTCCACCGGCCGCGACGTTCGACGACGCCGCGGCGATGACGTCGTTCCGCTCGGTCGGCGTCAATACGGCCTGCCCTTCGAGCACGCGCTCGACGAGCGCGACCAAATCATCGAGAGGCTGTGAACGGGCGGCGATCGCGTCGACGTGCGCTTCGGCGTAGGCGCCGCGCAGCGTCAGCGCGTCCGCAGGCGCGAACACGATCACGCGAGTGCCGTGCTCGTGGAGTGTTCGGACGAGCTTCAGGCCTCCGGGCACACCCCGCCGCAACTCGACATCGAGGAGCGCGAGTCGCGCCCGTGTCGCGCAGGCGGTGGCAAGGATGGTGGCCGGCGAGGCGTCCGCCGCGAGGTCGACGCGCAGACTTCGTCTCGAGAAGACGAAGCTCAGCAGCTCCCCGAGAATCGGCTCATCCGCTGCGATCAAGATGCGGGATTGCGCTGGCATGGGTCCGCTTTCGGTGCCCCCGCCCTGAAGTTCTCTGGTCGCATGAGCTCGGAGCCGGACTTTGACCCCATCTCCTCACACGAGCTTACAATTACCCCAAAAAAGGGCACAAATAGGCAGAAACCCCACTGACACCATCGGACTCAGAGCCAACAGACTCAGGCCAGCGCGCTACGTGATCGTCACGCTCTGGCTGACCGCCGACGCCAGGGTCCCGTCCTTGGCGGTCAATGTGTAGTCGCCGGCCTGGTTGATGTTGCAGCCTGCGAACGTCGCGACGCCGAACACCGCGGGTAGTGGGTTCATCGTGCATGCCAAGGTCGCGGTGCCGGCGGGCGGAGTGAGGGTCAACGTGACCGAGCTCGAGTCGGTCGTGACCGGGTTCCCCGCCGCGTCTTCGACCGTGACCTGCGGCTGCGTGGCGAATGCGACGCCACTCGTCGCATCACTCGGCTCCGACGTGAACGCGAGTTTCGCGGGCGCACCCGCGATGATCGAGAAGGTCTTGCTCTGCGCCGACGTCAAGGTCCCGTCGGTCGCCGTCAACGTGTAGTCGCCCACCTGATCGATGTTGCAACCGGCGAACGCCGCGACTCCGGCCACCGCGGTCACCGGGTTCTTGGTGCACGCGAGCTTCGCACCGCCGTTCGTGATCGCCAACGTGACCGAGCTCGAATCACCCGTCACCGGGTGCCCGGCCGCGTCTTCGACGGTGACCACCGGCTGAGTGGAGAACGGCGCCATGCTGGCCGCGCTCACGGGCTGGGTCGTGAAAGCGAGCTTCGTGGCCGCGCGCGGGGTGATCGTCAAGCTGTGGCTGACCGTCGCCGTCAGAGCTCCGTCGGTCGCCGTCAACGTGTAGATGCCTGCCTTGTCGATGGTGCAACCCGCGAACGTCGCAACCCCTGCTGCGGCGGGCATCGGGTTGGTCGTGCACACCAGCTGCGCGCCGCCTGTCGGCGCCCTGAGCGCCAACGTGACCGAGCTCGAATCACTTGTCACTGGGTTCCCCGCGGCATCCTCGATCGTGATCACCGGCTGCGTGCCGAACGCGGCCGTGCTCGCCGCCCCGATCGGCTGGGTCGTGAACGCCAACTTCGCGGGCGGACCGACCGCGCCTTGGCCGGTAGTGATCGGAGCCTCCGTGGCCGGCGTCGGCACCATCCCGACGATCGGACGGTTCAACGCCATGCCACCCGTCGAACCAAAGAACCGCGCATCACCAAACGAGAAGATCCCACCATCCGACGCCACCAACCAATAGCCGTCGCTCTTCTCTCGAGGAGCAGCCGCCGGCGCCGCCTGTCGTTGCGCGGCGACCGCCGGCGACATACCGAGGCCTGCGAGGACGCCCAACGAAAGGCCGAGGGCAAGGATGCGACGTATGGGGCTCATTCAACATCCTTCGGTGTGATTTCCGGCTCGACAACACTGCTCCGGTCGGTGCAACTGTGGCGTCCCACCTGCCGGAAAGGCCCCACACCGCGATCCGCAACCTTCGCACAGTCCGGCGCGACCAGCGCGGATCTACAGCGGAGCTTCAGCGGGCGGCCACGCCCGGACCGAGCCGGCGTCGCAACTCCGCTTCGAACTCGCGCACGGCCGGTCCCGCGTGCTGTTCCTTCAGCCGATTGAGTGTGGGATATCCGGCGTCTCGCTCGGCGTCCCACTCGTCGGCGAACCGGCCCGACTCGATGTCGTCGGCCAGAGCGCGCATCGTCGCCGCGAAATCGAGGTGGTCGAAGCGGCCGCGGCGAGTGAGCTGGCCGTATTGGCTGGTCGGCGAGTGGAACTCGGACTGCACGGCATAGCCCACCTCGCGCAACAACCGGTAGGTGCGCTCGACCTCACCCGAAAGCACCAGCTCGACGACGATCGCCTCGATCGGAATGCCGTGCTCGACCATCGTCTGCACGAACGCGTTGTTCACCGCCGTCAACGCCGGTGAAAGCACCTGCTCGACACCGAGGTCGAGCACCGCTTCCTGCATCGGCGTGAGCGCGAGCGCGCCCTGGCGCAGACCGCCGATCGCCTTGGCGATCGCGAGAACGCGGGCGAGCGCCGTTCCGGTCGCGTCGTGGTGCACTCCGACCGCGGTGATGAACCCGACGCCTTCCTCGTAGCAGAGGCGTACCTCCGGGCCGAGCATCCGAGGCGCGACCATCCCACTGTCGCCGGGTGGATCCAGACGGCTGAATCCGAGCGTGTAACCGCTCGCGACGATCACGCACGAGTCCGGACGCGGCGCAAGCGGCAAGAGCGCGATGACGTCGTCGGGCACGAGGATGCAGATGATGTCGGCGTCGTTCGCGGCCTCCACGTCGTGGGCCTCGAAGCCATCTGCCACCGCTTGCTCGCGCGTGTCGTCGCGGCGCACGCACACGATCGGGGAGCACCCGCTGTCGCGCAAGTTGAGCGCCCACGAGCGCCCCTGGTTGCCGTAGCCGACGACCGCGACACGCTGCCCGTCCAACACGCCCAGGTCGGCGTCGCTCTCGTAATAGATCGTGGTCACAGGAACAACGCCTCCTCGGTACGTCTTGCAGTGCGTGATCGCGGCCGCGCACGCGGAGATGTGAACGGCGTCAGCGCGAAGTCCGAACGAAGAAGTGCCAACCTAGCCACACCCAGCCCGCGAGCACCAGGAACCGTGCGAGCCGGTTGCGCATCCCCGCGCGCAACCGCGCGACGCCGCCGGAAAATCGACCACGACTCAGCCCCGCGACCACGACGACGGCGACGAGTGCGGCGACAATGACGCCCCGGCCGACCTGCGTCGCGACCTTGCCGATCGCCAAGATCACGACGCAATCACCCACCCGAGCCACAGCCACAACAGATAGACGCCGAACCGCGGCACGTGGTTCTCCATTGCAGTCTCGAGCAGTGAGCTGATCGTCGGGTGTTCAGAACGCGGGTGGCTGAACAGTGCGAGCAACTCCCAGGCCGTGAGCGCAGTCACGGTCGCGCTCCACGCGATGACGCTCGCCCGCAGCGCCGGCGCACGCAAGGTCGCCTCGTCGCGCCCGTGATACTGCGCGGACGAGCGGTGGACGCTGCCCAGCACGATGAGACCCGCCGCGGCACCGAACATGGCCAGCAAGGCGCCGCCCGAGAACGGCAGACGGTCGGTGAACCACCAGCCGTACGCCACTCGTGCTCGGCCACACGAACACCGACATTGCCCAACTGTGCAACATCAGCCTGCGCACCGCCGAAGCGCACCGCGCGCACGTTCAGCGCAAGCTGGGCCTCCACACCAGAGCGGAGCTCGTCCAGTACGCACGAGAGAACGGACTCATTCGACTCGGTCCGCAATGACATCCGATCGCGCACACGAGGCGTCGGTCCGGGGGAAGACCGACGCATCGCACGCGGGTCGCGACGCACGTCGTTGTGCTTCGGTCGCTGGTGAGGAAACCGTCGTCCGTCAGTAGCCACTGCCCGTCGTCGCCATGGGGGCTGAAGACGGCGCGCTCTTGACCAGCTTGCCGGTCGCGCCGACCGCGAACCACACGCCACCTTTGCCTTCTCCATTCACGTCGCCGGGCTTGGTGTCACCCGAGAACGTGTAGAGCGGCCACCGACCGGCAACGAGTTGGCGCGTGCCGTCAGTACGGAGGATCGTGCTGAACAGTGAGCGGTCGAGTCCGGGCGCGACCGTCCAGCCTTTGTCGACGAGCACCGGCGGCCAGACCCGCGCGCACGCGCCGACACACGTGCTGTTGGTCTTGGTGTCATTCATGAGCCCGTACATCGTGAGGCCCGACGGCGACACGAGCACCTTGCCGAGTGCGGTGTCGCCGCTCTGCACCGCGACGGCGGAAGTCATCGTCAGCGGCACGGCCGGCGGAGGCGTCGCGGCACCGGAGGAATATGCGCCACCTCCACAGGCGGCCAGCGCGGCTGCGCCGAGCGCAGCGGCGGCGACGACATGGTTGAAACGCATTGGAGGATCTCCTTCGGGGGTAGGTCGGTTGTTGCAGTCATTCACCAGTACGACAACACGACCGGCGACGGTTCTCGAAAGGTCGCGCTGCTCGACCGGTGAGGCAGGGCGGAGACTCCTCGACGCCATGCGCGTCGCGAGCCGCACGGGAGGCACCTGGTCAAACGAGTGGGCCGCCCGGGACTCGAACCCGGAACCTGCGGATTAAAAGTCCGTCGCGCTGCCAGTTGCGCCAGCGGCCCGCCGAACCCAGGCTACGGGACGGGCTCCGTCGTCAACCGAGTTGTTCGCTCGGCACGTCGAAGTACTCCTGGTAGCGGCGCGCCTGTTCGCGCCGGACACCCTCGTCGAGACCGGTCTCGCGGAACGAGTACGTGTGCTTGCCGTGCTTGTCCTGCGGATTGGCGGCGAGAAAGGCGCGCATCCGCTGCTCGGCATCCGCTCCGAGCTCGAGCCCGAGACGCTCGTAGATCGTGCGGATCGTCGCGAACGGATCGGCCATGAACGCGCGGAACTGCACGTCGACGACGCGACCTGCGGGCACGGTGCCGTTCTCGCGCGCCGTCACGGAACGGTCGAGGCCGTCGAGGATGTTGTCCGCGAAGTCGGAGGCCGCGTCAGGGATCGAGGAGTCGTCGCTCGCCAGCGACCGCAGACGCGCGACCAGCGACGAGAGCGACGCGAGGATCCGCAGCGGATCGCGATGCGTCTGCACCAACAGGGCATTCGGGTACTCGCCGAGCAGCGCGTCGAGGGCCCAGAGATGTCCGGGCGACTTGAGCACCCACCGCTGGGCAGGGCAGCGCGATTGCAGGTGCTCCAAGAACATGCGGTGCCACCGGTAGGCGGGGCGCATATCGGCGTCGTGCAGCAACCAGCTCGCGTACGACGGGACGCGGTACTGCGTGGGAAAGATCATGCTGCGGAAGTCGGACGCGGTGATCCGCACGCATTCCTGCGGCAGCTGCGCGGCCATCGGGTGCATTGCCTTGAAGCCCGGCAGCACGAGGTCGACTCCCGCGAGGGTTTCGTCGACCTCCGCGATACGCGGATCGGTGTCGTAGGTTGCGGTCTCGGGCGGCGGGACGGGACGGTCGACCTCCCACGTCAGCGGCACACGCGTCGCCGGATCTTGGGCCAGGAGCTGGTGCAGGATCGTCGTGCCGGTGCGCCCCTGGCCGACGATCACGATCGGAGGAACGACGTCGACGCCGGCGATCTCCGGATGCGCCTCCCGGTGTGCGACGAGACGCATCCGGTCCGCGAGATAACCGGCGAGCTCGCCACCGACGAGGGCGGTACCCAACTCGTTCAATGCGGCTTCGTCGCGCAGCGCGTCGACGAGCCGACCGAGTCCCTCTTTCCACGAGTCGTCACCGAGATCGCTGAGCCCGGTCTGTTCGGACGCCTGTTCCACCGCGCGCCCGGCGTCGAGATCGACCGCCGTCACTGAACGTCCGCCTGCTTCACGACCCGTGCGATCGGAGTTTCGACGTCGCCTTCGGGCAGGAAGAATCGCCAGAACACCATGCCGAACCCGCGGCCTTCGGTATCGATCCAGTTCGGAACGCCCGGGTCGGCGTGCGCGATCACGATCTTGTAACCGCCGTCGGCCTCGAGCGTGGTGCTCGAGCGGTTGAGGCTCGCGGTCCGGTGCGCGTAGTCGTACGTCTGCAGGTAGCGGTTCCAGAGCGAGACGTTGGCGAACCGACACTTCGGCCAGCGGCCGGTGACGACGAGGGCTTCGTCGGGGCCGAGCAGGTACGGCGCCATCGTGTACGCGGCGTCGGCGGCCGCGAATGCGAAGTCGCCCGGGAGCCCGGGCGGCGGGAAGAGGTTCGGCGTCGACGACACCCACGACGGTTGGACGCGCTCGCCCGGCTTGGGCTGATCGAGCGTGCGCCCGCGCAGGAATGCCGCGACGCGGCGCCAGCCGGCCGCGACCGATGCGTCGTCCCAGGGCGCCGGCGGCCCGGCCGGTTCGAGCGGCTCGATCGTCAGCGGCACCCGCCGGTTCGGATCGGCGGCGGTCGGAGTCGGCTCCTCGAAGTAGCAGCGCACGATGATCTCCGACGCACCGTCGACGAGCCCGAGCCAGTTCCGTTCGCGCGACGGACCTCCGAAGAAAACCTCGAAGCTGCAGTCGGCCGCGATGTCGAACTGGTCGTCGTTGATCACACCGGCCGTCTCGGTGCTGTACCCGCCTTCCGACGTGTTCCGCTCGACGGTGAACGACAGGTACACCGCGCCCGCGAGGTTGCCGGTCACACGGTACGCACGGTCGGAGCGCACCGGCGCGGTGTAGTAGATCGCATCGGCATTGTCGCCGAGCATCTTGCGCGAGCGCGAGACGATCGGGCGGAAGAACGGCCGCTCCGGATCGCTTTCGAACATCAGGAACAGCCCACCCTCGAGCATGTTCGCGACGCTGCGGTATCCATCGGGAAGATCGCCGAACATCGGCGCACTCCACTCGTCACCGAGATAGCGCTCGTCGACCTCTTGCAACAACGCGATCAGCTCGCGCAGAGCTCGTCGCGACTCGGAATCAGTGTCGGTCATCTCGCCTCGCTTTCGGGCTGCACTCTCGCGCGCGGGAGCGAGACGCCGCACGCGCAGGCTCCGGCGTCAGCCTCCCGTCGTCGGCGTGCTCGCGCCAGGGGCGGTCGTGGTCGTCGACGGCAACGACCCGCCAGTCGTCGGCCCGCTCGTCGTCGGCCCACTTGTCGTCGTGACGGTCTTCAGGGAACGGCCGCACGACCGCGCCGCATAGGCATCGAGCTCGGAGCGGTCGGTGAACGCGGCATCGAACCGGTACTGCTGGACGTCCGCCTCGACGCGTTCGAGGCCGTCATGCAACTCGACCGGCGCTACCGCGCGCAGATCGCGCACGTTCGTGACGTAGTCACGCACCGCGGTGTCGAGCGTCCGCTTGAAGGTGTTCGGGTCGTGCACGTCGGCCTGCGCCACGGAGTTCGCGATCGCGTCGAGCCGCGCGACGAACGTGCACGCGCCGGGGCGCGCCGCCGACCCGGGAGACCTCGAAGCCGCGCGGTTGCCGCTACATGAAGCCAAGAGCGCTGACACGACGAGCGCGCCCACGATCGGCACCCATTGCGCTGCCGGCGCCCGCTTCTGCACGGGCAAACCGTAGCGACCTGCTGCTACCCTGTTCCCCTCCGGTGGAGACGAGCCCCCATCGTCTAGTGGCCTAGGACGCCGCCCTTTCACGGCGGTAACGGGGATTCGAATTCCCCTGGGGGTGCATAGCGCACGAGGCGTCAGCGAAGCCGACCGGAGGGGGAGGCGGAGCGCAAGCCGACCAATAAGCGAGGCGTCAGCGAAGCCGACCGGAGGGGAGGCGGAGCGCAAGCCGACCAATAATCAAGGTCCTGTGGTGCAGTTTGGAGTGCACGCCGCCCTGTCAAGGCGGAGGCCGCGGGTTCAAATCCCGTCAGGACCGCTCGAACCCCGGCCGGGTAGCTCAGTTGGCAGAGCGCGCGCCTGAAAAGCGCGAGGTCACCGGATCGACGCCGGTCCCGGCCACTTCAGCGTTGTCGACGCCAAGCGGCACCGTCGTCGTTGAACCGAGCTCAGATGCGATCGGCTTCTTCGACGTTGTCGAGGAAGTGCCGGATCTCGCTCGCCCGGAACCGCCGGTGCCCGCCCAGCGTACGGATCGCCGAGATCTTGCCGGCACGCGCCCAGCGCGTGACCGTCTTGGGGTTGACCCGGAACATCGCCGCCACTTCCGAAGGGGTCAAGAGGGTTTCGTCGTCGTGAGCTTCCATGGCCTCCGCCTTGGTAATCGAGAACATCCGTCTCACTTGCCTGTGAGATACCCGCAAGAATCGGGGAGCTCGAGCACGGCCCCCGCGACCGCTTCGTTTCGACCGGCACCCCATTTCGCCCCGGTCCGTTCTCACGGTCCGCGGCCGCTCGCTGCCAGGTGTCGTCAGTACACCTATCGGCACGATCCGTGCGATGGCGAATGAATCCCGCGAAACTGTCGCGGCGCCGGCCACAAAGGTCGTGATCGACATTCTAGGACATCCGGCGTGGATCGTACAAAGAGTCCAAAAAGACGCGACCGTACCAGTTTTCGGGTAAACCCCAGCCGGATCAGCGGGGTTCTACGCGGGCGTGGCCGTGGCCTTCCACGATCTCGCCGACGGCCCACGCGTCGTGGCCCTCGGAGCGAACGACGTCGAGAGCGCGCTCGGCCTGGTCGCCCGCGACCACCGCGAGCATTCCGATGCCCAGGTTGAACACGTGCTGCATCTCGAGGTCGGGCACGTCACCCGCACGCTGGATCTCGGCGAAGACGCGCGGCTCGTCCCAGGTACCCCGCTTGACCACTCCGTCGCACCGCTCGGGCAACACGCGTGCGAGATTGCCCGGGATGCCGCCGCCGGTGACGTGCGCGAACGCGTGCACGTCGACCTTGCGGGCGAGCTCCAGCATCGCGGGCGCATAGATCGCGCTCGGCTCGAGCAGGGCGTCCGCGAGCGAGTGGTGCGCGCCCGGCCAGGCCGGCTCTCCCAGCGCCATCCCGGCCCGCTCCAGCAGCGCGGCCCGCGCGAGCGAGTATCCGTTGCAGCGCAATCCCGGGCTCGCGAACCCGACGATGCGATCACCGGCCCGGACGTCGCGCGGCAAGACTTCGGAGCGTTCGACCACACCGACCGCAAAGCCGACGAGATCGAACTCACCCGGCTCCATCACGCCCGGGTGTTCCGACATCTCGCCACCGAGCAGTGCGCACCGGGCGCGCCGGCATCCTTCCGCGACGCCCGACACGATCTCGTCGATCTCCTCCGGTACGAGCTTGCCGATCGAGATGTAGTCGAGGAAGAAAAACGGCTCGGCGCCCTTCGCGGCGATGTCGTCGACCGACATGGCGACGCAGTCGATCCCGATCGTGTTGCGTCGGTTCGCGAGCCGGGCGACGAGCGACTTCGTCCCCACGCCGTCGGTCGACGAGACGAGCAGCGGGTCGCGGAAGCGCTTCCAGTCGACCGCGAACAGCCCGCCGAACCCACCCACGTCGCCGACGACCTCGGAGCGGAACGTGGACCGGACGTGGGCCTTGATGAGCTCCACCGCCTTCTCGCCGGCCGCGATGTCGACGCCGGCGTCGGCGTAGGTCAACTTGCGATCGGGCGGATTCACGCGCGTTCGGTCGTGTCGGCGATCGTGCCCTGGACGTGCAGCGTGCGCGACTCGAGCTCGAGCACGTGCTTGGTGTCGTATTCGGGTACCGGAACGGGGTAATCGCCCGTGAAGCATGCCGTGCAGAACGACTCCCGGGGCGAATCGGTGGCCGCGACGAGGTGGTCGAGGTCGAGGTAGGCGAGCGAGTCGACACCGAGGTACAACGCGATCTCGCCGATCTCCATGTCGGCCGCGAGCAGGTCGGAACGCTTGCCGGTGTCGAGTCCGTAGAAGCACGGCCAGCGGTACGGCGGCGAGGAAACGCGGAAGTGCACCTCGGTCGCGCCCGCCTCGCGCAACAACGCGATGATCTGGCGGGTGGTGGTCCCGCGCACGATGGAGTCGTCGACGACGACGAGCCGCTTGCCCTTGATGTTGTCCCGCAGCGGGTTCAGCTTGAGTCGCACGTCGGTGCCGCGCTGTTTCTGGTTCGGCTGTATGAACGTGCGCCCGACGTAGCGGTTCTTCACGAATCCGTCGCCGTAGGGGATGCCGGCCTCGCGCGCGAACCCCTGCGCGGCCGGAACGCCCGACTCGGGGACGGGCATCACCATGTCGGCGTTGGCGGGAGCCTGGCGGGCAAGCGCCTCACCCATCCGCTGGCGCGCGCCGTGCACGCTGTGGCCGTACAGCTGCGTGTCGGGACGTGCGATGTAGACGAACTCGAACAGGCACAGCTTCGGAGTGGGCTCCGCGAAGCGGATCGACCGCACACCGCCCGCGTCGATCGCGACCATCTCACCCGGCTCGACGTCGCGGACGTAGTGCGCGTCGACGAGGTCGAGCGCAGCCGTCTCGCTCGCGAGCACCCAGCCGCCCTCGGTCTTGCCGAGCACCAGCGGACGAAAACCGTGCGCGTCGCGCACGCCGAACAGGTGTGCCTCGTCCATCAACACGAGCGAGAACGCGCCCGCGAGCCGCGGCAGGACCTTCTCCAGCGCGTGCTCGAGGTCGCGGCCGTCGGAGCGCAGCTCGTCGTCGTACTCGTGCACGAGCAGCTCGCCGATCAGCTCGCTGTCGGAGGTGAGGACGCCGGGCAGCATGCCGAGGTCGCCCGAGAGCACCTCGGTGTTCGTCAGGTTCCCGTTGTGGCCGAGCGCGAAGCCCGCGTCGGCGACCGAGCGGTACACGGGTTGCGCGTTGCGCCAGGTACTCGACCCGGTCGTGGAGTAGCGGACGTGGCCGATCGTGAGATGACCCTCGAGCGGCGCGAGCCGGCGCTCGTCGAACACCTGCGTGACGAGGCCCATGTCCTTGACGACGGTGATCGTCTCGCCGTCACTCACCGCGATGCCGGCCGACTCCTGCCCGCGATGCTGCAGGGCGTAGAGACCGAGGTACGACAGGTGGGCGACGGGCCGTCCGGGTGCGTACACACCGAACACCCCGCAGGCGTCTTTGGGCCCCGCCAGTTCTGCGTCCAAGGTCACCAGTATCCCACGAGGGTGCGGCCTACTTCTGGTCCAACCTGCTTCTGGTCCAACCGGCACGGTCAACGTCGTGGAGGTTGGACAACTTCCCGTAACCTGCGCCGCTGTGGAGCTGCCGGGCTGTTGTCTGTGGTTCACCGGCCTCTCGGGGGCGGGGAAGAGCACGATCGCGAACATCGTGGTCGACGAGCTCCGGGCTCGGGGCCGCAAGGTCGAGCTGCTCGACGGCGACGAGGTCCGCGAGCACCTTTCGAAGGGCCTCGGGTTCTCCAAGGCCGACCGGGACACGAACATCCGCCGCATCGGATGGGTGGCGTCCGTACTTGCCCGCAACGGCGTGGTGTCGGTCACCGCCGCGATCTCCCCCTATCGCGCGCTCCGTGACGAGGTGCGGGGATGGGTCGACAACTTCGTAGAGATCCACGTGGCTACGCCGCTCGAGGAGTGCGAGACGCGCGACGTGAAGGGCCTCTACGCCAAGGCCCGGGCCGGCGAGATCCCGGAGTTCACCGGCGTGTCCGACCCGTACGAGGCGCCCCTCGCTCCCGAGATCACGCTCGAGACCACCGGTCACACGCCCGCGCAGTCGGCGACCGAGGTCGTCACGTGGCTCGAGGCCCACGGCCTCCTCTGACCTCGCCCACCCGACGGATGACGAACTGACGAATCGCGTTACCGCGGATGCATGAGCGCGGGGAGCGCGTCGCGCCACGCGTGGGTCGCGTCGGTGAGCGCAACGTCGAAGACCCCCTTCGCGATCAGCCGGTCGCCGGCCGCGACGCCGACGACCCGCGCCGGCACCCCTGCGGCGGCGGCCGCGCCGCAAACGGCCGCGGTCTCATGCGGATTCACCGCGCAGACCACGACGGACGCCGGTTCGCCGAAGCACGCCTCGGCCGGGGTGCAGCCGTCGAAGTGCAGCTCGACCCGAATTCCCACCTCACCGGCAACTGCCATCTCCGCGAGCGCAACTGCGAGGCCGCCGTCGCTCACGTCGTGCACGCCGGAGATCGACCGATCGCGCACGAGCGACGCGACGAGCTCGTGCACGGCGCGGGCGCGCTCGAGGTCGGCGACCGGCGGCATCCCGCCGTCGAGACGGTGCACGATCGCAGCCCACTCCGAACCGCCGAGCGCGGGGCGGATCTCACCGAGCACGACGATGTCGTCGCCGGGCCGCAGGCGCGCGCCCGGCGGGGGATCGCGCAGCTCGTCGATCAGCCCGACGACACCGGCAACCGGCGTGGGGTCGATGTCGTCGTCGCCCGACGCGTTGTAGAAGCTGACGTTGCCGCCGACCACCGGGATGCCCAGCGCCTCGCACGCCTCGCTCATCCCCTCGACGACCTCGGAGAAATGCCACATCACCTCGGGATGCTCGGGGTTGCCGAAGTTGAGGCAGTTCACGAGCGCGATCGGCCGGGCGCCCGAGCAGGCGACGTTGCGCGCGGCCTCGAGCACGACGAGACGGCCGCCCGTGCGCGGGTCGAGACGGCAGAAGCGGGCCTTGCCGTCGGTCGACAGCGCGAGCGCCTTCGCCGTGCCCTTCACGCGCAACACGGCCGCGTCGGCTCCGGGCCCGGCCACCGTGTTCAGGAACAATTGGTGGTCGTACTGCCGGGACACCCACGTCTTGTCGGCGATCGTCGGGGTCGCGAGCAACGCGAGCAGCTCGCCGGAGAGGTCGGCGCCCGCGGGGAACTCGTCGCGCAGCGGCGGACCGGGATCGGCGGCTTGCAGCACGTCCTGGCCGGCGGGACGCGCGAACGGACGGTGATAGAGAGGGCCGTCGCCGAGACTCCCGACCGGCACGTCGGCGATCGGCGGAACATCCGAGGAGATTTCCGGCGCCGCGTCGCCGATCGGAGGTTCGGGATTCTCGCCGGCCACGCCGACCGCGTCGAACAAGCCCTCGTAGACGCGAAAGCGCGCGGAGTCGGTGACGCGCCCTACGACGGTGGCGCGGATCTCCCAACGCCGCGCGAGTGCGAGCACCGCGTCGAGATCGGCGGGCTCGACGATCGCGAGCATGCGTTCCTGGCTCTCCGACGTCAGTACCTCGACCGGGTTCATGCCCGGCTCGCGCTTGGTGACGCGGGCAACGTCGACGTCCATCCCCGCGCCGGCCTTCGCCGCGGTCTCCGACGCCGCGCACGACAGCCCGGCCGCGCCGAGATCCTGCACGCCGACCGCGAGCTTCGCGTCGACCAGCTCGATACACGCTTCGATGAGCCGCTTCTCCTCGAACGGGTCGCCGACCTGTACCGACGGGCGCTTCGCCTCGTCGCCGGCCTCGAACGACGCCGACGCGAGCACGCTCGCGCCGCCGATGCCGTCGCGGCCGGTCGACGAGCCGAGGAGCACCGCGAGGTTGCCGGGGCCCTCGGCGCGAGCGAGCACCAGACGCTCGGTGGGCAGGATGCCGAGACAGAAGACGTTCACGAGTGGGTTGCCACGGTAGGTGTCGTCGAACACGGCCTCGCCGCCCACCGTCGGGACGCCGACGGAATTGCCGTAGCCGGAGATGCCCGACACGACGCCCTCGAACAGGTAACGGGTGCGCGCGTCGTCGAGCGAGCCGAAGCGCAACGGATCCATCAACGCGATCGGCCGCGCGCCCATGGAGAAGATGTCGCGGATGATCCCGCCGACACCGGTGGCCGCTCCCTGGTACGGCTCGACCGCCGAAGGGTGATTGTGGCTCTCGATGCGCACCGCGACGGCGAGGCCGTCGCCGATGTCGACCACGCCCGCGCCTTCACCCGGCCCGACCAACACCCACGGCGCCTCGGTCGGAAAACGGGACAGGAACGCGCGCGACGACTTGTACGAGCAGTGCTCCGACCACATCACCGAGTACATGGCGAGCTCGAGATGCGTGGGTTCGCGCCCCAGCTCCTCTACGACCGCGGCCAGCTCGTCGTCGGTCAGGCCGAGCCGGCGGTGCAATGGTTGCTCGTCGCGCGGCTCTGCCATCACGAATGATCGTAGCGACGGCGACGCGAGCCCAAATGCTCGTGGGGCTCCGACTCAGTCGCCGGTTTTCGTCCACACCGTCTGGCGCAATTCCCACATGACGGTCTCGGCGCGACGCGCGGCTTCGATCTCCTGCAGCGCGTCGACGAGGTCGGGCTCTCCGCCCCACGTCGCGGCGTTGCGCCAGAACATCGCGGCCGCGCGGGCCGCGGACACAGGATGCTCGACCACGCGGTCGAGCTCGCGTCGACATCCGGGTGGGTCGTCGTCGAGTGCGGGCCCGGCCCACAAGGTGGCGCCTTGAGCCGCCACGACCGCCGTGACGACCTCCTCGTAGCGCGCGAACACGGGATCGTCGCTTCGATAGCGGACGGGCTCCTCGCAAACCACCAGACCCCCGACCCGCAGCGCAGCCGACCAGGTCGCGAGCGCGGAACCGGGATCGGCGAGGTGGCCGAGCAACAGGCGAGCGTAGACGAGATGCGCGGGCAGCGACAACGCGGACGTGACGTCGGCGAGCGCGAAGTGCGCATCGGGCACGCGCGCGCGGGCTTCGGCGATCATCGCCGGAGAGGAGTCGAGTCCCGTTGCGAAGCTGTGCGGGATCGCCTCCCGCAGGAGCGCGGTCGTGAAGCCGGGACCGCAACCCATGTCGATGACGTAGCGATAGTCGCCGTCGGGAAGGTCGCGCAACAACACGCGCGTCGGCGTCTCGAACGTCTCGGCGACCAGCGCGAGTCGCTCGCGTGCGAGGTCGGTGTCGCCGAACGCGTAGGTCACACGAGCATTGTCGCGCCGGTCGTCGCGGCCGCGAGGAGACTTTTCAGCAGCACGACACCGTCATTCGATCCGAGCAGCGCGTCGGACGCGCGTTCGGGATGCGGCATCAGACCGACGACGTTGCCCTCGCTGTTACATATGCCCGCGATGTCGTCGAGGCTGCCGTTGGGATTGTCGACGTAGCGGACGACGACCCGCTCCTCGGCCCGTAGCTCCTCGAGGGTGCGTTCGTCACACACATAGTTGCCCTCGAAGTGGTTGATCGGGACGCGCAGGACGTCGCCGACGCGAGCCAGGTTGGTGAGCGCAGTCGACACCGTCTCGACCCGGAGGGCGACCGTCTCGCACAGGAACTTGAGGCCCGCGTTCTTCTGCAGGGCTCCGGGCAACAGGTGCGCCTCGCACAACACCTGGAAGCCGTTGCAGATGCCGATCACGGGACCGCCGGCCCGGGCGTGTTCGCCGACCGCGTTCATCACCGGAGAGAAGCGCGCGATCGCGCCGGTACGCAGGTAGTCGCCGTGCGCGAAACCCCCGGGCACGACGATCGCGTCGACGCCGTTGGTGGTGTCGTCGGCGTGCCACAGCAGCTCGGCCGAACCACCCAGCTGCTCGACGGCGTACTGCACGTCGAGCTCGCAGTTGGTGCCCGGGAAGAGGACGACGCCGACGCGCACCGTCACGAGATGACGACCTCGTACGCCTCGATCACGGGGTTCGCGAGCAGGCGCTCGCACATCTCCGTGACCTGATCGCGCGCGCTCTGCGCGTCGGGTGCGTCGACGACGAGATTGATCGTCTTGCCGATGTGCACCTGCGCGACGTTCGTGTAGCCGAGCGCGGGCAGCGCCCGCTCGACCGTCGCGCCCGCCGGGTCGGCGATTCCGGGACGGTGTGTGACCTCGACGTGCGCGTGGAACGCGGGCATGTCCCGATGCTACCGATCGGCTCAGTCGTCGTTGCCGTACCAGTCGGAGAACGCCTCATCGGTGAGAACCTCGTACGCCTCGACGTACTTGGCGCGCGTGTTGCCGATCACCTCGGCAGGGATCCGGGGCGCGGGCGGCTCGTGCCTCCAGCCGGTCGCGTCCATGAAGTCGCGCACGTACTGCTTGTCGAACGACGGCGGCGCGCTCCCCGGTCGGTACTTCTCGTGCGGCCAATAACGCGACGAGTCGGGCGTCATCATCTCGTCGATGACGATCACCTCGCCGTCGCGCTCGCCGAATTCGAACTTGGTGTCGGCGAGGATCAACCCGCAGCTCTCCGCGTGCCGCGCACCGAAGGCGTACAGGCGCAGGGAGAGGTCTTTTAGCTGCTCGTACGTGTCGGTGCCCACGAGGTCGGCGGCTTCCGAGGCCGTGAGGGTCTGGTCGTGACCCGACTCGGCCTTGGTCGTCGGCGTGAAGAGCGGCCGGGGGAGCTGCTCCGCCTCCTGCAGCCCGGCCGGCACCGCGAACCCTCCGACGGTCCCGGTCTGTTGGTACTCGCTCCAGCCGTGCCCGAACACGTAACCGCGCACGACGCACTCCAGCCGGATCGGCCGGGCCGCGCGAACCAGCGTGGCTCGCCCCGCGACGTCGCCCGAGATCTCGGGGAAGTCGGTGGGATCGCACGAGATCACATGGTTCGGGACGATGTCGGCGGTGCGCTCGAACCAGAAATGCGAGAGCGCGGTGAGCACGCGCCCCTTGTCGGGGATGAGGTCGGGAAGCACGACGTCGAACACCGAGACGCGGTCACTCGCGACCATCAGGAGCGCGTCCATGCCGACCTCGAACAGCTCGCGCACCTTGCCGGAATAGAGATGCGGCAACCCGCTGACGGTCACGCCGAGAGCTCTCCCATGTCGTCGAGCACGTCGAACACGCGGTTGATGTTCGCGAGCGAGCGCTTCAGGTCGAAGCAGGCGTCGAGACGCGCGGCGTCGAGCGTGGCGATCACCTCAGGATCGGTGCCGAGCAGCTCACGGAACGAGCGTTCCTCCTGCCAGGCCCGCATCGCGTTGCGTTGAACCATCCGGTACGCGTCGTCGCGCGTCCGCCCGGCCTCGACGAGCGCGAGCAGGACCGGCTGGCTGAACACCAGGCCGAACGACGCGTCGAGGTTGCGCAGCATGCGTTCCGGGTACACGCGCAGTCCCTCGACGACCTGGCGGAACTTCACGAGCACGTAGTAGGCCAGCGTGAGCGAATCGGGGACGATGATGCGCTCGACCGACGAATGCGAGATGTCACGCTCGTGCCAGAGCGCGACGTCTTCGAGCGCAGGCTGCAGGTTGGCGCGCAATACCCGAGCCAGGCCGCTCATCTGCTCCGACTTGATCGGGTTGCGCTTGTGCGGCATCGCGCTCGAGCCCTTCTGCTCGCCCTCGCGGAACCCTTCCTCGACTTCGCGAACCTCGGTCCGCTGGAGGTGCCGGATCTCGAGCGCGAACGACTCGACGGTCGCGCCGATCGACGCGCACGCATACATCACCTCCGCGTGGCGGTCGCGCGGCAGCACCTGGGTCGCGGGAACCGGCTGCAGGCCGAGGTGCTCGCAGACGTAGCGCTCGACCGCGGGGTCGACGTTCGAGTACGTGCCCACCGCGCCCGAGAGCTTGCCGACCGCGATCGTCGCGCGAGCGCGCACCAACCGCTCGCGATCGCGCCTCACCTGCATCGCCCAGAGCGCCAGCTTGGCTCCGAACGTGGTCGGTTCCGCGTGAATGCCGTGCGTACGGCCGGCCATCGGCGTGTCACGGAATTCGCGCGCCCGCTTCGCAATCGCGTTCTCGAGTTGCGCGGCCGCGTCCGACAAGAGATCGACCGCCCGCGTCATCTGCAGCGCGAGCGCGGTGTCGACGACGTCGCTCGACGTCAGGCCGTAGTGGATCCACGCGGCGGCCGGCGGTCCGACCCGCTCCTGGACGACGTCGACGAAGGCGGCGACGTCGTGGTCGGTGATCTTCTCGCGCTCGTTGATCGCGGCGACGTCGAATCCCGCGTGCTCGCGTATCGCGCGCGCGTCGGCATCGGGAACGACGCCGAGGCGCGCCCACGCCTCGACCGCCAGCATCTCGATCTCGAGCCACGCGCCGAAGCGCGCCTCGTCGGCGAAGAGCGCGGAGATCTCCGGGAGCGAGTAGCGGGGGATCACAAGAGGGCCTGGGCACCGATGTCGCGACGGTAGTGGACGCCGGCCCACGAGATATCGGCCGCCGCCGTGTACGCCCGGTCGCGCGCCTGGGCGACGTCGGCGCCGACCGCGGTGACGGTCAGGACCCGGCCGCCGCCGGTCACGACCCGCCCCTGGTCGTCGAGAGCAGTCCCCGAGTGGAACACCACGATTCCCTCGCGCGCGCCGGCCCGATCGACGCCGCTGATGACGTCTCCCTTGCGTTCCGGCGCGGGCGGGTATCCCTCGGCCGCGAGCACCACGCCGACGCACGACTCGCCGGACAGCTCGATCGGCGTCGCCAGCTCACCCGCGGCCGACTCCGACAGATGCACGAAGAGATCGCTAGCGAGGCGCGGCACCAACACCTGACACTCCGGGTCGCCGAAACGCACGTTGTACTCGAGCACCTTGGCGCCGTCGGGAGTGAGCATGAGCCCGCAGTAGAGAACGCCGCGAAAGCGCGCGCCGCGGCGGTCGAGCTCGGCGAGCGTCGGCAGCAGCGCGCGCTCCATCATCTCGTCGATGATGTCGGCTCCCACGAACGGCACGGGCGAGTAGGCACCCATGCCTCCGGTGTTCGGGCCGGCATCGCCGTCGAATGCGCGCTTGTGATCCTGCGCGGTCGCGAGCACCCGCGCCCGCCGGCCGTCGCACAGCGCGAAGAGCGAGACCTCCGGGCCGGTCAAGCCCTCCTCGATCACGCACGTACGGCCCGCGTCGCCGAACGCGGCGCCGCTGAGGTACGCACGCACCGCGAGGCGCGCCTGCGCCATCGACTCGGTCACCACGACGCCCTTCCCCCCGGCGAGCCCGTCGGTCTTGACGACGTAGCGCCCGGGCAACGTCTCGAGAAACGCGAACGCATCGGACTCCTGGCCGGCGCGGAACGTCTCGTACCTTGCCGTGGGCACGCCGGCCGCGACGAGCACGTCCTTCATCCAGGCCTTCGAGCCCTCGAGGCGGGCCGCGGCCGCGCTCGGCCCGAACGCCCGGCGGCCCGCGTGCTCGAGCGCGTCGACCACGCCGGCGACGAGCGGATCCTCGGGACCGACGACGACGAGATCGGTGTCGAGCTTGGCCGCCAGATCGACGACCGCCCCCGGGTCGGCGACCGAGACCGGTACGCACTCGCCGATCGTCGCCATACCCGGGTTGCCCGGTGCGCAGACCACCTCGTCGACGTGCGCGGAACGCGCCAGTCCCCACGCGAGCGCGTGCTCGCGTCCCCCACCACCGACGACGAGAACCCGGGTGCTCACGCGTTCACGCGGCGCGGGGAAGCACGATCGTCTGATCGCGCGCGGGACCGACACCCACGATGCTCACGTGCACGCCGACGAATTCCTCGACGAACTTCACGTACTCGCGTGCACGCGGCGGAAGATCTTCGAGCCGGCCGGCCGACTCGATCTCGACACCCCAGCCCGGCAGCGTCTCGTAGACGGGCTTGACCTTGTGCAGCACCGACTGGTGATAGGGAACGTGGTCGTAGCGCGTCCCGTCCTCGCCGACGTAGGCGACACACACCTGCAGCTCCGAAAGCGGCGAGAGGATGTCGAGCTTCGTGAGCGCCAGCTCCGTGCACGTGTTGAGCCGCACCGCGTGCTTCAGCATCACGAGGTCGAGCCAGCCCGTGCGGCGGCGGCGCCCCGTGTTCGTCCCGAACTCCCCGCCACGATCGACGAGCATGTCGCCGACCGGGTCTCCCTCGAACAGCTCGGTCGGGAACGGCCCGCTCCCGACCCGCGTCTGATACGCCTTGACGAGGCCGACGACGCGCTGGATCGCCAGCGGTCCCACGCCCGCGCCGGTACACACACCGCCCGCGATCGGATTGCTCGACGTGACGAACGGATAGGTGCCGTGGTCGAGGTCGAGGTACGTCGCCTGCGCGCCCTCGAACAACACCCATTGCTGGGCGTCGAGCGCCTCGTGCACGAGATGCACGGTGTCGTCGATCATCGGCGCGAGGCGGGGAACCATCGCGAGGTACCGCTCGGCCAGCTCCTTCGCGTCGATCGGGAGCCGGTTGTAGACCTTGGCCAGCACGCCGTTCTTCTCGCGCAGCGCGAGATCGAGCTTCTCGCGGAAGATCTTCGGGTCCAGCAGGTCCTGCACGCGGATGCCGACGCGTAGGGCCTTGTCGGCGTACGCGGGGCCGATGCCGCGCTTGGTCGTACCGAGCTTGTTCTTGCCCAGGTAGCGCTCGGTCACGCGGTCGAGCTCCTGGTGGTACGGCATGATCAGGTGCGCGTTGCCGGAGAGGCGCAGCAGGCGCGTGTCGACGCCCTTGCCCTCGAGCATGTCGACCTCGTCGATGAGCACCGCCGGATCGACGACCACGCCGTTGCCGATGACGGGCATGACCCACGGATACAGTACGCCGCTGGGCACGAGCTGGAGCTTGAACACCTCGCCGTCGACCACGAGCGTGTGACCCGCGTTGTGCCCGCCCTGGTAGCGGACACACATCGACGACTCCTTCGCGAGGTAGTCGGTGACGCGGCCCTTGCCCTCGTCGCCCCACTGGGTACCGACGATCACCGCGCCGGGCACGAAACGCTCCACCTGTTCGGGGTCACGTTGGGGAAATGGTAGCCGACGCCGGGCACGGGCTCACCATGAGTTCGTAGGCTGCGGGCGTGCGGGTGACGCTCGGCATCCCTTACGCAACGGCGACGCGATTCGCGGCGCCGCGTTCGATCGCGTTCGCTCCGACATCGGTCGACGGCTCGCACTTCGGACCGGCCGCGCCACAGGCGCTCGACGGACCGCTCGGCGACCTCGTCCCCGGCATGAAGGTGCGCGAGACGGACGAAGCCGCGTGCCTGACGCTCAACGTGTGGGCGCCGGTGTCCGACGAGCCGCTTCCGGTGCTGGTGTGGTTCCACGGCGGATCCTTCGTGATCGGCGCGTCGTCGCAGCCCGTGTACGACGGCACATTGCTCGCCTCCGAACAACGGGTGGTCGTGGTCTCGGTCAACTACCGCATCGGCGCGCTCGGCTTCCTCGACGCGCGCCAGTTCGGCGGGGTGGCGAACTGCGGACTGCGCGACGCGCTCTGCGCGCTCGAATGGGTACGCGACCACATCGGCTCGTTCGGCGGCGACCCGGCGCGCGTCGTCGCCTTCGGCGAGTCGGCAGGCGGCGGATTGATCCTCCACGCGATGGCATCACCAGCGGCACGCGGGCTCCTCGCGGGCGCGATCGTGCAGAGCGGCGCAACGTCCGCGACCCTCGACGAAGCGCGCGCCGCGATCGTCGTCGCCGCGCTCGCCGAGGCCGCCGGCCTTTCCGACTCCGTCGACGGTCTGCACGGCACGCCCGTCGATGAGCTGGTGAAGGCGCAATCGGCGGCAATGGGCCCGCTGCTCTCGTCGGTCGGCATGATGCCGTTCCATCCGATGGTCGACGGCGACATCCTGCTCGCGCCGCCGGCCGAGGCACTCGCGAGCGGCGAAGGCGCCGGAGTCGGGCTCGTTGCGGGCACGACCGCCGACGAGATGCGCCTGTTCGTCGACTCGAGCGCACCCGCCCCGCCGCGCGAGAAGCTCCTCCGTCGCGCCGCCCGCTACCTCGGACTCGAGGAGCACGAGGCTGCTCGTGTCGTCGGCGGCTACGAGCGCGCGCTCGGCACCGACGACGGGAACGAGATCTGGCGGGCGCTGTTCGGCGACAACGAGATGCAGGGGCCGTGCCGGGCCGTGCTCGAGGCGCACGCACCGCACGGCCCGACCTATACGTACTGCTTCACCTGGGGCGGCCCGCAGGTGGGTGCGTGCCACGGGATCGACATCCCCTTCCCGTTCGGCAACTTCGTCGACGGCTGGGACGCGTTCGTCGGGCTCGACGACGACGGGCGTGCGCTGTCGCGCGCGATGCGGGGCGCGTGGGCGAGCTTTGCGCGCACGGGTGACCCGGGTTGGGCCCCGTACCCGGCGGCGCGCGTCTTCGGACGCGGGGTGCACGACGTCGCGCAACACCCGCTCTTCGCGCGCCTGCCGTAACGCGCGCGCAGAATCAGAGTCTCTGGAGGAACGCCAGGTCGCGCACCAGGTGGTCACAGAGCGCATCCAGCGCGCGATGTCCGGTTTCGAAGTAGAAGGCCTTGATGTACACCCGGCGCCGAGGCTCGAGCGTGAGCTTCGTCCACCCGCCCAGGTGCCGCCACAGCGACAGCTCCATGTGCACCGGACGAACTTGCCAAGAACCGCGTAATACGGCCGGCATTGTCCAAACGTCGTGCGCGGCGCACCGAGGCGCGTGCAGCACGAGCCGGTGCGCGATCGTGACGCGTTCGTTGCGAGCGTTCTGGTTCCACCACTCGGGAAGCGCTCCGAGATGCGCGGGGTGCAGCTCGAAGATGCGGCTGAACGTCGTCGGTGGAGTGGGAGCTCGCGCTTCGAGCGTCGGCGCGTGGGGACCCAACCAGGGCGCCAACGCGCCGAGCCCGCGCGTCTCGACGATCCGCGCGCACACCGCGTCGACCGCCTCGTAGGCGTACGCCGCGTCGGTGTGGCTGCGCGATCGGGCTCGCGTGTGCGCCGTCCACACCGGCTCGAAGGTCACGCCGTCGACGACGACAGGGAGCGGTTCGAGGAGCTCGTCGAGTTCGTCGTGCGGAGGCTTCGTGCGCACCACACCTCCCGGTGGACCCCCCGAGCGTACTCCCGGCTCGTTCTCGTCACATCTGGAGCAGGATGTTCTCAGCCATCCGAACCTTCCTAGCCGACGAATACGCGGCGGGGCGGGCGGCCGAGGACGCGCTCGACGGTGTCGGTCGTCTCCGCGAGCGCGCCCCCGGCGATCGCGGCGAAGAGATGCACCGTCGAGTCCGCGAGCCAGGGGTCGAGACCCGAGGCGACGACCGTGTCGCGCCAACGATCGAGGGGGAGGTCGATCCGGATCACGCCCAGCCGGGCCGCGACCTCGTCGCCGTCGAGGGCCTCCGGACCGGTGAGGTGCAGCGGGCCGTCGAGGTCGGCGTGTACGAGCGCCTCCGCGCCGACAGCCGCGATGTCGGACGGCTCGATCCACGCGATCTTGCCGCTACCGGTCGGCAACACCAGGCGACCTTGGGCGACGACATCGCGCTGTTTGTCGATCACACTCGCGAAGAACGAGGGTTGGAGGACCGTCACCGCGCACGCCGACGCGTCGAGCCGACGTTCGATCGCACGATGGTTGCCGTGCAACCCCGAATCCAGTCCCGCGACCGGGATGTTGGACACCTTCACGATCCGCTCGACGCCGGCGTGCTCGGCAGCCTCGATCGCGTTGGTCTCCAACTCGACCTGATCCTGCGTCGGCGACGACACGAGGAACATGCGCGTCACCCCGGCGCACGCGCGCCGCAGCGTTTCGCGGTCACGCAGATCACCGACGACGACGTCGGCCACCGGCGGGCCGTCGGCGGGGAGCGACCGGCGCACGAACGCGCGGACCTCCACACCGGATCGTCCGGCGAGGAGCGAGGCCACCTCGCGACCGAGCTCGCCCGTCGCGCCGATCACGAGCACCTTCACGGGCGGAGAGTCTCGCGGATACCGTCATGCTCGTGCGTTTGCCCCGACCGGGACCGGGCATCGGTCACGACCTCACCGTTCGCCAGGAGCTCGCGTGCGCGCTCCGCATCCTGGCGCGCGAAGGTTGGCGCGAGAACCTGTCGGGACACATCAGCGTCGCGAGCGACGACGGCGGCATGTGGTGCAACCCGTGGGGAATGTGGTGGGAGGAGGTGCGGGCCTCCGACATCCTGCGGCTCGACGCCGACGGCGAGATCGTCGAAGGGCCCTGGGATGTGACCCCCGCCGTCTTCCTACACACCGAGCTGCACCGGGTGCGCCCCGACGCGAAGGTCATCGTGCACAACCATCCGTACTTCGCGACGTTGCTCGCCACGATGAACGAGCGGCCGCGGCTCGTGCACCAGAACTCGTGCGTCTTCGACGGGGAGCTCGCGTTCGTCGACGAGTACGGCGGCATCGAGGACGCGAACGACGGGAAGTGGCTCGCGGCCCAGGTCGGTGACGCCAGCGGCATCTTGCTCGCACATCACGGTGCCATCGTCACCGCGCCGACCATCCCCGAGGCCTGTTACAAGGCCACGGCGTTCGAGCGCATGTGCCGCTTCACCTTCGATGCGATCGTCGCCGGGCACGAACCGAAGGAGATTCCCGCCGACGCGCGCGCGGCGCTGAAACCGCTGCTGCGCCAGAACATTCCCCGCGCCTACTGGGACGGCGCGGTGCGGTTGTTGCTCCGCGACGAACCCGAGGTGCTGACATGACCGGGCTGCCCCTCGAGGATCTCCAGAGCAACGAGTTCTTCGGCGGGGGCAAGGGCCGCCGCGAAACCATCACCTGGCTGCCGGAACCCGAGCCACGCGAGCGCGTGTACCGCGTCATCTCCGTCGACGATCACGTCGTCGAGCCGCCCGACGCGTTCACCGGGCGATTCCCGAAGCGGTATGCCGACGAGGAGCCTCGGGTCGTGCCGACCGACGACGGCGGCGAGGCCTGGATGTGGCAGGGACAGGTGCTCCCGAACGTGGGGTTCAACGCGGTCGTCGGGCGGCCCTCGACGGAGTACGGATTCGAACCGACGCGCTTCGACGAGATGCGCCGGGGCGCTTGGGACGTGAACGCGCGCGTTTCCGACATGGACATCGACGGCGTCGCCGCCTCGCTGTGCTTTCCCTCCTTCCTGCCGGGATTCGTCGGTCAGCGGCTGACGCTGTGGCCGGCCGACGAAGATCTCGCGCTCACCGCCCTGCGTGCGTACAACGACTGGCACCTCGATGCCTGGTGCGGCGCGCACCCCGGTCGCTTCATCCCGAATCAGATCGCGTTCCTGCGTGATCCCCAGGTCGCGGCCGCCGAGATCCGTCGCAACGCGGATCGCGGTTTCAAGGCCGTGACGTTCTCCGAGGCGCCCGACAAGCTCGGGATGCCGACGATCCACTCCGGTTACTGGGATCCGTTGTTCGCGGCGTGCGAGGAGACTGAAACCGTCCTGTGCCTGCACGTCGGCTCGTCGGGCACGTCCCCGACGACCTCGCCCGACGCGCCGCCCGAGATACCCGCGGTGTTGTTCGGTGCGTACGGCATGTACAGCGCCGTCGACTGGCTCTACTCGAAGATCCCCGTGCGGTTCCCGAAGATCAAGATCTGCCTGTCGGAAGGGGGGATCGGGTGGGTCGCCGGCATCCTCGACCGCCTCGACCACTGCTACAAGTACCAGCTCGGCTACCTGCCGACGTGGCGCGACGTGCAGGAGCCGCCGAGCGAGATCCTGCGGCGCAACTTCTGGTTCTGCTCGCTCGACGACGACTCGGGCATCACGCAACGTCATCGCATCGGGATCGATCACGTGCTCGTCGAGAGCGACTACCCACACGCCGACTCGTCATGGCCGAACACCCAGGCGATGCTCGTTCGCCAGCTGCGCGAGCAGAACATCCCCGACGACGAAGCGGAGCGCATCACCTGGCGCAACGCGGCCGAACTGTTCCGTCACCAACTTCCGTGAACGGCAGGGCGGGATGAATACGGTTGCGGACGTCGTCGCCCGCAACGCGCGGCGACACCCGGATGCACTCGCCATCGCGGAAGCCGCGTCAGGCGAGAAGATGACGTGGGCCGAGTACGACGAGCGCTCGTCGCAGATGGCGACGACGTTGCGCGCGTTCCAACCCGGCGTACGGGTCGCGCTCCAACTCCCGGACGGACCGGATGTGCATGCGGCGATGCTCGCGTGCGAAAAGGCGGGGCTCGTCGCGGTGGGGATCGGGTCGCGAGCGGGTGAACGCGAGGTTGCACACCTCGTCGACCGTAGCGGTGCGCAGACGCTGTTCCGGGAGCCGCCGGCGCGGGCCGGCATCGAGCGCGGAGCCGAGCACCACATCGGGGAGGAGGACCTGTGGTTCCTCAACTCCACCTCGGGTACCACCGGCCTGCCCAAGATCGTGATGCACGACCAGGCGCGCTGGTTCGCGTTCCACCATCTCGCCGACCGCGTCGCGCACTTCCGCGAGGACGACGTCTTCTGTTCGGCGCTCCCCGCGCCCTTCGGCTTCGGGCTGTGGACCGCGCACTTCTCCCCGGCGATCGCCGGCGCCGGATGTGTCGTGTGTGCACGCTTCGACCCCGAGGTCGTCCTCGCCGCGATCGAGCAGCATCGCGTGACGGTGCTCGCCGCGGTGTCGACCCAGTTCGTCATGATGCTCAACTCGCCCGCCGTCGACCGGTACGACCTCTCGTCGTTGCGGATCATGTTCACCGGAGGCGAGATGGTCCCCTTCGAACGCGCCAAGGAGTTCGAAGCCCGAACGGGCGCGCACGTGCTCCAGTTCTACGGGTCGAACGAGACGGGCGCGCTGTCGTGCACGACGCCCGACGACCTGCAGGAAAGGCGGCTGCGCACCGCGGGCAAGGTGATCCCCGAAATGCACGTGCGGCTGCTCGACGCCGAGACGGGCGCCGACGTCGCCGGACCGGGCGCCGTCGGCGTGCCCGCGGGCAAGGGTCCGACGCTGTGCCTCGGCTACTACGACGACGAGGCGGCGAACGCCGAGCTCTTCACCGCCGACGGTTGGATGCGCATGGGCGACCTCGCGACGATCGATGCCGACGGCTATCTCACCGTGGTCGGCCGGACGTCGGACGTCATCATCCGCGGCGGCAAGAACATCAGCGCGGCGCAGGTCGAAGACGAAGTCGCGGCCCACCCTGCCATCGCGTTGTGCGCGGCGGTCGCGGTCGCCGACAAGACATTCGGGGAACGGGTGTGCGTCTTCGTCGAGATGCGCGCCGGCAGTCCGCCGATCACCCTCGACGAGCTGCGCGCGCACCTCGAGCAGCGCGGCACGGGCAAGGAGCTCTGGCCGGAGCTCCTCGTCGTGGTGGACGCGCTCCCACGCTCATCGGGCGGCAAGGTGGCAAAGGGCGAGCTCCGCGCCCTCGCCCGAACGTCGTCGCCCTCGTCGTCGCCGATCCGATACCGCTCCGTCGACGAGGACAGCGCCCGTTGGCTCGACTTCGACTTCCGCGAGGGTGACATCGTCATCAGCACCCGGTCGAAGAGCGGCACGACCTGGATGCAGATGATCTGCGCGTTGCTGGTGTTCCAGCAGCCCGACCTTCCCGCGCCGCTCGCGGAGCTCTCGCCTTGGATCGACTGGTTGGCAGTCCCGAGAGCCGAGATATACGCGCGCCTGTCGGCGCAGCAACACCGGAGAATCGTCAAGACGCACACCCCACTCGACGGGATCCCGCTCGACGCGCGCGCGACCTACATCGTGGTCGCCCGCGACCCGCTCGACCTGGCCGTCTCCTTGTACTTCCAGGGCGACAATCTCGACCGTGAGCGGATGCACGAGCTGACCGGCGCGCCCGTGCCCGCCTCGCGTCCGCCGCTGCGGGAGTGGCTGCTCGCTTGGATCGACCACGAAGCCGACCCGCGGACCGAGATGGACTCGCTCCCGGGCGTCATGTGGCACCTGGCCGACGCATGGGCCCGGCGCGCGGACGCCAACGTGCTGGTAGTGCACTACGACGATCTCTCGGCCGACCTCGAGGGCGAGATGCGCCGGCTCGCGCGCGATCTCGGGATCGAGGTGAGCGCCCCCGCGTGGCCTGGTCTCGTCGAGGCCGCGGGCTTCGAGCGCATGCGGGCGCGCGCCGACCAACTCGCGCCGGATCCCGTCGGCGTGCTCCACGACCGGGCGCGCTTCTTCCGGCGCGGATCGTCGGGCGCGGGCCGCGAGCTGCTCTCACGAGACGAGCTCGCGCGCTACCGCGACCGCGTCGAGCGACTCGCGCCCGACGACCTCGTCGCCTGGCTCCATCGCGCCGCTACGTAGCCGCTTGGAGCTCGGATTTCCCGGCAACGTTGCCGTCGGTGCGGAGGCGATTCAGCGCGTCGCTCTCGTTCTTCAGGTACCGGTCGAAGAAGTCGATCGTTGCCTGCGCCGCGACCTGATCCCACGGCGGGCCGAACTGGACGTGCAGGGCACCGATCATGCGCACCAAGAACTTGGGCGCGGGTGCCTGCGCGTACTCCTGCGCGCTGTGCTCGATCGGCGCGACCGGGTCCGCGGTGCCGTGGATGAACATCACCGGTAGCGACGGGCCGGTGAAGTACACCCCGTCGCCTTCCCCGATGCCGGGTCCACACGGGACACAACCACCCGACATGGGAACGACAGCTTTGATCCGCGGGTCGTGGTAGCGCTGGTTGAAACCGAGGTCGAAGACCACTGTCGCGCCCAGCGACTGCCCCATGAGGCCCACGCGGGTCGCGTCGATCATCGGCTGTAGATCAGCATCTCCAGCGGGAAGATGTGCGATCCGCGAGAGGACGAAACTCACGTCACCGGGCTCGTTGAGCACGTCGGCCTGCTTCGGGCCACCCGGCGTGTCGGTATTGGTGAGCGGGAACTTGATCGAGACCGCGATGAACCCGGCCGCCGCCCAGTAGTGCAAGTACAGATTGTCGGCGTGGGCTCCGAATCCGTGCACGAACAGCACGACCGGGAACCGGCCGTTCGCGGGCGGCGCACTCGCTTTCTCCGAGGTCGCGACGGGTCCCGTAGCCGGGTACTCGATGATCGTGTCGAGCGTGCGACTCGGCTTCGCGGCAAAGCCGCCGTTCGCGGACGTCGAGCGCGTCACGTCGACGAACGTCACGTCGCGCCGGCCGACGGCAAAAGGACCATCCGGGTCGATCGTCGTCGTTGTGGTCGCGTGAGCGACGGTGGTGGGAGCCGCGGCGGGCGTCGCGGTCTTGCTCGAGCCGCAGGCCGCAACCACTGCGAGCGCGGCGGCAACCGAGATGATCGGTCGGTGGATCGGTCGCCGGTGTCCGTAGGGGTGCTCCACAGCGTCTCCCGTCATCGGTGCTCGTCGCCGGGCATCCTCGCGCGATCGCGGCGCGGGACGCACGGCTCCGGCGCTACGTGACGAGCTCGGCGGTAGCCGCGTGCTCGAACACGAGACCACCATCGGGTTTCACGTCGACGATGATCGAATCGCCCGACTGGTATGTGCCCTTCAAGACCTCGAGCGCGATCGGGTCGGCGATCTCGCGCTGTATCACGCGCTTGAGCGGGCGCGCTCCGAAGTCGGGGTCGTAGCCCGTCTGGGCGATCCACTTCTGCGCCTCGGGCGTCAGCTCGAGCGTGAGCCCGCGTTCCGCCAGTCGCGAGCGCAGGAGCTCGACCTGCAGGCCCACGATCGTTTCGATCTCGTCTTCCGACAGGCGCCGGAACACGACGATCTCGTCGATGCGGTTCAGGAACTCGGGCTTGAAGTGGGCGCGCACCGCCGCCATCACCTGCTCCTCGGCCGCGCCCGCGCCGAGGTTCGACGTCATGATCACGACCGTGTTGGTGAAGTCGACCGTGCGACCCTGACCATCGGTCAGGCGGCCGTCGTCCATCAGCTGCAGCAACACGTTGAACACGTCGGGGTGGGCCTTCTCGATCTCGTCGAGCAGGATCACCGCGTAGGGGCGCCGGCGGACCGTCTCGGTCAGCTGCCCGCCCTCCTCGTAGCCGACGTAGCCGGGCGGCGCACCGACGAGGCGCGAAACGGAGTGCTTCTCCATGTACTCCGACATGTCGATGCGCACCATCGCCCGCTCGTCGTCGAACAGGAACTCGGCGAGCGCGCGTGCGAGCTCGGTCTTGCCGACGCCGGTCGGCCCGAGGAAGAGGAAGGAGCCGATCGGCCGGTTCGGGTCCGACAAACCCGCGCGCGACCGTCGGATGGCGTTCGCGACGGCGACCACCGCTGTGTCTTGGCCGACGACGCGCTCGTGCAGGTGCTCTTCGAGCCGCACGAGCTTGGCCATCTCGCCTTCCATGAGGCGCGAGACGGGAATGCCCGTCCACTTGGCAACGATCTCGGCGACGTCTTCCTCGTCGACCTCTTCCTTCAGCATGCGGCCGTCGCGCTGGAGGTCGTCGAGCCGCTGCGACAGAACCTCGAGCTCGCGCTCCACGACCGGGATGTGCCCGTACCGCAGCTGCGCGGCGCGCTCGAGATCGCCGTCGCGCTCCGCGCGCTCGGCTTCGAGCTTGGCCTGCTCGAGGCGTTCCTTGCCGGCTTGGATGGCGATGATCGCGTCCTTCTCGGCCTGCCAGTGCGCGACCATCCCGTCGCGCTCCTCCTGTAGCGACTGCAGTTCGGCGTCGAGCGCCTCGAGCCGGGCCCGCGACGCGTCGTCGGTCTCCTTCGCGAGCGCGGCCCGCTCGATCTCGATCTGGCGGATTCGGCGCTCGACGACGTCGATCTCGAAGGGCATGGAGTCGATCTCGATGCGTAGGCGCGACGCGGCTTCGTCGATCAGGTCGATCGCCTTGTCGGGAAGCTGGCGCCCGCTGATGTACCGGTCGGACAGCACCGCGGCCGCGACGATCGCCGCGTCCTGGATGCGAACGCCGTGGTGCACCTCGTAGCGCTCCTTGAGGCCGCGGAGGATCGCGATCGTGTCCTCGACCGACGGCTCGCCCACGTAGACCTGCTGGAAGCGACGTTCCAGCGCCGCGTCCTTCTCGATGTACTTGCGGTACTCGTCGAGTGTGGTCGCACCGATCAGACGCAATTCGCCTCGCGCGAGCATCGGCTTGATCATGTTGCCCGCGTCGACCGCGCCTTCGGCCCCGCCCGCGCCGACGATCGTGTGGATCTCGTCGATGAAGGTGATGACCTCGCCGCCGGAGTCGGCGATCTCCTTCAGCACCGCCTTGAAGCGTTCTTCGAACTCACCGCGGTACTTCGTGCCCGCGACCAGCGATCCGATGTCGAGCGCGATCACGCGCTTGTTGCGCAACCCCTCGGGGACGTCGCCTTCGACGATCCGGCGCGCGAGGCCCTCGACGATCGCGGTCTTGCCCACGCCGGGCTCGCCGATGAGCACCGGGTTGTTCTTCGTGCGCCGCGACAGCACCTGGATGATCCGGCGGATCTCCTCGTCGCGACCGATGACCGGGTCGATCTTTCCGAGGCGCGCGGCCTCGGTCAGATCGCGGCCGTACTTCTCGAGGGCCTGGTACTGCTCCTCGGGATTGTCGCTCGTGACCCGGTGCGATCCGCGCACCTGCCGCAACGCATCGAGCACCGCGTCGTGGTCGACACCCACACCGCGCAGGAGATCGCCGACGCCGCCGGTCAATTCACACATCGCGAGCAAGATGTGCTCGGTCGACACGTAGTCGTCGCTCAATGCCTCCCGCTCGGCGTCGGCCTTCTCGAGCACGCGGAAGGTGCTCGCGCCGAGCTGGGCGTCGCGTACCGTTGCCCCACTTACCCGCGGAAGCTTCTCCAACACCTCGTCGACCCGACGGCGCACCTGAGCGACGTCGACGCCGATGCGCTCCAGAACGCCCGAGACGATCCCTTCGCTCTGATCGAGCAACGCGCGCAGCAGATGCTCGGGGGTGATCTCGCTGTTACCCGTATCGCGCGCGAGCGCCTGCGCGGCTGCGAACGCCTCTTGGGTCTTGCGGGTGAACCGATTCGGATCTACGGCCATGGCCGACCTTCCTCGTCCTTGCTCTCGTTCGTCGTTCTCGCTACCGGCGCGCCTCGAACCGGGCGACGACCGCGCCGCGAACCGGCACCAGCTCGTGCCGATACTGCCGGTGTGCGGCCTCCACGCGCTGCTCGGCCTCGCGCTGCAACGCGTCGAGCGTCGCCTCCAGCTCGGCGATCCGCGCGCGCGCGGCGATCAGATCGTCTTCGAGCGCGAGTATTCGCTGCACTCCGGCCAGCGACACGCCGTCGCTCGTGAGCTCTTGGATCCGCCGCAACATCGCGATGTCGCGGTCGGAGTAACGGCGGCTCCGGCCCGTCGTGCGGGCGGGGGCGAGCAGGCCCTTGCGCTCGTAGATTCGCAGCGTCTGCGGGTGCACACCCGCGAGCTCGGCCGCCACCGAGATCACGTACAACGCTCTCGCGTCAATGTCCATCACGGGCTCCATCGCGTATCTCCATCACGTATCTCCATCCCGCTTGTCTCCATCCCGCTTGCGGCCTTGCACCGAGGCGAACAGCGCCGCGCGCGGATCCTCGTCGAACACTGCGCCGTGGGCCTCGATCGCCTCGCGTTGCGCGCTCGTCAGCTTGACCGGAACGTGCACTTCGACCGTCACGAGGAGATCGCCGGACTTGCCGGCGTCGCCGGCGACGCCCTTCCCGCGCACCCGCAGCACCTTGCCACTCGGCGTCCCCGCAGGGATCCGGACCGTCACGGGTGCGTCGAGGGTCGGCACTTTCACGTCGGCGCCCAGCGCGGCTTCGGCGAACGTGATCGGCAAGCGCAGGGTGAGGTCGTGGCCGCTGCGCCCGAACAAGGCGTGCTCGCGCACGTGCACGATCACGTAGAGGTCGCCGGGAGGGCCGCCGTTGGCGCCCGCGCCGCCGCGGCCCTTCACCCGGATGCGCTGGCCGTCGGCGACCCCGGCCGGAATCCGCACCTTCACCTCACGCGCGCGCACTTCGACGCCCGTGCCGCGACACGTCGGGCACGGCGTAGGGACGACCTGACCGCGTCCGCCACACGTCGGGCAGACCTGCGAGAACGAGAACGGGCCCTGGTTGTCGGCGATGGTCCCCGCGCCGTGGCACTCCGGACACGTCTCCGGCATCGTGCCCGGCGCCGCGCCGGAACCTGCGCAGGTGGAGCAGGTCGCGTCGGCCCGGAAGCGCACCGTCGACGTCACGCCCCGAATCGCGTCTTCGAACTGCAGGTGCAGCTCGGTCTCGAGGTCGCGGCCTCGCTGCGGTCCGGTCGCGGCGCGCGTCCGCCGTCGTCCGCCGCCACCTCCGCCGAACAGGTTTCCGAAGATGTCGCCCAGTCCGCCGCCGTCGGTCTCGAAGCGGAAGGCCCGACCACCGCCGGACCCGAACCCTCCGGGTCCGAACCCGCCGGCCCCGTCCGGTCCGACACCTGACGCGACCATCTGGCGGACCTCGTCGTACTCGGCGCGCCTCGTGGCGTCGCCGAGGACGTCGTAAGCCGCGGAGATCTCCTTGAAGCGCTCCTCGGCTTCGGCGTTCCCGGGGTTCGCGTCCGGGTGGTACTGCTTGGCCAGCTTCTTGAACGTGCGCGACAGATCCTTCTCGGTCGCGGTCTGCGGCACGCCGAGCACCTCGTAGTAGTCCTTTTCGAACCACTCTCGCTGCGCTGTCACTCCGAGGTCTTCCTCGTCACCTTCACCATCGCGGGACGCAGGACACGTCCCTTCAACTTCCAACCGGCTCGCAACACGTCCTCGACGTGCGGCTCACCCTCACCCTCGTCCTGCATCACGGCTTCGTGTTCGTTCGGATCGAAGGGCGCACCTCTGGCCTCGATGCGTTCGAGGCCCGCGCGCTCCATCACGGAGGCCAGTTCCGCGAAGACGAGCTCGATGCCCTTGCGGACCTTCTCGTCGACGTCGCTGCCCTCGAGGTTGCTTACCGCGAGCTCGAAGCTGTCGAGCACCGGTAGGAGCTGCTCGAGCAGTCCCTCGGTCGCGCGCTGCGCCAACGCGTTCTGCTCGCGTGCGACACGTTTGCGGTAGTTCTCGAAGTCCGCCTGCAGACGTCGGGTCGTGTCGAGGAGATCGTCGCGTTCGCGTTGCAGCGACGCGAGATCCATCTCGAACTGCGCGGCTTCCGCGGCGCCCGGATCCGGTTCCGGATCCGGGGCCGTCGTCTCACCTGTCGCGTCCGTCATGACGGACTACGCGCTCTGCTGGTCGTCGTCGACGATCTCGGCGTCGGCGACCTCGTCGTCGGAGGGTTGCGAATCGCCACCCGACGCGCCACCCGCAGCCGACTGCTGCGCCTGCACGTTCTGGTACAGGCGGCGGGTGAAGTCGTTGCTCGCCGCGAGCAACAGCTCGTGTGCGTGCTTGATCGCGTCGACATCGGTGCCGGCGAGAGTCTCCTTCAGGTTCTTCAGCGCCACGTCGATCTTCTCGCGATCGTCGGCGGGCACCTTGTCGCCCTGCTCCTTGAGGAGGTTCTCGGTCTGCCACGCCAGCGTGTCGGCCGTGTTGCGCGTCTCGGCCTCCTCGCGCTTCAACCGGTCTTCCTCGGCGTGGGCCTCGGCATCCTTGATCATCTGGTTGATGTCGTCCTTGCCGAGCGCGGTGCCACCCGAGATCACCATCGACTGCTCCTTGCTCGTGCCGAGATCCTTGGCCGACACGTGCACGATGCCGTTCGCATCGATGTCGAATGTCACCTCGATCTGCGGCACGCCGCGCGGCGCGGGCGGCAATCCGGTGAGCGTGAAGGTGCCCAACTGCTTGTTGCGGTACGCCATCTCGCTCTCACCCTGCAGCACCTTGATCTCCACCGAGGGCTGGCTGTCCTCGGCCGTGGTGAAGACCTGCGAGCGCTTCACCGGAATGGTGCTGTTGCGCTCGATGATCTTCTCCATGATCTGACCGCGGGTCTCGATGCCGAGCGACAGGGGCGTGACGTCGAGCAGGAGGATGTCCTTGACGTCACCCTTCAGCACGCCGGCCTGGATCGACGCACCGGCCGCGACCGCCTCGTCCGGGTTCACGCCCTTGTGCGGCTCCTTGCCGGTGAGCTCCGTGACCAGCTCGGTGACGGCCGGCATGCGCGTCGAACCACCCACCATGATCACGTGGTCGATCTTCGACTTGTCGAAGCCGGCGTCACGGATCGCCTGCTCGAACGGGCCTCGACAGGCCTCGAGTAGCTCCCGCGTCATCTCCTGGAACCGCGCCCGGCTGAGCGTCAGCTCGAGGTGCAACGGACCCTCGCTCGTCGCGGTGACGAACGGAAGGTTGATCGTGGTCTCCTGCAACGTCGAGAGCTCGATCTTCGCCTTCTCGGCGGCTTCCTTCAGACGCTGCGCGGCCATCTTGTCGATCCCGAGATCGACGCCGTGCGCGTTCTTGAACTCGCTGACCATCCAGTCGATGATCTTCTGGTCCCAGTCGTCGCCGCCGAGGTGCGTGTTGCCCGAGGTGCTCTTCACCTCGAACACGCCGTCGCCGATCTCGAGGACGGACACGTCGAACGTTCCGCCACCGAGGTCGAACACGAGGATCGTCTGGTCGGGACCTTCCTTGTCGAGCCCGTACGCGAGCGCAGCCGCAGTGGGCTCGTTGATGATGCGCAGCACCTCGAGACCCGCGATCTCGCCGGCCTCCTTGGTGGCCTGGCGCTGGGCGTCGTCGAAGTACGCGGGGACCGTGATGACGGCCTGGGTGACGGCTTGGCCGAGGTAGCTCTCGGCGTCGCGCTTCAGCTTCTGCAAGATGCGCGCGCTGATCTCCTGTGCGGTGTACGCCTTGGCGTCGATGTCGATCGTCCAGTTCGTGCCCATGTGGCGCTTGACCGAACGGATCGTGCGATCGGGGTTGGTGATGGCCTGGCGCTTGGCGACCTCGCCGACGAGCACCTCGCCCGTCTTCGAGAACGCGACCACCGACGGGGTCGTCCGGCTGCCCTCGGCGTTGGGGATGACGACGGGCTCACCGGCCTCGAGCACCGAAACGACTGAATTGGTAGTACCGAGGTCGATGCCGACGGCCTTGGACATGGTTTTCCTCCACGAGAGCTGAGAGTTGAGTGCGAACAGCAAGTGTAACTTGACAATGGTGTTATCAGATTCCCGATGCCGCCGAAAATCGCAGGTCGGACCTCAGCTCAGGCCTCCGGGTCAGTCCTGGGGCGCGAGTGACCAGACTGGACAGCGAGGCCAAACTGGACAGCGAGGCCAAACTGGTCAGCGAGGCCAAACTGGTCAGCGAGGGAGGTGACGCGCCCGGCGCAAGCCGTTAGATTTCCGGCCCATGGCCCGTCGCGATGCGTTCATCGACCACCTCCAACAGGTTCCCCTCTTCGCGGCGTGCTCCCGCAAGGACCTCCAGCTGGTCGCCCGCCGAGCCGAGGACGTCCGGGTCCCGTTGGGAAAGACCCTGATCTCCGAGGGTGAGACGGGCCACGAGTTCTTCGTGATCCTCAGCGGTACCGCCCGCGTGAGCCGACACGGCCGCAAGATCGCGACCCTCGGCCCGGGCGACGCCTTCGGCGAGCTCGCGCTGCTCGAGAAGGCCCCCCGCAACTCGACCATCGTCGCCGAGAGCGACATGGAGCTCGTCGTGCTCGGTCAACGTGAGTTCGCCGGCCTCATCGACGAAGTCCCCGGCTTCGCGAGAAAACTTCTCGCCGGCATGGCGCACCGACTCCGGGACGCGGATGCCCGGAGTGTTCAATAAGTCTTTGCACTTGGCTGGCTGAGCGGCGGGCTTCGCCCGCGTTGTGAGGCTGCGCCCAGTGCGGCGGGTTCCCTGCGCTTGCGCTGCGCCCTCGCTGCGGTCACCGCAACGACTTCCTGGTGCTTGGATCGTCGCTGGCGTTGGTTGGGCTTGTAGATTTCCGCGCGATGCGACTGCCCAAGGCTCATCAGGTCGTTCTCGGTCTCGGCGTTGCGATGTTCGTCTTCGTGATCGGGAGTGGGGTCGTTCCCGCGATCACGGGTTGGCACGACCACTCGACCGTGCAGCGCGAGGTCTTCGTCAACGTGCCCACTGCGATGAAGGTCGCGTTCTACGGCGCAGTCGCCACGATGCTGTTGATCGTCGCGTGGCTCGCGTCGCTGCGCGTCCGCAACTACGAGCGCGGGCTGGCCGACGACCGGCGCACCACGCGCAAGAATGTCGAGAAGCGGGTGAAGAGCTACCGCAGCGGCGTGTGGATGCAGACGCTGTTGCGCGATCCGGCTGCCGGCCTCATGCACGCGCTCCTCTACTTCGGTTTCGTCTCGCTGTTCATCGTGACTGTGCTCAGCGAAACCGACCACCAACTGCCGGACCGCTTCAAGTTCCTCCACGGCCAGACGTACGAGGCGTACTCCGCCGGCGCCGAGATCGCCGGCCTCATGTTCCTGGTCGGCATCGTGTGGGCGATCTCGCGCCGGTACGTGCAGCGTCCCTACCGGATCCGGATCAAGACGAGGCCGGAGGACGCCCTCATCCTCGGCACGTTCCTCGTCATCGGGCTCACCGGCTTCTTCGTGGAAGCGGCGCGCATCGCGTGGGAGGGCAAGCCCGCGATTGAGAAGTGGTCCTTCGTCGGCTACCCGCTCGCCGGCCTCGTCGACACGTGGTCGCGCCACACCCTCGAGTTAACCCACCGTTGGCTATGGGGCATTCACGTCGTGGCATTCCTCGTCTTCCTCGCGATCCTGCCCACGACGAAGTTGCGGCACATGTTCACCTCGCCGATGAACATGTACCTGCGCGACCGCGACCGGCCCAAGGGCGCGATGAAGCCGATGCCGAACCTCATGGAGACGGAGCTCGAGAGCTTCGGCGCGGTGAAGATCGAGGACTTCACCTGGAAGCAATTGATGGATACCGATGCGTGTACCGTCTGCGGCCGCTGCACCTCGGTTTGCCCGGCGCACGCCACGGGCAAGCCCCTCGATCCGCGTGAGATCGTGTTGAAGGTCGGCGAGGTGATGGCGGCGACGAGTGACCCGGTCGTCTCGCCGCCCGTCGGCATCGACCCCGAGATCTCGATCGGCGCCGACAGCGTGTTCGAGCGGGTGTCACCGGAGGAGATCTGGGCGTGCACGAGCTGCAAGGCGTGCGACGAGATCTGCCCGGTCAACATCGAGATCCTCGACAAGATCCTCGACATGCGCCGGTACCTCACGCTGATGGAGAGCGACTTCCCCACCGAGCTCGGCAACACCTTCCGGTCGATGGAGAACTCGGCGAACGCGTACGGCATGAACCAGGGCGACCGCGGGGACTGGGTGAGCACGCTCGACGGCGTCGACATCGTCGAACCGGGCGGCGCGTTCGACCACGAGTACCTCTTCTTCGTCGGTTGCGCGGGCAGCTTCGACGACCGGAACAAGAAGACGTCGCGCGCGCTCGCCAAGCTGTTGCAGCGCGCCGAGATCGACTTCGCGATCCTCGGCCCGAGCGAGATGTGCAACGGCGATCAGGCGCGCCGAGCGGGCAACGAGTACATCTTCCAGATGCTCGCGATGCAGAACGTCGAGACGTTCGAAGGCATGGGAGTGAGGAAGATCATCACGCAGTGCCCGCACTGCTTCAACGTGCTGAAGAACGAGTACCCGCAAATCGGGGGCAACTACGACGTCGTCCACCATTCGCAGCTGCTCGACGAGCTCGTACGCGACGGACGGCTCTCACTCGCAGGCGCGACGCTCGAAGAGCGTGTCACATATCACGACTCCTGCTACCTCGGACGCCACAACGACGTGTACCTGGCGCCCCGGCGCGTCGTCGGCGCGCTGGCCGGCATCGACCTCGTCGAGATGCCGCGCAACGGCACACGGGGCATGTGCTGCGGCGCGGGCGGCGCGCGCATGTGGATGGAGGAGAACACCGGCAAGAAAGTGAACACCGAGCGCAGCCAAGAAGCGATCGCGACCGGCGCGTCCCGGATCGCGGTCGCGTGCCCCTTCTGCTACGTCATGCTCGACGACGGCGTGAAGGGCGAAGGCAAGGACGAAGAGGTCCGCGTTCAGGACATCGCGGAGATGCTCTGGGAGGCGATCGAGAACGGCGCCGGCGGCTCGCCCGCGGCGGGAACCACGTTCACGACCGGGATCTGACCCCGCTCACTTCTCCGATTCGTCGTCCTCGTCGCGGATCGCGTTGCTCCACCACGACTCGCCCTCCGGGGCCGGAGGAGTCGTGGTGGAGCGAGAAGGGGGCGGCGGAGGTGACGGGGGCTCGGCCGCAGGCGCCTGAGCAGGAGTCGGGGTCGGAGGAGTCGGGGCCGGAGGTGGCGGGGCCGGAGGTGGCGGGGTCGGTGCGGGCGCACCCCAGGGCGGTGGCGGCGCCGGTGGCGCCCCGGCCGGGGGCGGCGGGGCGCCCCACGTGGGAGGCGGCGGAGGCGGAGCACCCCATCCCGGTGCGGTTGGGGGCGTCGTTCCCCAACCAGGAGCGGGCGGCGGCGCGACGCCGGGCGGCACCCAGCCCGGCGGACCCGCCTGCGCGTACGCGTACGGATACGGCTGCTGTGGCGGCGCGTCCAGCGGACGACCGACGTCGGCGAGCGCAACGACATACGTGCCCGCCACCATGTCGCCGACGCGACGGTGCGGGTGCGTGAGGGCCGCGACGAGCAATCCGACCAAGAAGCAGAAGAAGTTGTCGACGATCAGCAGGAGCGTCCGCACGAACGCTCGCCCGATGCCACACGGACCGCCCTGCGCGTTCACGACCCGCAGTCCCATGATCTGCTTGCCGACGCTCGCGCCGGTGATGCCCTGCAGCACAACGAGATTCAGAAAGCCCAGGAACGCGGCCAACAGATAGCCGAGGGCGGCATTTCCGCCCTTCCACGTATAGACGCGGTGGCCAAACTGCATGCAAACGCCGCTGAAGCCGCCGTCACGCAACGTCCGACACGCATTCGCCGGCGCGCCCGTGTACGAGTGATCCCTGGTAGCGACCATGACCGCGATGAAGATCCCGGCGAAGAGGATGAAGTCGATGAAGTACGCGACGACTCGTCGGCCCAGGACTTCGGTCGGATCGCCCTGAGGCTGCATTCCGTAAGCCATACCGGCTTGATTCTCCCTCACCGCGAGCCTCTCGCGTGCGGATGCCGTTCCGATGCCCTCTGGTAGCCTGCCCGCGCCCGCGGGCGTAGTTCAGCGGCAGAACATCAGCTTCCCAAGCTGAGAACGCGGGTTCGATTCCCGTCGCCCGCTCTCGTCACAAACAGCAGGCTGCATGCTCGGGCCAACCGGGAAGCGGATCCCGCGACTGCTGGTGAACGTGCCGTCGTGTTCGGCGCTCGTGCAACTCGTCGAGATCACCTCAGACCGCGCTGGTGCTCTTGTGGGGGTCGCCCGCGCGGTTCCGGAGCTTACACCGGCCGACGTGCTGGCGGAGCCGTAGTGCTCGTTCGGACGGTCGACGAGGTTGTCGAAACTCTCAACCGGCGTCGCAAGCGGCGGGCTTCACGTCGGACGTGATCACGCCGACGCGCGAACTCTCGCTCGCTGCGCTCGCTCGTGGTCGGTCACGGCCGTCGTCGCCCGGGAAAGTGGGGCCGCCAGCCGAAGTCGCTGGCGATGAGACCGAGAGCGAATGCGACGACGGGGAGGCTGAAGAGCGCGAGGTACAACATCGACAAGGCGTTCGGGTGGGCGACCGAGTTGCCGAGGTTGGAGAGCGGCCCGGGCGCGGGCAACAGGTTGCGCGCGGTGAGTCGGAGCGGCGCGCCGAAGAAGGACGGCGAGAAGTACAGCGGCGGCGAGGTGTTGACGTTCGGGTTCGTACTCGTGACCATGGTCGTTGCGTCGGTCTGGGCGTGACGGTCCGCGTGATGCTTGTGCCGGGGATGCTTCGCGGGCTTGACGGCGCGCAGACGCTGGTGATCCATGACGTTCGCCTGCGCGGCGCTCGCAGGTATCGCAGGCGTCGTCGACATGCCGGGACCGGTAACGGGACCTGTACCGGTCGGAGTGCCGGTGGCGGGCATCAGGGTCGTCGACAACGGCATCGTGGCGATGGTCAAGGTCGACACGATCGACGGGGAATGCTCGAAGGCGAGCACGCTCGGGTCGAGCGCAACGCCGAGCCCTCCAGTAGTCGATGTGCCGGGCGTCGCCGGTGCTGCAGTCGTGGTCGTCGTCGTACTGGTGCTGGTTGTCGTGGGCGCGATGGTCGTAGTCGTCGACGATGCGGGCACGCTGGTACTGGTCGACGTGCTGGCGGTCGTGGTCGTGGTGGTGGTCGTCGTGGGGACGATGGGTAGGGACAGTGCGTGGTCGAGGCTGCGTTCGGTGCCAGCGCATTGCGTTGTCCCGGCGGGGATGGCGCTGACGGCGAGGGTGCTGTCGACCGGCCTTGCGGTTCGGCTGCTTAAGTCGGCCAACGATTGCGGAGCCAGCGGTGTACCGCCGGTCGCTGCAGTCGAGAGGTGTACGGCGAACGGCCCGACCGGACAGTCGAGCATCTGCGGCTGCGAGGGGCGTTAGGTGGACGTCGGCTTCGACCACAACAGTTCCAGCGACCCGTCGAGCGAGGCCGCGCCGGCTGAGGAGTTGACCCTGCCGGTGAGGTCGCTCGTGGCCGCTGCTTGCACGGTGAGCACACCCAACGCCGGGGGCGTCGCGACCGGCACGTCGACGGGAGTAAACGCGAGTTGATTGCTCGGGATCGTGAAGGTGTCATCGGAGGCGACTCCCACCGCGATTGGCACCGGTGTGTTGAACGTCGCGATGTCCGTCGTCTTGGTGCGCATCGCCAAGCTGACCGAGATGCGTACCGGCACATGAGCGTGAGCTTCAGCACGGGCTTGCGAGAAGCACATCGGCCCGACGACCACGACGACGACCGCGTAATACGCGATCAGCGCGACAGACCAACGTCGAGATCCTCCACCCCGCAACACGACCGCTCCCGCTCGCCGTCCCAACCCGACCGACCAACATAGGAGACCACGCCCGTCACCACCAGGTCTGGGACCGAAGCGTGACCCCTGGGGCCACGGTGCAGAGCGGCGGCGGCAAAGCGCCGACCCACGACCGATGGATTTCACGAGTACCGACTCGCCCGCGCGTCCCCTCATGGTTCTTGCTTCGCCCGCCGGGTAGACCGCCCCCAGGAGGCCGCCCGTTGATCACGAGAGGTCGGAAGGGGCGTTGCGTTCCCGGGCGGGCACGTACCCGGCTTCGAGGACGCGGAGTCGTGCGGTGAGCACGATAAGCATCTTGTGATTGACCGAAGGCATCGTCGTGACGACGTTCTTGAACGCGGCCGATGTCAGCGTCAGGACCCGCGTGGGCTCCAACCAACCAACCACCAAACCGACTGACTGACACACATACGCGGAAGCGGCGCGCGCCCTAGACGTTCCGCCGTCGACGTTCGCGACCTGGGCCAAGGCCTACGTCCGTCGACCGCACGGCCGCAATGCGGTGAGCGGCGCTGCAATCGTGACGTCATTTCAGACTGGGCGCGGAGAGCTTGCTGCTCCCTTCGTCGGTCTCGCGGAAGCAATGATGCCCGCCGCGGTGCGCAGCGCTGGCGTTTCGCTGCAGCGGATGCGCCCCGCGCTCGAGGTCCTGGCTCACGAGATCGGCATCGCCCACGCGCTGGCCTCCCGAGCCCTCTAGACCGATGGTGCGGAGGATGAGACGATCACGGACGGGCAGTGGCTCAGCGATGTCGACGACCGCGGCGAAGTTGCGTTCATGAAGGACGACCGCGTCCGATATAACCCGGCGGAGAAGGCGGCGATAATCCGGCACCGAGTCCGATGCTTCTGCCTCTCTCGCCGCGACCTCACCGCAGACGCAATGACACTCCGGTTCCTTCAGTATCTCGGTCGCATCGCAGACGCTTGCAGCGAGCCTGACGTTCATGTACGCAGTGCACGAGAACCGCGTCGAACAACTCGACCTGTAGCGCCTCACGCGATCGCCGCCGCTAACGCTCTTGCTAACGAACACGGGCTGACCTGCTGATTCTGACAAACGCTTGGAGCAGCAAAAGCACCCGATCCGCGGCGGCCTCCGCCAAGATGCGACGCCAACCACTCGCGCGGGTCCGTCATGTTCGGGACTGCGACCGTGCTCCTTCTCATTTCGACCCTGTTGCAAGGTCTTCATGAGGTTGACGCGGTGGCCGTCGCGTCAGGGGGATCTCACCCCATCAGGCCACCCGGCCCATACACACGGCCGTGGACGCAACTCATGGTTGAAATGAACTGAGCGCGCCATTGCGCGCACAGAAGGGATCGAGAGGTCCGACGATGCGAAACACGGTTGCGCCAGGGAGATTCAGAAGGGGCTGCGCGTTGCGGCCACGTGTCCAGACTTGCTCGCGCGGGGATTTGCGCGGCTGTGCGACGACTACGACGTAGTCAAAGTGCCCCGCGTTGATGGCTTCGCGCCAGCCGCGGCACGACGTCTCTACCTCGAACCCGCCATGTGGCGTACTTCGGCCGATGTACTGCACGTAATTCGAGAGGTCCGGGCCGAAGAGAGGGTACTGGTAGTCGGTTCCGGCGAGGGCTATTCGCGCATCTGTCACGCCTTGAGCCCATTCAGAGATCGAGTTGAGGGTCCGAGGGTTGAGCACAATCAACCGAGGCGACAGGGCGTTGACATACCGACGCTCCAGGTATCTGCGTTGCACGAAGAAACCGCCGACGACGGCCGCAACTAATACGACGGCACCGGCGACGGCAATGGTGCCGCGGGTAAGGCGCGTCCGCCACGCGGGAAGCAAGCACGCAATGATGACCGCGACGAGCACAAGCGCCAACACCCAGCTGATCGCCCGTACGTCACGCTGCCACGCGAGCGCTACAGCTGCAGCGAGAGCGACGGTTGGCTGCGTTATTCCGCGTCGGAATGACGCGAGTGCCACTGGAGTCAGTGCGAGCGCAAGGCCCAGCGGCGGAAAGATGTACCGCAAGTTTGTTTCGAACAGCACCGGAGCATTGCGAATCCCAGATGCGCCTGTAGGGGTGTACACGTATGCGACCATCGATGCGATCACAACGACACCCAAGGCACGAATCATTCGGCTCGGGGCGACGAGCGCGGCCAGCGTGCCGACGAGGGCCAGCGCAAACAAGAGCCACCAGAAGCCACCGAAAGCTCCGCGAAGTCCCGGCAGAAACCAGTCGTTCCAGATTGACGACTGCCAGACGTAGTCCGAGACCTTCTGACCATACAAGTCAATCGCGCTGAGACGCGGCGCGGGAAGGTGTAACGATCCGATCCCGATGTGCAAAGACGGGATTGGATTACCAAGCCGCACCAAGTTGCGTAGATACCAGTAGCTGCCCGCAATCGTTATGGGAGCTATCCATGCCACAAGAGTGCGCGCTCGCTGCCGCCTTGGCGCGACGACCATGATCGCCACGGTGAGCACAACTATCGGCGCGACGAGCGTAAGTTTTGTTCCGATGCCAATGCCCGCAGCCACTCCCGCGACAACGATCGCGGCGATACGCCCGCGGCTCTCGATGAGGATTGCGGCGACGGCGAGGACAAGCGCGACAACAGCGATGTCGTTCGTTGCCGCCGCGACCTCTTCGTGAATCATCAGCGGCGCGCTGAGCAAAACACTCACAACTGCAAGGCTCGTCGCGCCGACTCCCCGTGAGCGACCGATACAAAACGCACCGAGCAGCGCGAGCGCCATCCAACCCAGATTGAAAAACGGCGCTATCACGTCCCGGTGGAAGGGGAGAATGGCGAACGCTACCAGCAGTTCAGAATTGGCGGGATCGAACGGCGTTTCATTGCCCGGTGTTGTGTAGTGGAATCGCAACGTGTGCCCTGTCTGCACAAACCGTGCAGCGAAAGGCATGTGGTAGTTCATCGAATCCAGGTCGACGATGCCGCGACTCGTGTGAGCGGTCTGAGATATCCACAGCGCGAGGACGATCGCGACGAGTACAAATGCGATCGCCCGCGTGATCGGGTCGACGTGCGAGGGTTCGACCGGCAGCTCGGCACACGGTGAGCCGGTGGGCGCGCCACGCGCGCGAAGCACAAGTGTCGTTGTGACGCCGGTCCCGATGCATGCCGGTAGAACCGCCCACCAGCGAAACAGGCCCAAGGCACCGAGCAACTGAGAGACGAACAGGACCATGGCGATGCTCAGAACTGATGTCACGAGGAGTGCCAGTGGACCTGTCCAGTCAGGTAGCAGTTGCCGACGGATGTGAGCGGCCGCGACCGCGATCGGCACCAGAGCGGCGAGCAGGAAGGCGATCCCGAGGGCATACGAGGTGAGGCTCACAGCATGTTCACCTGTAGAACACGTACGCTTTCTCGCGGCCTCCGGCAATGCAACGCTCGTTGACGTCGCGGTACCTGTCGTCAACATCTCGCGTCGCGATGTAGCGACGGCTAAAGCTCACAGGATCGCGGTAGACGTGGGTGACGGGCGAAGCGTAGGAATTGAGTTCGGCGACTTCGCTATTCCGCGTTCCATCGTGGCGGCCGTGCGGCGCTTGCGTGGAGAGCTCGTAGCCGCGGACGGTTCGATAGATCAGCAACGTCGACAACCCCGTCTCCGGACGGCGTACGGACCTCGGGCGAAGGTTATCCGATCAGAGCGCGAGGCAGCATGGCGAGAGACCGGCGTACTCTGCTGCAGCAGCGTGCTCGGGCCCGAAGCCGTCGCCGCGGATCGTCCGCAAGACCAGTCCTCGACGTTGAATCGGAGACTTCGATATCAGCGTTGCGGAGGGCTATGTCATTTGGTCGGCACGCGCCGCACACGCAGCCGTAAGCGCGTGGCGCTCCCCTCACCGCGACGTGCCGAACACGTAGACCTTCTCGCGGCCACCCGGGATGAGAAACGCACGCGTGACCGCAGACGCTAAACCGGCAAGCAGTGCATCGAAGGTTTCTTCCGTGAACCTATGCGCCTGCGGACCGCTACCTGCATTCGTCATGCGGCTCGTCACCGCCGCGACGAACCTATTCGGATGGTCGGCGAGGTTCCGGATCGGCTCCGCGATGATCACTCGACGCGTCGCGGCGGCGAGCAGCTTGTCGACGATCGACCGCGCATCAGGAAGGAAGTGATACAAGCTCGCCTGCATCACGACGATCTCCGCGCGGGGCAGCGCGGATGCTCGACGAACGTCGCATACGACACCGTTCCCACCGGCCGCGACGAGCCGCCGCACGTAGTGCTCGTTCACGTCCACGCCCGTGTAGTTGACTCCCTTCTGTCGAAGGTACCGGCGGTACAGCACAGCGGGACCGCAGCAAACGTCGCACACCGTGGCGCCGGTTGGAACGAGCTCAGCGAGGACGCGGTAGCGCGCCTTATAGTGGCGCCCGTACAGGAGGCGCATGACGGCCTCATAGCCGCTGCTCGTTCGGTAGATCAGCGCCGTCGACACCGGTCCCTCCGCGTCGGCCGGACGATTATCTCGACCAAGCACACTACCCGGCGAAGCGTTGGTCGGTCTTCGCAGCAGATGAAGGGGCGACGGACACGATTACGCAGGGTCTTGTTCGAGTCCGCCCCGTAACGCGCTCGGCTCTTCGCGCTCACGAACCGGGGGGAGCGCGCTGGCAAGCCCGCGCTTGACCTGGGTGCGGGCTGGTCCTCGGACGGTAACACGGCCCGTCTTGCAATGTCATGGTGACCAACGCTAGGACGGGAGGCGTAGATGCGCTCGCGGCGCGGCTCCTGTGGATATTCGGATCGCCCCGCTCCGGGAGCACATGGCTAATGCAACTCATCATTCAGGTCTCCGGAGGCTTTCCGATCAACGAACCGCTGGTTCGCGCCCACCTCGGCCGGTATCCGAGGGCTCGGATGCGGAACGCTTCCGTGTGGGTCGACGCGCTCACCGAGAAGGTGCGCGAAGGCGGCCGGATCGTGAACGTGGCGTTATCGCCGCGACCGGCGTGAACGCTGAGGAGCACCGTCACGTGCTGGGCGTGGACGTGTTCACTACTGAAGACGGCGCGGGCTGGACCGCGTTCTTGCGGTCGTTCGTCGCCAGAGGCCTAGCGGGCGTGCAGCCGGTGATCTCGGCCGGTTCCGCGGCCGCGATCACTCGGATGGCGCGTCTGCGGTTGTTCGGCGGACGAGGTACGGCGACTTGTCGAGCAGCCGAAGTTGAGCACGGCCGACGTATTCGCCGAGGACGCCGATCGACAGGAGTTGCGCACCGGCGAGCACGAACATCATGGCCAATACGAGCCCGACCGTCAGAACAGCTCCACCGGCTACCCAGTCATCAATGAGCACGCCAGCCACACCAGCAAGGCCGCCAAAGAAACACAAAGCGCCCAAGCCTGCGATGAGCCGCAGCGGTCTGGCGCTGAACACAGTGACCGTCGCCGCGGCGTAGTCGAGCAAGGTCGCGAGACGGTAGTTCGAGCGACCGACGGCACGGCGTGCATGCTCGACGGGCACGTATTTGATCGACGTTGTCGTCCACGCGAGGAGCGCATCCAACACGACGGCAGGTGCGCTGTAGGTCGCGAAGCCGTCACGCAAGTTCGTACGAAACACGCGGAAGTCGGTCACGCCCCTGGCTCCCGGCCACGCTGCTAGTCGCTCGACGAATAACTTCGCGGCGACGGTGCTGACGTTTCGCCAGCCATTATGACTGAGCCGCATCGGTGTCCCGTACACAAGATCGCACGGATCATCGCCGTTCAGCGCGGCGAGCAACTCAGGGATGCATTCGGGCGGATGTTGCAGGTCGTCGTCGATAGTGACGACGACCTCACCCGTCGCGGCGCGGACACCGGCAAGAACGGCATTGTGTTGGCCGAAGTTGCGCATCAAGTCGACACCACGGACATGGTGGTCTTCCGTAGCAATTGCGACGATTTCGTCCCAGCTCCCGTCACAACTGCCATCGTTGACGAGGACGATCTCGAAACAGGAGCCATAGGCGCTGAGAGCGTCACTCACCCGCGCGACGAGCACGCGCAGCGTCGTTTCACTGTTGTACACGGGCACAACGACGGACACGGACGGAGTTCGCATCGTGCCCATGATGGCTCGTGCCCTCCCGTAGGGACAGTGGGGCAGTTTGACGGACATAAGTATCGCACCCCTCCTTCACACTGAGGGCATGAACACGTTGACCCCCGCCAAGCAAGCCCAGATCATCGCCGCCATCTGCGAAGGTGCGTCGATCTGCGCAACCGCCCGCCAGTGCGAGGTCAGCAAGAACACGGACTCCCGCCTCGCCGATCTTGTCGACACGCGGCCGAGCGGTACATGGACGAAGCGCTCCGCAACCTCGATATCAACCGCGTGGAGTGCGATGAGATCTCGGCCTTGCTCGGCCAAGGGCCACAACGTCCCTGAGGACCAGCGCGACAACCCCGACTACGGATCGGTTTGGACGTGGGTTGCCATCGACGGCCGACACGAAGCTGGTCCCGTTGTGGCTCGTCGACGACCGCGAGACCGAGGACTGCTACATGTTCCTCTCAGACCTGCACGCGTATCCACATCTGGAACCGCATGAGCTTCGTGCCGGGGTCGAACCACGCGACTTCTGCCAGCGCATTCGCCCCCTGGTAGTGGGTCAGTTTGACCAGGCGGCCTAGCGAACGACTAGCGAGCGGACTGACGCCGCAGCGTAAGAGCGCCTGGGCGTACTGGTCCGCGAACCACTGCTCGCCTGCGACGTTTTCGTGAGGTGGTAGTCCGCTCCAGTGCAGAAGGCCGAGAGGTGTGTGGATCAGGGCGTTCCAGTCGACCACCTGATACTTCCGCGGGTTTTGCCGATGCAGCGCCCAGATCCGCGTGTTGATATCACGCGCGACCGTGCGGCCGGAGTTCACGTCGAAATGCGTGGAGATGGTGGTAAGGACAACGCAGCCGACAGGTTCAGTATCGGCGATAAGACGATCGAAGTCGCTGAGCGAACGGGTGTACACGCACCGACACCCAACAACACCGCGACGACCACGACGCCGATCGGTGCCCGCATGGGCCTCATGCTCGCACCGCTTGGCGTGCGCCGTACAATTCGGACATGGCCAAGCGAGCGCGCAAGGACGACCCGGTCGCAAACCAGCACCGCTTGATGCAAGAGACGATTGCGAAGTCGGAACGGAATCTTGGCCCGGCTAGCGAGTGACTCTTCCAAGCAAACGTGAGAGTCGGCACGCTGAACGCAGCCCCAAGAAGCGCCAGCCGTGCGCAGTGATCGAGGCCACCGCCGACCCAATCCAGCCATGCGCGCTCGCCTGCATCACGAACCGATGCCTTCGGTGTTCGGGCGCGGCCACGTTCCTGAGCCTACGGGAGGTGTCCGTTTCGTTCCCGAGACTGGACCACTACCCTCGTGGGTGCAAGTGAGACTGTTATCGTCGGCCACGCGATTCTTGCGCAGAACGGGGAACCCCGAACCCTAGCGAGAGGCCACTGGACTTGGTCGAGCGATTCCAACCAGGGACGGCATATGCAGTGCCGTTTCATCGCGCGTATCGAGTGGGGGGCGAGCTCGCGTATGTGGAGCGGGCCCTCTCGGGCGAGCACTGGGGTGGGGACGGGCCGCTGACCCGAGAGTGCGAAGAACTGCTCGAGCTCGAGCTCGGCGCTCCCCGCGTGCTGTTGACGACTTCGTGTACGCACGCCCTCGAGCTTGCAGGCCTGCTGCTCGACCTCTCGCCAGGCGACGAGGTGATCGTTCCGTCCTTCACGTTCCCGTCGACCGCGAACGCGTTCGCGCTGCGGGGCGCCCGGATTGTGTTCTGCGATATCCGACCCGACACCCTGGCCATCGACGAGCAGCAGTTGAAGAGATTGGTAACCGAGCGGACGCGAGCAATCGTGCCAGTTCACTACGCCGGCATTGCATGTGAGATGGGCTCCGTGTGCGAGATCGCAGAGGCGCACGGCGGCATTGCGGTCGTCGAGGACAATGCGCACGGCTTGTACGGCCGCTACCGCGGTCAGTACCTCGGTACGTTCGGGTCGCTCGCGGCGTTGAGCTTCCACGGCACCAAAAACTTCTCTTGTGGCGAGGGCGGGGCGCTGATCGTCGATGATCTCGAGCTTGTCGCCCGTGCCGAGATGGTGCGCGAGAAGGGGACCGACCGTACGAGGTTCGTTCGCGGAGAAGTCGAGTTCTACGGCTGGCAGGTACTCGGTTCGAGCTATGTCATGGCCGACATCCTCGCGGGTGTGTTGCGAGCGCAGCTAGAGGCTCGATCGGATATCTCGGCCAAACGCAGCGCGCTATACACGCGTTACCAAGCGGAGCTTGATGAATGGGCGCAGCGCGAGGGCGTGCGGCTGCCTGTGGTTCCAGTCGAATGCGAACATCCGTCGCACCTGTTCCACCTTGTCCTTCCGACAGAGGTCGACCGCGACAGATTCGTCGAACACCTCGCGTCGCGTGGGGTCCAGGCCGTCACGCACTACCTGGCGTTGCACTCGTCGCCTGCCGGTCGCGCTCTCGGCGAGGCTCCGCTCGGAGCGCCGGTTACTGAGAACATCGCGGGCCGTCTCGTGCGGCTCCCGCTCTACACCGGTCTGACAGTTTCGGAACAGGACGTCGTCATCGCCGCTGTGATCAGCTACCGGTGTACGTCCGCCGTCCATATGAGCTGAGGACACTCGGAACTCGAATCGCCGGCTTTCGCGTATGACCTAGTCCTTCCGGTTTACGAGTTGAGGTTGCAGGTCCGCGGTTTGGAGGCCGCGGCGATGGACCCTTTGGTTCCTCTCACAGAGCCGAAGGAGCCCATCACCGTGACCCAAGACGAGATCATCTACCACCGGCGTGTCCGCGTCATGGAACACGCCAAGGCGACGAGTGTGTCCCAGGCGTGTCGAGTGTTCGGCGTGAGCCGCACAACGTTCTATCGGTGGCACAAGCGTGTGCAGGCGTACGGGCTCGACGCGTTGATGCCTAAGGGGCGACGGGCGCCAGGCGATGCCGAACGCGACCCCGAGCTGGGTGGTGGAAGAGCTGCTGGCCGAGGCGGTCGTGCATCCCACGCTGGGGGCGCGCCGTTACGCCGATGCGCTTGCCCGCCGCGGGTTTCAACTGTCGGCGAGTGGCGTGCAGAAGATCCTCAACCGCCACCAGCTCGGCCGACGTCAACGCGTCGGTGCGCTCGCCCAACTGACCGCCGCGACGACCGGACTGGTCACCCACGACGCGCTCGAGGGGCCGTTCGGGTTCTGCCACTTCGCGGCCCGGCCCGGTGACCTGGTCGCCCTCGACAGCTTCTTTATCGGCAAACTCAAAGTCGTCGGCCCGGTCTGGCAGCTCACCGCAGTCGACACGGCGACCCGCTGGGCGATCTGCGAGGTGTTCATCGGCCCGTCCAACGCCGAGATCGCCAAACAGTTCATCGGTCGGGTGATCCGCAAACTCCGCCAGCTCGGCGTGCGCGTCACCGGCGTCCTCACCGACAACGGACCCGAGTTCATCGGCGCCACGTTCCGGACCCACCTCAACGACCTCCACATCACCCCATCACCGAACACCACCCCGATCTCCGAACTACAACGCAGTGTGCGAACGGTTCCAAGGCACCGCGCTGCAAGAGTGCTGGCGGCCAGCATTCCACCGCCGACGCTTCGATCGACTCACCCAACTCCGCGCCGAGCTCGACAGCTGGCTCGTCACCTACAACACCCGGCGCCAGAATCACAGCGACTTCATGCGCGGTCGCACCCCACGCCAAGTCCTCGACACCCACCCCAAGAACCGAGCAGCATGAACATCACCAACAGGGTCCAACTGCAACCTCGAGCCGTAACCCGGAAGATCATCGCAGAACACCTCGGCAGGTAACGCCGAACACTCGCCGTAAACAAGATCTTTGGCCGCGTGCTTACCGATCCCTTACCCAACAGAAACATTCTCACCGCGGCGCGCCGCACCTCGAACCCCGAGTCGATCGACGAACGCGTCGCACGCGTCCGCGACGGCTGCAGTGACTTTGATGTCGTGCGGGATGCGCTCGTGCAGCCCCTCGCGACCAACGCAGACCTTGCCGATGCCCTCGTGAGAGCCGCTCGCGCGATTTCAGGGCTTGACCACCCGCCGACTTACTCGCGGCGCCGTACGCGCTCAGCGGGACGGTCGATGAGGTGATCGACGAACTCTACCGGCATCGCGAGCGGTGGGGCTTCACGTCCTTCGTCGTCCGGGCCGACACGATCGACATCGTCGCGCCGCTTCTCGATCGGCTGCGCTGCTGAAAACGACACGCCGGACTCGTCGTCGCGATCACGTACTCGTCCGACCTCATCGACAAACGCGTACCGACGCGAGCGGTTCAACCGGTGCTGGCGGCGGCCGTTGTCGGCGGAGCGCGGCTGGTCTTCGCAGCGGCGGCGTAACACGCGATGAGCGCCTTCTGGTATGTGGCGACCGTCACGCCGGGCGGAGGCGTTCGCAGCTGCGTCTTGAACTTGCCCGGGATCACAGGCCAGTGCAGACCATGACCCGCCAGACAGACCCGCTCCTTCTGGAGGCGCAACTGTGCAGCTTTCGCGGCCGTCGTCGTCTTGGCCTTGGGTGTTGCCTTCGCCGCTTTGGCAGGCGACTTTGCCCGGTTCTGTTCGACCTTGTACCCGATCCCGAACCCTGCGGCCCCACCGACCGACAACACGGCCAACACGATGAGAATCAGCGACCCGCGAGAAAGCGACACGCCTCGTCCTTGGTAGCGCCCCCCAGCAGCCATACGACGCAAGCTACCTCCCTGCCGCAACGGTTTACCCGTCGCGGGTTCGATACAGGACAAGCTCATCAGCCGTGTAGGCGTCGACGACGACTCACGAGAGCAGGTCGATGAACCCAAGCATCTGAAGAACGTGATGTCCTCAGAATGCGAACGGCGTCCAAGGGCCGGTGTAACTGCCCGTTTCCTCGATCGCCGTCGCGACGATCTCGTCGGGGTCCAACCCCGGGACTTTGCCGTCGAGCACGTCCTGCACGGTCCGACCTGTCTCCCGAAGCATCTGCAGCGTCTCCGTCGACAGGCTCATCTCCAAGACTTCCCAGGGGTCGACTTCGGGATCTTCGTCGTCTCCGGGGACGAGCGTGGGGAGTACGCGCGGCGGATCGGGGACGGCGCGAATGTGATCACGGCTACGCGTATCACCGTCGCCATCAGGCACCGAGCGAAGGCGTGCGGGATGTCGGTCCGAGCCGCGCTTTCGGGTCATGTCGCGTCAACCTCCCGGTTGCGACCGATCTTCCCGCATGGGTGGGACAACGAGCGCGGTCGGCGACTCCAACAGGATCACGGTGCGCAGGTTGGGCACGGGTCGAGTGGCCCGCCGATCGTCGCTACCCATCGCTGTAGCTCGTTCAGATCGTCGCTGCACGCCTTCGTGCCCGGTGGTCGCGACCTGTTTGGACGTCGGGTTCGCTTTAGCCCTTCAGTGTCGTTGTTGGGTGCACGGTCAGTACTACGGGAGGACGGGGCGCCTGCGTGAAGTCGAAATCCGATGCGAGGTCGCCGAGGATCTTCACGTTCTCGCGGACGTCGGGTCGCGGGTCGGGTCGGCCGTCCGTGGCCGGGTCGAGTCGTTGACCGTTGAGAAAGTCGTCTTCGATGAATTTGACGTAGGCGTCGAAACTGAGTGTCTGGTGGTCGATGTAGCCGTGTTTGGCGTAGGGGCTGATGACGAGGCCGGGGACGCGTAGCCCGTAGCCGTTCTGGTCGACGACGGGTGGGACGACGTGGTCGTAGAAGCCGCCCCAGTCGTCCCAGGCCAAGAAGATGGCGGTCGAGTCCCAGTCGGGTCCGTGCATGACCGCGTTGACGAGGCTCGTGACGTACGCCATGCCGGCACTGATTGCGGCGGGCCAGTGTTCGCTCACGGGGAGGGATGGGACGACCCATGAGACGGCTGGCAGTGTGCCCTTCTGCGCGGCGGTGTAGAAGTTAGTGACCGACTGGATGTTGCCGAGTTGGCCGTCTTGGCGCACGGTGTCGAAGTAGGGCAGCGGATTCCAGATGCTCGGTGTCTGCGGGTTTTGCTTGAACGCCGCGCAACTGAGCGCGTCGCTGTTGGCGCAGTCTGGTTCGGTGCCCGCGACGATGTAGTAGCCCCAGGACACGTGCTGTTTGTGCAAGAGGTAGGTGAGGTCGGTCCACGCGAAGATCGGTTTCGCGGTCGGATGGAGCGCACTTGGCATCTGCGTTGCGGGAGTTTCCAACGCGTTACGACAACTCGACACTGCGTGACTCGCACACGCCGCCGACCACTCCGACACCTTGAACAGCGACGCGGGCAGGCTCCACGACGCATTCGGCTCGAACATATGGTCCTGCAACACGAAGTTCCGTGCGTAGTCCCAATAGTTCGGGATGTCCGTTCCGGTGTGGTAGGCCATCATTGCTCTTGCGGAGGACCGGTCGTACACGCACAGCGGATTGGTGACGTCGCGGCACGCAGATGAGTTTGGTTGCCCGGCGGTGACGAACCCGTCCATCTTCCCGCGGTCGATATCCGTACGCGCCGCGACCGAACCGTGCGGGCCTCCCGCGTCGACGTCTTTATGGGATGCATACGGCCGAACGCAGTCGCCGCGTGACGGATCGGGCACACACACCGTCGGAACACCATGCGCCATCGGGATACCGTCCGCGCCCGGGAACGTCCCGAAATACTCATCGAACGACCGGTTCTCCTGCATGATCACAATCACATGCTGGATCTTGTGGATACCGGTCAGCGGAACGACCCGATGCCCGCCACTTGACGAACTACACGCCGTCGCGACCACCACCGCGGCCGTGACCGCACTCACCCCGATCGTCTTTCCCAAACGCATCCGCCGCACCCACCGATCCC
>JBBQGQ010000025.1:0-60695 GCA_038323195.1 Acidimicrobiia bacterium | reverse complement strand
TGCGAACAACAACGGGTGCGGTTGGGGTTGGGGCGGTGGCATCACCTTGTCGACTTCGGGCCAGACCCACACCTCGAACGGCCCGATCGACATCGGCTTCAACGACGTCGAGGGCAACTGCAACGGGATCACCGGCGTCGACCAGTACCGCAACGAACACAACTGCAACGTCGCGCCCAAGTGCGAGTTGGCCCACGTACAAATACACGACAACACGATCACGGGTTCGACTTACCTTGGCGCGCCGAGCATGACCGGGGCATGGCACGACGACCGCGACTCCTTGGCCACGCACGGGATCATCTTCGCCAGGAACACGTTCGCCCGCGGCGCGAGATTCTGCGGCGTGATCTGCTGACGCGTGCCGCGCGCATCGAGCCGCGACGGCCGAGGCTAGGCTTCGACAACGAACGGGCAGCGGGTCATGGTGCCCCAATGCGCCGCCGTCCGGCGCAGAACCCGACCTACATGCCCCCGACCTACATGCCCCAGACCATGCCTTGGTATTCGATGCTGGGAGAGCGGTGACCGTTCCTGATGTCGGACAGCCGACGGCGCAGCCGGTCGTAATCGCGATCCCGAACGGCCACTTGCGCCGGATGTACACCGGCTACCGCTCGATGGGCTGGCTCGCAGCCGCGCTGCCACCGGTGCTCATCGGGTACGCACTGTTCGATCGAGCCTTCGCCTATATCCACGTTCCCGGGACACCGATCTTCCCCGGCGAGATCATCATGCTGCTGTGCCTGACGACGGCGCTGGTCGGCACCGGAATCATCGGCCTCGCGATCAAGCGCGTCGCGATAACGAAACTGGTCCTCATCCTTGCCATGTGGGGAGCAATATGCACCGTGCCGTACATCACGAGGTACGGCATCAACGCGATCCGCGACGCAGCCCTCTGGTATTACGCGCTGCTCGCGGTTCCGGTCGCGGCGCTGGTGATCTCGGATCCGGACATCGTTCAGCGCTGGGTCGCGGGAGCTCGACGGTTCGTCCCTTGGCTCCTCCTCTACTGCCCCTTGGCCGTCCAGCTCAACAAGGCAGCCGACTCGGGGGCCGGTCCTTTCATCCCGGGGAGCTCCATCTCCGTATGGGACCACCGGGTCGGCAACATCGCGGTCACGGCCACGATGGCGCTCGCCTTTGTCTGGCTGGTTCCGGGCTTCAGCCGCCGACGGCGCACCGTGCTCGTCGGTCTCGCGACGCTCGTCATCCTCATGGTCGCCACGCAGAACCGCGGTGGCCTCGTCGCCTCGGCTACCGGTCTTCTCCTGATATGGCTCTTCACCGCCCGACGACTACGCCTGCTCGGTGTCATGGTTGCGACGATCACGCTGCTGGCGATCTTTGGGTGGGCCTCGAACGTCCATATCCAGGGCGAGCAGGGACGCGGCATCTCCGTCAAACAACTCATCACGAACATCGAGAGCCTGAACAGCGGGAACGACACAAACGCGGGCGGGAACCTTCAAAGCAACGTCCAGTTCAGACAACAACTCTGGTCACAAGTTTTTGCCTTGGCCGAGAACAATCACGCGCTGGTAACCGGGCTGGGGTTCGGACGCAACATCGCCGCCGACCTGGGATTCGCACCGAACGCGGCCGGGTTCCTGCGCAGCCCGCACAATTCGCATCTCGACATCCTTGCCCGGATGGGAATCATCGGCGCGGTTCTTTGGATCACGCTGTGGACCGCTTGGTACGCCGTCGTCTTGAGGGCACGACTGCGCCTCAAAGCCATCGGCCGCTACTTCGACGCGGCCGTCATCGAAGTGTGCATCGTCGGGGCCACCAGTCTCTTGGTGAACGCCTACTTCGACCCGACGCTCGAAGGCCCGCAGGTTGCGATCTGGTTGTGGACGATCGTTGGGTTGACGGTCGGGCTCGCCGCCCTCAGCCGACGCAACCCGCCGGTTCGCCACGATCGCTACGACGCCGATCTGGAAGCGGGCGACAACGCGCACCGGTCCCTCCGCGCGGCGCATTAACCACCCGGCAAGGCGACGCGATACACGTTCGTCGTGTAAAAGGCATTCGGAGACTCGACGCTGTGACTGTGGAACTGACGGGTGAAGATCAGCGTCAGCCCGCGAACCGAGGCACTCAAGTCGTTGGGTGACGCGCCGAGGCTCTCGACGAGCAACGCCGGCCTCACCCGCTCGATTTGCTGAGCCAGCGACAACTTCGCCAACTCGGGATTCGCGAGCCCACCGCCGTCGACGAGCACACATGAGCCATGTGGCGTGTATGAAACGACACCGACGTCCTTGTCGAGGAGGACACGATCCTGACCGGTGCATCGTGAGCCGAGGAAGGCCGCCGTTGCAGACATCGTGGCTCGATAATTGGTGTTGAAACGGCGCAGGACCGGGTCGACGTTGTGCACCATGAGGACAACCATGGTGAGCACTTGAAGCGCGGCGATCGCACCCACCGGCGCATACCTCGACCTGACCGTTGCCCGAAGCGCGTCGGCGGCCCGCGACAATTCCGGCAGCGCGACCGCAACGATTACGGCGGCTGCGGGCACAACCGGCAGGAGGTACCGGCCCGGGCTCTGGAGGCCGGCGGCTCGGAGGTAATAGAAGCCGGGCCAGGCGAGCAAGACCCACAGTGCCGGCAACAGACGCGTCAACCTTGGCGAACGCCGTCGGACGCAAACGACGAGACCCAGCACCGCAATGATGAGCATTCCCGGTTGCGCAGAGATCATGGTGGACACGATTTGGCGGGCCATCGTCGCGTTCACGAGATGCCAGCCGCCGGCCTTCGCCGCCAAGGTTGTCGGCAGAAGTGTCCCGAGTTGGACCCTCGCGAAGATCAGCCATGGGGCGACCGTTGCCGCCGCGCCCGCGACAAGCGCAAGCACGGCGATTCGGCGGCGGCGCGAGAACATCGCCTCGACCACGAAGGCGACTGCGAGCAGCGCGATCTCGAAACGCACGAGCGCGGCAAGTCCGGTGAGCACTCCGAGTATCGCCCAGCGACGGGTGTTGCGCTGATCAGCAGGCCACGCGATATCGACGTACAGAAGGCCGGCAACCGACATGAACGCCACGGCGGCCTCCATCACGGTTCCCGACCAGCGCCACAGCTGAGAGTCCACCGCCGCCAAGACGAGGATGCCGGCTGAGATTCGATGACTCAACCCGAGCTTTCGGGCCGTCAGGAATGTGAACAGGAGACCCGCGCTTGCTGCCAACGTCGTTACGAGTTGGGTCACGCCAATTGCCGGTCCGCCCAACCAGACCACCGCCGAGACAACGAGCGTGAGGATCGGACTGCTCGACATATTGACCCATTGCCCCGGGTTGATCCCCCACGCCTTCCCCGACGCGAACAGGCTGGCAACCCGCAGGTGAATGAACGCGTCGTCAGAACCCGGGTACGACGGAAAGAGCGCCAGCTTCACAATGAACGGCGAGAGCACGGCCAGCCCGACGATCAGCAGCCATGCGATCTGATGGCGCCCACCAGGCGACGCGGCGCGCACCACAGACCTGAAACGCTTCTTCATGCTGATCCGCCCCGATGCGGCATCCGGTGACGTGGCCGCGCACCGAGAATAGACGCTTGTTGCGAGGGACCTCGCAGCCATCTTCGGGGGACGAGTATCGCCGTTCCGTGCCGGGACGGTCGTACGATGCGAGCTCGTGACCTCAGACGTCGAGCTTCGCCACATCGAGATCCACGGCCATCGCGTTGGCTACCGCACCGCCGGCTCCGGTCCGGTGATCGTTCTCGTGCACGGCATGGCCGGGAGCTCTGCGACCTGGCGGTTCGTCATGCCGACGTTGGCCGAACGCTTCACCGTCGTCGCCCCCGACCTCGTCGGCCACGGCGGGTCCGAGAAGCCTCGCGCCGACTACTCGCTCGGCGCGTTCGCGAGCGGCGTGCGCGATCTCCTGCTGGCGTTGGGCCACGATCGAGCGACCTTGGTCGGGCAGTCGCTCGGTGGCGGCGTCGCGATGCAATTCGCGTATCAGTTTCCCGAGCGATCCGAACGGCTGGTGCTCGTGTCGAGCGGCGGCTTGGGCGACGAAGTCAGCATGTTGTTGCGCCTGCTCACGTTGCCCGGAGCCGAGTTCGTACTTCCGTTGGCGTGCACCGACTGGCTCCACGACGCCGGAGTGAAAGTTGCCGGCTGGCTCGCGAACATCGGCCTGCACACGGGCCCGCACCTGACCGAGGTCTGGCACGGATACGGATCGTTGGCCGACGCCGAAACGCGCACTGCGTTCCTGCGCACGCTGCGATCGGTCGTCGACGTCGCCGGTCAACGCGTGAGCGCGGCCGACCGCCTGTACCTCGCCGCCGCAATTCCGACGCTGATCGTCTGGGGCGACCATGACCGCATCATTCCGGTCGAGCAAGGTCGCGCCACCCACGAAGCGATCCCGGGAAGCAGGCTCGAGATCTTCGAGGACACCGGACACTTCCCGCACTGTGAGCACCCCGATCGGTTCTGCGAGGTCCTCCTCGATTTCCTGAGCACGACGCGCGCGTCGACCTCATCCGCGTCGGAGTGGCGCGAACGGCTGCTGGCTCGCAACATCTGAGTCGAGCCGGCTCCGCCCCTCTTGACGAGGTTGGAAGACTTGGCCCGTGACCACGACCTGCACCCACCTGGATCGCATCGCCGCCGTCGCTCCCAGTGGCACCGGTTGCGTCGAGTGCCTGCTGACGGGCATGCACTGGGTACACCTGCGCCGCTGTACCGAATGCGGACACATCGGCTGCTGCGATCAGTCCCCGGGGAAGCACGCGACCGCCCACTTCCACGAGATCGCGCACCCCATCATCCAGTCGTACGAGCCCGGCGAGGACTGGTACTTCTGCTACGTCGACGATCTCGCGTTCGAGATCGCGGGCGAGGGACCGAGCCCGTCACACCCCTGACTGGGCCGGAGGCTGCGGCCGGGCCGCAGACTTCCCCGCCGAGTCGGGTTCGACCGGGAGCTGCCGGGGACGCTCGCGCGGATCGTCGGCCGACGGCTTGAAGAACCGGCCGATGAGCGGGAGCTCGAAGAACGACTCCGCCCGCGCGACCGCGATCGAGGCGCTCAGCATGTGCTCGGGCGAGTCGTAGGCCGCGTACCGGGCGTGCCACTCGGGCTGGAACTTCTCGTTGAAGGTCCACAGCGACTCGATCTGCATCGAGTCGCCGACGCGCTCCAGGATCCACTTCTGGGCCCGCTGCACGAGGCGATCGCCGGCCTCGCTCGCGAGCACCGCGCGGAACGTGGCGAAGTTGAGCGCGAGGCCCACCGAACCCGCCTGGCGAAGGTGCTCGATGGTCTTCACCACGATGAACTCGGTGATGCCGTTCGGGATGCCGTTCGCTTCGCTCCGGCGCATCAGGTCGAGCGACCAGCCGTCGATCGCGCGCGCCGGGACGTACTGGCAGAAACCGGCAGGACGATCCTCGGAGTCCAAAGCGACCGCGAGCAGCAACCCGCGATCGTCGGGATCGAACACCCGTCCCAGCGTCATCGAGAAGCCCCGTTCGACGTCGCCGCGTCGACTCTCGGTCATCAAGGCCCGGAGCTTGGCCTCCATGTCGGGTGCGAGCCGCGCCGGGTCGAAGAACTCGACGCGATACCCCGCCTTCTCGACCCGCCCCGCCGATTGGCGCAAGCTCTTGTTCTGCTTTCCATCGAGACTGAACCGCCGCACGTCGACGACGGCCTCGTCCCCGATGTACAGGTCGTGCATGCCGCTCGCGCCGTAGACGGGAAGCCAATCGGCGCACGCCCCCATCACCGCGACCGGCCAACCGTGCTCGTCGGCGAATTCCCGGAACGCACCCCACGCTTCGGCCCGTTGGCCGACCGGGCCGATCGGATCGGGTGACACGAGTGCGATGCCGTTGTGCACCCGGTAGGCAACGAGCGTGTCGCGGAAGCCGAACCACTCTTTGTCGTCTCGGAGCGCAAAATACGCCAACGAATCGGCCCCGTACTTCTCGACGATGAACCGCGCCCGCTCGCGTGAGAGCGGTCGATACGACGACAGCCGCGGTGAGACGGCCGGACGGAACAAGAGCCAACCGAACGACAGCGCGACGGCGATACCGACTGCGAGCAGCGCCGGCGACACGAGCCGGTCGATGTTGTTCGGCACCGCGACGGTCTTCATCCCGATGAGCCGCTCCGCGACCGCCTCCGCGATCTTCGGCAGGGGCAGGTTCGGGTGTCGCCACGCCACGCCAACGGTCCCGCCGATGATCGCGACCGCGACCGCGAGCACGGCCACGCCGACGCCGCGCCGCCACGACGACGGGTTCGCCGGTGCCGTGAAATCGTCGCGGTGGACCACCAAGAAGACCACCACCAGCAGCGCGACGATCGCCTCTTCGACGTCGAGGCCCTTGGTGACGTTCCCGACGACGGCGACGAGCAGTAGCGCGTTGGCGAACAGCCACGCGTGCCGTTGACCGCGTCGCACGCCCCGCGCGAGCCCGAGCAGACCGATCCCGCAGATCGCGACCAGCGCGGCGGCCACCTCGGGGACCTCGATCGGCGCGAACCGGCCGAGCGCGGTCAGGCGCGACGCGAGCGGAACCGTCACCGCCGACGCGAGATTCAGCACCCCCGCGAACGCGATCGCGGCCGCCGCGATCCGCCGGGTATGCCGCCGCAGGGCAGTCGCGTCGCCGGCCGAGGGCCAGGTGACGGTACCCGGATGCTCCGCAACCTCCGCCGGCGGCCAGCAGGAGCGCACGCGCTCCCGCGAGGCCATCCGCTCCAGCAACGTGCGCTCCGGCAGGTCTCGGGCGCCGTGCCAGAGGCGGACCCGCAGCTCCGACCCTGCCTCCAACTCGACCCACGAGCAACGCAGGCGCGCCGCGTACACCGCGGGGAGACCCCCGCGCGGCTCGACTCGATCGACGGTGCGCCCGGCGGTCCCACAGTTCGCGTAGAACGCCCCGCCGCCGAGGTCGGTCAGCTCGGCCCGACCGGTATGGCCCGTGATCAGACCCGCGCCGCCGCCCGCCGCGAGCCCGACTGCGACACCGCGGGGAACGTCGTTGTCGCGCAGGGCCCGCGACAACCAGGAGATCGAACCGAGGGAGTCGTGCAGCTGGGCGACGACGAACGCCAACGCGACGGCGACGAGGATCAGCTCGATGGCGAACCCGGCGGCCAGCAGACGGAAGATGTGGACCAGCGCATGGCGCTGGCGGGTCGAGAACGCCGCGACCGGGAAGAAGACGGCGAGCAGCGCGAGCACCGGCAGGGTCAGCCACGCGGCGCGGCGGAACAGCCTGCGGTAGGTGAACCGTGACGCCACGAGCGCGCCCATGTCGGCCGGGTCGGCGTCCTCGATTCCCTGGAGCCACTTGTGCGACGCGTCGCCGACGTTCGCGAATCCGGGGAGGACGTCGCGTTCGAGGTGGACCACGAGCGGATGGTCGTTGGGATCGCGCGGGTCGACGAACGCCGCCGCCGGATCGAGCTGGTGCCCGGGCTCGACGCGTACGACCCGTACGCCCGCTCCGGTGTCGATCTCCAAGACGCACGCGAGCGCGACCGTCCACCCGTTCGACTGGACGGACTCCGCGGTCCGGGCGTCGTACGCGAGCGCCGAGTCGCGCGTTCCCGGCAGTGCGATGACCCGGCGTTGCGAGGCCGCGAGGAACGTGCTGAGTGCGGCCGCGAGGCGGGGATGCGCGGCGAGCGCCGCGTCGGGATCGGGGCGGCCTTCTCGCAACATGTCGAACGTGTCGCCCGCGAACACGATGACCGCCGGCCCGCGACACCCCTCCACCGCGTGCGCGATGGCCCGCGCCACCTCGTGCGACGCGTCGGTTCCGCCCGGCGCCAGCCGCAACCCCCCGAACACCAGGACCTCGCCGCCGATCCCGACCGGGATCGTCACCTCGTCGGCAACCGTCGGCCGGCGCGACGCGAGGTCGACGAGCTCCGCCCCCGGGTCCGTCGTCGTTCGTTGCTCGGATCCGTCCGTCATCGTCTCCGACCGCAGTCCTCGGCGTTTCCCCGGCCGCACCTGGGCCGGCCATCGAAGGCCGCGCCGACACGGTACCTGTACATCGGCAGAACTCCCGGGCGGCGGGAAGGAAACGCGCCGACGATCGGGCCCGGGCCGGCACGCCCGCGCGCTGAGCGTTCAGGCGACGGCGACGCCCTCGAACGCCGCCGCGCGCACACCCCGCTGCGCGAGCTCCGCCAGGAACGGCACCGGGTCGAGGAGGGCGCCCAGGCCGTGCACACCCGGCCGGTCGAGGGGCGGTACGAGCGCACCGACGAGCTGCGCCGCTACCACCGCCAGGACCGCTCCGGCCGCGACCGCGGTGCGTTCGACGACCCCGTAGACGGTGCAGTCGAAGCTCCCGTCCCGGCGGCCCCATACCTCGACGCGTGCCGCGCCCCACTCGCCCTCGTCGCCGAAGCGCCGGCGCAGGCGCGCCCGCTTCGGTGGCTCGCCGAGCTGCACGCCGATGCGCGCGACGTCGGGAAACGCGTCGACGAGCAGCGCTGTACCGCTGGTCACGGTGCGGCAATCGCGAGCCCCGATGGGCTCGGGGAACCACACGAGACTGTCGCCGTGAGGATGATCCTCGCGCCAGGTGCCGTCGTGCCACGTGCGTACCGGCACGCGGCGTTCGTGGCGAACCGTCGCGACGCTCGCGGGCCCGGCCCAACCGGTGCGCGCCACTCGGATCTCGTCGACCTTCTCGAACATCGACGCGGCATGGCGGGCAAGCGCTTCGACGAGGCCCGGCGCGAGACCGCAGCCGATACCGACCGCGACGTTCGCACCCCGCGCGTTCGGATCGAGCGCACGAAGTTGATCGAGCGCGTCGTGTTCCTCCTCGCTCGAGGCGACGGGAATCCCGGCGGCGATGGCAGCGGTGACGACCGGGTGATCGACTCCAGCCGGAAGCGCCGTCACGACCACCTCTACGTCGGCCGGGATCGGATCGCCCGGCGCGAAATCGACCGCCTGCGCATCGGGCCCGAACGCTTCCGCGACCTCGGCGAGTTGGGTCTCGTCGCGGTCGGCCAGCAGCAGCCGGTCGACGCCCGGCGTGTCGATGAGTTGCCGCGCGGCGCGGGTACCGACTGCACCGACCCCGACCACGAGCGCGGTCGTCACGGAACGATTCGATTCACTGGCTCGTTCACCGAAATTCGGGACCTTCGAGCTCACGCCATCCGCCGGTGGTCGGCGGCACGCCGCCCTTGCCGCGCACGCGCGCGAGCATTCCCACCGCGCCGGCAGCACCGAGCACGAGCAGCAAGCGCTTGAAGACCTTCACGACGCGGGAGTGTATCGAGCACGAGGTCGCCGGACCTCGGTACTGCGGGCGGGCGGACCGACCTCCACTGCTACGCTGCTTCGCCTGCCCGGGGGCTATAGCTCAGTCGGTTAGAGCGCATCCCTGATAAGGATGAGGTCGCAAGTTCGATTCTTGCTAGCCCCACTCGTATCGCCCCAGATCCGCCTCGCCCCGGATGGCCGTGGGCCCGATTCCGGCCCCGCGGGCGCGATGCTGCCCCGGCGCTAATCGCTCAGCTCCTCCTGCTCCACGACCGTCACCTCGATGCCGCCGAGCAGCTCGGAGAACAGGTTGTAGAACGCAGCCGCGAGCACCGTGATGACGGTCAGCAGGCAGACGACGACGAGCCCGATGAGGGTCGCGGCGCGTAGCACCTCCCACGAGAGGAGGCGGAAATCCTTGTTGTTGACGAGCTCACCCACGAAGCTCTCGACGCTCGCGACGACGCCGGCCGCCGACGCGACCCACCAGAGCATCACGCCCGCGACGAGCATCACGATCAACGCGCACAGGTAGAAGCAGATCGACACCTTGAGCACCGACCAGAGGTCGACCGAGCGGATGGTCTGCACGTATCGCCGCTCGAAGATCTGGCGCGGCGACGAGACCCGCTTGCGGCGCGACTTCTTCGGCGCGCCGGGCTGCGGCTCCGCGGAAACGCTCTCGAGCACGGCCTTGGCGCGCGCCACGGATCAGTTCTCTTCGCCCTCGCCGGCCCCGTCGGCCGCCGCGTTCTCGCCGTTGTCGCCGTTGTCGCCGCTCTCCTCGGCTTCGAGCACCGGTGCCACGGCGACAACCGTATCGCCCTCGTCGAGTCTGGCCACGCGCACGCCGGTGGCGTCCCGGCCTTGCTCGGAGATCTCGTCGACACCCATCCGGACGATATTGCCGGCCGACGAGAACACGAGGATCTCGCTGCCCGCATCCGCCGTGAACGCCGCGACGACCTGACCGCGCGCCTCGGTCACCCGCATTCCGCGCACGCCCTGACCGCCCCGGCCCTGGCGGTTGAACGCCGACACCTGGGTGCGCTTGCCGTGACCGCTCGATGACACGAACAGCAGGACGGCGTCGTCGGGTGCAAGGTCGCAGCTCACGACCCCGTCGTTCGTCGACCGCAGTCTCATGCCGCGCACCCCCGCCGTGGCCCGACCCATGGGTCGCACGTCCGCTTCGGAGAAGCGGATCGTCATGCCGTTGCGCGACACCATGAACACGTCGTCGGATCCGGTTGTCTGGATCACCCGCACCAACTCGTCGCCCTCGTTCAAGTTGATCGCGATGAGGCCGCTGCGCAGCGAGGAGTCGTACTCCGACATGCGCGTCTTCTTCACGATGCCGTTGCGCGTCGCGAAGAACAGGTAGACGCCGTCTTCATAGGTACGCGTGTCGATCACCGCTTCGATGTGCTCGTCGCCTTGCAGTGCGACGAGGTTGACCAGCGCGGTACCCCGAGCGGTCCGGTCCTTCATCGGGATCTCGTGCGCCCGCAAGCGGTACACGCGGCCCCGGTTCGAGAAGAACAGCAGGTACGAATGCGCGGTCGTCGTGAGGAGGTGCTCGACCCAGTCCTCCTCGCGGAGGTTGCCGCCGCGCACGCCCTTGCCGCCGCGCGCCTGGGTGCGGAACTGATCGACGGGAACGGTCTTCACGTAGCCCCGGTGCGAAAGCGTGAGCACGAGCTCCTCGTCCTCGATGAGGTCGAGGTCGGCCAGGTCGCCGGGATCGGTCGTGATCTCCGTGCGGCGATCGTCGGCGTACTTGTCCCTGATCGCGGTGAGCTCTTCCTTGATGACGGCGCGCAGCCTCGTGTCGTCGGCCAGGATCGCCTCGAGATCCGCGATCGTCTGCGCCAACTCGTCGTACTCGTCGCGCAGCTTCTGGCGTTCGAGCGCCGCGAGCCGCCGCAGTGCCATGTCGAGGATGTGGGTCGCCTGGGTCTCGCTGAACTCGTAGGGGGCGATCTGCAGGGCCTGGCGCGCCGCGTCGGCCGACTCCGAACCGCGGATCAAGGTGATGATCGCGTCGATCGCGTCGAGCGCCTTGAGCAATCCCTCGAGGATGTGTGCGCGGTCGCGCGCCTTCATCAACCGGTACTCGCTGCGCCTCGTGATGACTTCGACCTGATGCGCGACGTACACCTCGAGCGCCTGGCGCAGGTTGAGCAGGCGCGGCACGCCGTCGACGAGCGCCACCACGTTCGCGGCGAAGTTCGTCTGCATGGGCGTGTGCTTGTAGAGTTGGTTGAGTACCACCTGCGCGTTGGCGTCGCGCTTCAGGTCGATCACCAAGCCGACCGTGTCGCCGGCCGAGAGGTCGGTGACGTCGCGGATGCCCTCGATCCGCCGCTCGGTGACCAGCTCGTTGATCTTCGCCGCGATCGACTCGACCGACGTCTGGAACGGCAGCTGAGAGACGAGAATTCGTTGCGCGCCGTTGCGATCCTCGTCGACCTCGGCGTTCGCACGCATGCGGATCGATCCCCGGCCCGTGCGGTAGCACTCGGCGATGCCGGCCCGCCCGAGAATCATCGCGCCCGTGGGGAAGTCGGGTCCGGTCACGAACCGCATGAGGTCTTCGACAGTGGCGTCGGGATTGTCGATCAGGTGGAGCGTGGCGTCGATGACCTCGCCCAGGTTGTGCGGCGGGATGTTGGTGGCCATGCCGACCGCAATGCCGCCACCCCCGTTCACCAACAGGTTCGGGAACCGCGCCGGGACGACGAGGGGTTCGCGGTTACGGCCGTCGTAGGTCTCGCCGAAATCGACGGTGTCCTCGTCGATCTCACCGAGCAGGTCCATCGCGAGCGGTGACAGACGCGCCTCGGTGTAGCGCGCCGCCGCGGGGCGATCGTTGGGCGAACCGAAGTTGCCGTGCCCGTCGATCAGGGGATACCGCAGCGAGAAATCCTGCGCCATGCGGGCCAGCGCGTCGTAGATGGACTGGTCGCCGTGCGGGTGAAACTTGCCCATCACCTCGCCCACGGCGTTCGCGCACTTGCGGTGCGGTCGGTCGGGTCGCATGCCCTCGGCGTACATGCCGTAGAGGATGCGGCGCTGGACCGGCTTCAGCCCGTCGCGCGCGTCGGGCAACGCTCGCGCGGTGATGACCGACATCGCGTAGTCCAAGAAGGAGCGTTCCATCTCCTCTTGGATCTCGATGGGCTCGATGTTGCCCAGGGTCTGCGGTTCGTCGGGCATCGCGCACTACTCCGGATCAGATGTCGAGGAAACGCACGTCTTTGGCGTTCGCCTGGATGAAGCCGCGCCGAGCATCGACGTCGTCGCCCATGAGGGTGGAGAAGATCTCGTCGGCGATCGCGGCGTCCTCCACTGAGACCTGCAACAGCGTGCGGGTCGCCGGGTCCATCGTCGTCTCGCCGAGCTCCTGCCAGTCCATCTCGCCGAGGCCCTTGAACCGGCTCACCTCGATCTTGCGACCCTCGTGATCCGCCTCGAACGCGGCGAGGGCGGCGTCGTCCTTCAAGTACGCCCGCTCGTCCTTGCCGAGCTTGGCGCCGTAGAGCGGCGGTTGGGCGATGTACACGAACCCGCCGCGCACGATCTCGGGCAGCTGGCGGTAGAAGAACGTGAGCAGGAGTGTTCGGATGTGCGATCCGTCGACATCAGCGTCGCTCATCAGGATGATCTTGTGGTATCGCAGCTTCGAGATGTCGAACTCGTCGCTGATGCCGGTGCCCGACGCGGAGATCAACGCCTGGATCTCTTCGTTGCGCAGCATCTTGTCGACGCGTGAGCGCTCGACGTTCAAGATCTTGCCGCGGATCGGAAGGATCGCCTGGAACGCGGGGTTGCGCGCCTTCTTCGCACTCCCGCCGGCGCTGTCGCCCTCGACGATGAAGAGCTCGGCCTCTTCGGCGTTGCGCGTCGAGCAGTCGGCGAGCTTGCCGGGCATCAACGCCGATTCGAGCAGCGACTTGCGCCGCGTGAGGTCGCGGGCCTGGCGCGCCGCCATCCGGGCGTGCGCGGCCTGCGTCGACTTGGTGACGATCGACTTGGACTCGTTCGGATGCTCCTCGAGCCATTCCGCGAGCTTCTCGTTCGTGGCCTTCTCGACGAACGACCGGATCTCGGTGTTCCCGAGCTTCGATTTCGTCTGACCTTCGAACTGCGGATTGCGCAACTTCACGGAGACGATCGCGGTGAGTCCCTCACGGATGTCCTCGCCGAGCAGGTTCTCGTCCTTCTCCTTGAGGTGCCCCTTCTGGCGGGCGTAGCGATTGACCACGTTGGTGAGGGACTTCTTGAAGCCCTCCTCGTGCATGCCGCCCTCGGTGGTCGCGATGTTGTTCGCGAACGAGTGCAGACCCTCGTAGAAGCCCGTGTTCCACTGCAGCGCGATCTCGACTTCTCCGCTGTCGTAGGTGTCGCTGATGTCGATGACGCGCGCGAACAACGGCTCCTTCGACGCGTTCAGGTGCGCGACGAAGTCGACGATGCCGCCGTCGTACTTGAAGACCTGCTCCGTCGGCGGGTCGCTGCGCTCGTCGCGGAACACGATCTCGAGGCTCTTGTTGAGGAAGGCCATCTCCCGCAGCCGCTCGACCAAGGTCTGGGCCCGGAACTCGACTTCCTCCATGATCGTGGGATCCGGCCAGAACGTGACCGTCGTACCGGTCGTGTCGGAGTCGCCGACCCGTGTCAACGGGCCGAGGGGCTCCCCGCCGTCGACGAAGGTCATCTCGAACCGGCCGCCGTCACGTTGGATCTCGAGCTCGAGCCGGCGCGACAGCGCGTTGACGACCGAGACGCCGACACCGTGCAGGCCGCCCGAGATCTTGTAGCCCTCGCCACCGAATTTGCCGCCCGCGTGGAGCATCGTGAGCACGATCTCCGCCGCGGACTGATCCGGATACTCCGGGTGGGGCTCGACCGGGATTCCGCGGCCGTTGTCGACGACTCGGCACCCGCCGTCGGCGAGCAACGAGACGTCGATTCGCGTCGCGTAGCCCGCGAGTGCTTCGTCGACGGAGTTGTCGACGACCTCGTACACGAGGTGGTGCAGACCCGAAGGACCGGTCGAACCGATGTACATGCCGGGGCGCTCGCGCACCGGCTGAAGACCCTTCAGAATGGAGATGTCCTTGGCGCCGTACGCCACGCGTGCGATCCCTTCTTGCAGCCCGTCGTCGGCGTGCCCAAACACCCCCGGTCCGGCACACAAAAGCCCTGGTCACAGGGGGTGTATTACGTGCTCTCAGTGTACCAGAACCGGACGCCTCATCGGGTCTTTCGAGGGCCCGCGACGACGACCTTCACCGAGGTCACCGCCCCCTCGCCACAACGCTCGTTGACCCGTGCCACGAGGTCGCTCGCGCCGTAGCGAAGTTGGGTCGCCCACACCGGCCCGTCGACCACGATCGTGCACTCGCCGTCCCGCACCGATCGCACCTCCGCGTGCGCGGCGATCGCCGGACCGACGATGTCGACCCATTGCGCGGTGAGGGTCGCGACCAGGTCCGGGGAGGGCAGCCCGAGCTCCCTTCCGACCATCGCGATCGCGTCGCGCAGCGGTACGGGCTCGTCTCGACGTGTCATGGCCGGCGGGTCACGACGCCGTCTCGACGCGGCCGGCGTGCACCACGAGGGTGCGTTGTGCGACGACATCCGGCGGGAGCGCGCCGGCGGTCGTGAGCAGGGTCTGACCGGGCGGCAGGTTGCGCACGAGTGCAGCGGCGCGCTGCGCGTCGAGCTCGCTGAAGACATCGTCGAGGAGCAAGACCGGCGCCGCGCCCGCGAGCTCCCGCACCACGACGTGCCCCGCGAGGCGAAGCGCCAACGCGAGTGTTCTCTGTTCGCCCTGGGATGCCTGATACCGCGCGTCCAACCCGTCGATCAGCAATACCAGCTCGTCGCGGTGCGGGCCGACCAGCGTGAGCCCCCGATCGATCTCGGCGCGCCGGCGGCGCGTGAGCCCGTCGCGCAGTTGATCCTCGACCGTGCCGGCGTCGGCGGCCGTGAGCGGCACCGGCGACGACTCGCTCGTGTAGGCGGCACTTACCGGACGCTGGTCGAGCGCGAGCATCTCGTACGCCGCGGCCACCGCCGGCACCAGCCGCTCGAGCAGGCGCAAACGACCCCGGACGAGCTCGGCGCCGGCGTGCACGAGTTGTTCGTCGAAGACGTCGAGGGTGGACCGCGCGTCGTCCTCCCGAACCCCCGAACGCAACAACGCGTTCCGCTGCTTCAACACCCGCTCGAAGTCGGATCGGGCTGCGTCGTAGCGCGCCGCCAGCATCGCGAGCAGCTCGTCGAGGTAGTTGCGCCGAACGGCTGGGCCACCCTTGACCAGTGTGAGGTCGTCGGGCGCGAACACGGTGACACGCAACAAGCCGTGCAGATCGCGGGTGCGCGTCACCACTTGCCGGTTGCAGAGGATGCGATTCCGTCCCGTTGCCCGGATCTCGGCCTCGAACAGCTGTCGGCGTCCACTTGTGGTGACTTCGGCCCGAACAATGGCTTCGGTCGCGCCCGAGCGCACGAGCATTGCGTCGGTGACTCCCCGGAACGACCTCGCGCGCGCCACCCAACCGATCGCTTCGAGAAGGCTCGTCTTGCCTTGCCCGTTCGCGCCCTGCAGGACCGTCAAGCCCGACGCGAGCTCGACGTCGATCTCGGACAGGCACCGGAAATCGGCCAACCAGAGATGCCCGACGCTGGTGGCGGGCCCGGCGTCGGCCGTCACGAGCATGGGTTCAGGACGTACGCACGGGCATGAGCAGGTACAGGAACTCGTCGCCCCCCGCAGCCCGCAGCGTCGCCGGCTTGAGCGGGTCGATCGTGTCGAGCGCCACCTCTTCCGCGTCGACCGCTTCGACCCCGTCGCGCAAGAACACCGGATTGAACGCAACCGTCAACTCGGTTCCCTCGAACTTCGCGTCGAGTGACTCCTGCGCGTTGCCGACGTCTTGCGCCGACATCGCGAGCTCCAGCCCGTCGGCACTCATCGAGATCCGAACCGCAGCGTTGTCGCGGTTCTGGCCGACGATCTGCACGCGTTCGAGCGCGTCCATCAACGCGTCGCGCGCGACGGTGAGCCGGTTCGGGTAACTGCTCGGTATGAGCTGCTCGTAATTCGGGAAATCACCCTCGATCAGGCGCGCGGTCACCTCGGCCCGAGACGTACGGAACACGACGTCGCGCTCGCGCAGCACCACTTCCATCTCCCCGTCGCCGGCGAGGCGTTGCACCTCGGCCAGGCCCTTCGCGGCGACCAGCACGCGTTGGCCCTCGGCGAGCATGCTCACGCCCTTCAAATCTCGGACTGCCAGGCGGTAGGAGTCGGTCGCGACCAGCCTCAGGCCGCCTGCGTGCGCCGTCATCAGCACACCCGTGAGGATCGGGCGCAGATCGTCCTTCGACGCGGCGCGCACGACCTGGCGCAGGGCCGCGGCAAACGCCACGGAATCGACGCGCACGCCCTGGCCATCATTCGACGCGAGCCGCGGGTAGTCCTCGGCTGGCTTCAGTCGCAACGAGGTCGAGAACCGCCCGGCGGTGATCACCGCCTCGTCGCCGGTGACGGCAACCGTGACCGAACCCGGTTCCAGCTTCCGCACGATCTCGCCCAGCAACTTGGGTACGACGGCCACGCCGGGCTCCTCGACCTCGGCCGGGACCTGCACACGGTTGGTGATCTCGAGGTCGGAGCCAATCAGCTCCAACCCGTCGGCGGTCGCCGAGATCCGCAGATCTTGGAGAACGGGCAAGGCTCCGCTCCGACTCGCCACCGTCCGTTGCGCGGTCGCGACGGCATCCGCAAGGGTGTCACGCTCGCACCGGAACTTCACAAGGCCCTCCTCGATGCTTTCGAATCTGAATTCTTGGTCTTTGTAGTAGTAGGGGCTGTGGATTGTGGACAACATCGCACCAGTGCAGGTGGATGGCGCAATGGGTTCCCACCGCGCTGTCCACCGTTGTGCACAGGGCGGGCGCGGTCGTGCCCGCCACGTCGGTGTTCTCCCCTGGCCCTCGGGCGATGTCCGCGATTGTCCACAGGGTTATCCACTTGCACCGTGCTTGATGCGGTTGATGAGGTCGTTGACCTGCTCGAACACGACGCGCTTTTCGGCCATCTGGCCGCGAATCTTCTCGCACGCGTGCATGACCGTCGTGTGATCACGTCCTCCGAACTCTTCTGCGATCTTCGGATAGCTGTAGTCGGTGAGCTCGCGGAACACGTACATGCCGATCTGGCGGGCCGTGACGAGGGGACGGCGCCGGCTCTTCCCGCATAGGTCGTCGATGGTCCACCCGAACATCTTGGCCGTCGTCTCGAGGATGAGCTGAGGCGTGATCACTCGAGGCCTGCTGGCGGGGAGCAGGTCGGAGAGGATCTCCTTGGCCACGTCCTCGCTCAGCGGCACCCGGTGCAGGCTCGAGTAGGCGGCGACCCGGATGAGCGAGCCCTCGAGCTCCCGGACGTTGTCGACGACGTTGTCGGCGATGAACGCGAGCACCGCGGCGGGGATGCCCTCGAGGTGCTCGGCCTCGGCCTTTTTGCGCAAGATCGCGAGACGGGTCTCGAACTCGGGCGGCTGGATGTCGGTGATGAGTCCCCATTCGAACCGGCTGCGGAGGCGGTCTTCGATGGTCGCGATCGATTTCGGCGGCCGGTCGGAGGAGATCACGATCTGGCTACCGCGGCCGTGTAGATCGTTGAACGTGTAGAAGAACTCCTCTTGGAGCTGCTCGGTGCGCTCGAGGAACTGGATGTCGTCGACGAGCAGCACGTCGACTTCGCGGTAGCGGCGCTTGAAAGCGGGCATTCCCTTGGAGCGCATGGCGTCGACGAACTCGTTCATCATCGTCTCGGTCGACACGTAGCGGATCCGCTTGCTCGAGAACAGCTCGCGCACGTGGTGGCCGATCGCGTGCAACAGATGGGTTTTGCCCAGCCCGGCCGGCCCGTAGATGAACAGCGGGTTGTACGACCGCGCCGGGCTCTCGGCGACGCTGAGTGCCGCGGCGTGCGCGAAGCGGTTGGACGCCCCGATGACGAACTGATCGAAGGTGTAGCGGGGATTCAACTGCGTGCTGGGCCAAGGATTGGCCGGCTCGGGCTCGGGAACGCGCACACGCTCGACGACGTCGACGTCCAGGGCGTCCGGCGGGAGCTCCAGGGCGTCGTCGGCGTCGGCCCGGGGTGCCGTGTCGACCACGAGCTCGATCGCGTGGGGGAGGCCGGTGAGGGCTTGGACGGCATCGGTGAGTAGGCCCAAGTAGCTCGTTCGGATGCGTTCGACGGCGACCGAGCTGGGAACGCCGAGAAGCAGCGTCTCGTCGGTGCAGTCGAGGGCGTGGACGCCCTGGAACCAGGTGTTCCACGTCGCGTCGGAGAGTTGCGCCCGAACTGCTGCCGCGACCCTCACCCAAAGGTCGTCTGCCGCTGGAGTGCCCATGTCGACTCCCCGATTGTCCACAGCTATGTCCACACATGTGGAGAAGCCTTCGCTCGCACGGGCGCGGGCGGGGCTGCTCCCGGGCCCTGGTTGGTTGCGCCGCCATCGAATTGCAACGGCGCGGCCACGGGGAACTTGCCCGGAAGGCCGGGGTCTGCCGGTCCACCGGGGGAGGGGGACGCTATCGCCTCGCGCCGGCCCGTGCCAACAAGACGCGTCGGCAGCGTTGGTCGCAAAGGGGGTGGATTGCTGACATTCGTGCTCTGCCCGTAGACTCGCCCGATCCACTTGCGCGCGCGTGCTCAGCAAACATGCCGCGCGCCCGCCCCGCGGCCCCACCTCGGCCCGGGCGTTCGAGGAGGCCATGCGTGAAACGGACATACCAGCCGAACAACCGGAAACGCAAGAAGAAACACGGGTTCCGGCTCCGGATGCGCAATCGAGCGGGCCGCGCGGTGATTCGACGTCGCCGCACCAAGGGCCGCTCCCAGCTTTCGGCTTGATCTGGCGCGTCCGTGGCCAATCATCGTTTCGGGCGCTGGCACGCGGCCGGCGCCGGCGCATCGGGAATCTCGAGGTGAGGTCCGTCGTGCTCGGGTCGAATCAGGAACCGCCGCGAGTTGCGTTCGCGGTCGGGCGTTCCGTGGGAGGAGCCGTCACGCGCAACCGTGTCCGCCGACACCTGCGGGCGGCCGCGCGCGAGCACGCGCGGATCCTCGAACCCGGCACCGCGTATCTCGTGCGGGCAACTCCCGGTGTCGCCCTGAACCCGTACGCCGACGTATCGGACACTCTCCGCGCGATTCTGCTGGCTCTGGCGGGGGAAGCCGCATGAATCAGTCACGCTCTGCGCGGGTCCTGATTCGTGGCATCAACGTCTACCAACAGTTGAGAGCACACCGGCCGTCGCCATGCCGATTCATTCCGTCGTGCTCGGAGTACGGGCGTGAAGCGGTGACCACGCACGGTGCGATCCGGGGCGCGTTGATGTCGGTGCGCCGACTCAGCCGCTGCCACCCCTTGGGCGGCCGCGGCTTCGACCCGGTCCCGGCGCGCGCGCAGCTTCACACTGACGGAGGTCAGGCGTGCTAGCCGCCGGCAGCTTCCTTGACCCCCTCTACAAAGTCGTCGGATGGTTGCTGGCGGTCCTCTATTACCCGACGCACAGCCTGGGCCTGGCGATCATCCTGCTGACGCTGATCGTGATGTTCGTCCAGCTGCCACTGATCGCCAAGCAGACGCGCTCGATGATCCTCATGCAGCGCGTCCAGCCCGAGATCAAGAAGATCCAGCAGAAGTATAAGGACGATCGGGCGAAGCAGAACGAAGAACTGATGAAGTACTACCAGGAGAACAAGATCAACCCGCTGGCCGGGTGTCTCCCTCTCCTGTTGATCCTCCCGATCGGTATTGCGGTGCTCGGAACCTTCCGGCACCCGGGCGTCCAGTACCACATTCCTCGTACAGGGACGTTCTCGAAGCTCTACACCGACATCTGCGGTTCGAGAACGCTCGAGGCGTGCAAGACGCACATCACCAACGACCGGCCGAGGGCTCTGAACTTTCTCGGGATGCACCTCAACCTGTCCGCCGCCAATGCGGTGCCGGACGGCTTCGGTAAGGCCTTCCCGTACTTCTTGTTGCTGGCGCTGGTGATCGCCTCTGGTTGGTACCAGGTACGCCAGACCCAGGCGCGTCAGTTGCAATCGGGCGGAGCCGCGCCGAACGCGCAGATGCAGGCCGTCACCAAGGTGATGCCGCTGTTCTTCGGAGTGATCTCCTACGGGTTCAGCGCGGCTACGACCTTGTACTTCGTCGTCTCGAACCTCTGGCGTATCGGTCAGCAGCATTTCGTGCTCAACAAGATGTACTTGGAGGAGCACGGAGGTGGCGCGGCGAAGCCGGGGTCGACGGCCCCACAGCTCCCGCCCGAGGATTCACCGCCGCCGGACGCCGGCGGCTCTGCCAACGGGGCGAAGGGCCCTTCGCCGAATGCGGCTCGCCGCAAGAAGAAGAAGCGAAAGCGCTGACCCATGGATTGGATCGAGGTGACCGCACGTACGGTCGACGACGCGAAGGAGCTCGCGCTGGATCGGCTCGGAGTCGTGGAGGACGAGCTCGAGTACGAGATTGTCGACGAACCCCGTAAGGGGCTGTTCGGCATCGCCCGCGGCGACGCCCGGATCCGGGCGCGGGTCAAGCCGCTCTCCCGGGAGAAGCCTTCCGACCGCAAGCGCCGCCGCCGCCCGAACGAGCGCTCTCCGCGCGGAGGGCCGGGGGGCGGAGGGCCGGGGGGCGGAGGGCCAGGGGGCGGAGGGCCAGGGGGCGGAGGACGCGGCGGAGGCGGATCGGCGCGCGGCACCCGTCCCGGAGTGGCGACACGGCCCGACGCGGACGAAGGATCGCGAGACGCGAGCCAGTCGAGAGAGGCGAAGCAATCGTCGGCGCGGACTCCTGGCCAAGGTGGCGGACGCCGCCGCCGCGGCGGTAGGTCCCGGGGAAGCGGGGGCGGCGAACGAGCCGCCTCCACCAGTGAGGGCGAAACCGGTCCGGACCAGAAGTTGGAAGCGGAGGTCGATGTGGAAACCGTCCCGGTGGCAGATCAAGCGGAGCACGCCGCCAAGTTCACGGACGATCTCGTGCGGACGATGGGCTTTTCGGCGTCCATCCGCACCGAGATCGACGACGAAGACGTGACGGTGCACATCGAGGGCGATGGGTTGGGTGCGCTGGTGGGGCCGCGCGGAGTCACGATCCAGGCGCTGGAAGAGGTCGTACGGGCCGTAGTCCAGCACCACGCGGGCGGGCACAGCGCGTGGGTGCACGTCGACGTTGCCGGCTACCGGCAACGTCGACGTCAAGCGCTCGCGGAGTTCGCGCGCCAGGTTGCCGCCGAGGTCAAGGACACCGGCGAGGAGCGGGCCCTCGAGCCCATGACCGCGGCCGATCGCAAAGTCGTCCACGACGTGCTCGCCGAGGTCGATGGAGTCGATACGACCTCGGAGGGTGAAGATCCCCGGCGTCGGGTGGTAGTCCTGCCCACGTGAGCCCGCTCCCGGGCTACGTCCTGCGGCAGAGTATGGGCACAGTATGTACGTGTGGGTAGGCGCGACGGCGTGAGCTCCGCGACGAGGCCGTTGCTTGAGATCCTGGAGCGGGCGCGAGCCGCGGGGTTCCTCGGTCCCGGCCCGGTGGAAGCTCACCTCGTGCACTCCGAGGGCTTCGCTGAGGCGGCCGAGGCTGCGCTCGGACGGGAACCGGTGAGTTTCGCCGACCTCGGCTCCGGTGGCGGCGTTCCCGGACTGGCGATGAGCCTCCGGTGGGCGGCTGCTCGAGGCGTCCTCGTGGAGAGCGGCCGGCGGCGCAGCGACGCGCTGCGCGACGCGATCGCGACTCTGGGTCTCGAGCACCGGGTCGAGGTGCTCGAGCAGCGCGCCGAGCTCGTGGCTCAGCGCGGAGCGTATCGAGAGCGCTTCGAGGTGGTCACCGCCCGGAGCTTTGCCGAGCCGGCGGTAACTGCAGAGGTCGGGGCCGGGCTCGTGACCGTCGGTGGAGTCCTCGTGGTAAGTGAGCCACCGCATCCCAGCGATGACCGATGGCCGGTTAGCGGGCTCCAGGAGCTCGGTTTTCGGGCGGCGGAGCCAATCGAGCGCGCACAAGCCCATTTCGTGATCCTGCCCAAGGTCGCGAGCGTGCCCGAGCGGTTTCCTCGTCCGGTGGGCCGTCCGGCAAAGCGCCCACTTTGGCGATGTTCCACGTGAAACATCGACCGGCGACGCGCGGCGAGGTGAGGCCGGCACGACAACGGGAGCAGGTCTCGCCGGAGATCTCACCAACGAAATCCCGTTTTTTTCATGTTCCACGTGAAACGTTGCTCTCGAAGCCTGTTGCATGAGTCCAGCCAGTAGTACGATGCGCCGGTTTCGCACGGTGGGCGCGACGCCGACCAGCGGCACGGCCGCGGGGGATGGTGCCGGGCTGTGCGACCGATCACACCCTTTGGGAGGTGAGGAATGGCATCTGACGACGCGCTCGCCGAGGGCCATGGCCAGAGCCGCAAGCGTTGGTTCGGAGGACGCGGGACGCCGAGCCCAGCTCCTGAAAAAGAGCCGAGAAGTATGTCACCCGCGGAACCGGCGATAGAGGCGGCATCCGAGCCCGTCGAAAGCCCGCCCATCGTCGAGGCAAGCTCCGAGGTTCGGGTGGAGCAAGAACAGGATAACGACGCCGCCGCGGTGTCGATCCCCGCGCCGCCCCCGGAAGCCCTCGCGGCCCTGCGGGCGCGGGGCGGAGAGCACTCCGGCGAGGAGCTCAAACTCCCGCTGGTGATCTCGATCGCGAATCAGAAGGGCGGGGTGGGCAAGACGACTACCGCGGTCAACCTGGGGGCCGCGCTCGCCGAGCTCGACTATCGCGTGCTGGTGATTGACCTCGATCCGCAGGGGAATGCGACTACGGGCATGGGGATCAGCCACCGCAACGTCGAGGGCTCGATCTACGACGTCATCATGAACGACGCTCCGATCGACGATTGCACGGAGCCCACGACCGTGCGCAACCTCTTCGTCGTCCCCGCAACCATCGACCTCGCGGGAGCCGAGATCGAGCTCGTGCCCGCGTTCTCACGAGAGCTGAAGCTACGTCGAGCGCTCGCCCAGATCAGCGGGTCGTATGACTTCACGCTGATCGACTGCCCGCCGTCACTCGGTTTGCTGACGGTCAACGGGCTCGCGGCGTCGGATGACGTGATCGTTCCCATCCAGTGCGAGTACTACGCGCTCGAGGGTCTCGGCCAGCTCCTGCGCAATGTCGCGCTCGTGAAATCGAACCTCAACCCGTCCCTCGACGTCCGGGGCATCGTGCTCACGATGTACGACGCCCGCACCAAGCTGGCCGAACAGGTCGAGCGGGAAGTTCGGGCGCACTTCGGCGCCAAGGTGTATCGCACGGTTGTTCCGCGCACGGTGCGCATCTCGGAGGCGCCCTCGTTCGGACAGCCGGTGACGGTGTTCGACTCGACCTCGCGTGGAGCGCTCGCGTATCGCGAGTTGGCGAAGGAGGTGAGTCGTGGCGCGACCCGGAGGGCTGGGTAGAGGTCTGGGGGCTCTGATCCCGACCGGAACGGTCGCGGAGCAGGCCGGCGGCCTCGCCGACATCCCGATCGCGGAGATCCGGCCGAACCCGCAACAGCCGCGTGAGCATTTCGACGAGGAAGCCCTCGCCGCACTTGCGGACTCCATCCGCGAGGTCGGCATGTTGCAGCCCGTGCTCGTTCGCGCGGCCGAGAACGGTGGCTACGAGCTCATCGCCGGCGAGCGGCGTTGGCGCGCGGCGCGTCGCATCGGTCTCCAAACGGTGCCGGCGATGGTCCGCGTCGCCGATGACGCCGCGATGCTCCAGCACGCCATCGTGGAGAACATCCAGCGCGAGGAGCTGAATCCGCTCGAGGAAGCGGCGGCCTTCCAACAGCTCATCGAGGACTTCTCACTGACCCACGAGGACGTCGCGACCCGCGTCGCCAAGAGTCGGGCGACGATCACCAACACGCTGAGGCTGCTGCAGCTGCCGCCGGCGATCCAGCGCAGTCTCAAGGATGGAACGATTCGCATGGGCCACGCGCGGGCGCTGCTCGGCACGCCCGATCGTGCGTTCCAGGAACAACTGGCCCGCCGGATCGTCGCCGAAGACCTCTCGGTTCGGGCGGTCGAGGAGGCGATTCGCAATCGGGGAGACGCGCCGGCCGCCAAGCCGGAGGTCGCGCCCGCGGTATCGGAACCGGGCGGCCGGTTGCGCCAGCCCGGCTTGCTCGAGCTCGAGGAGCTCCTCGGCGACTACCTCGAGACCCGGGTCAAGATCACCATGGGCGCCCGTCACGGCCGCGTGATGATCGACTTCGCGAACCTCGAGGACCTCGAGCGGATCTACCGCGCCATGAGTCAGGGACCGGCCGGAAAAGCCTGAACTAGCGCGCCCGGCCCGGTGGTTCCTCGACCCGAGGTTCCTCGAGGCCGCGTCGGATCCCCTCGACCAACGCGCGCGTGACGTCGGGGAGCCGGGCGGTGAGCAGGGCCCGAGCGTCGGCCTCTTCGCGTCCGACGAGCTCGCAGACGACGGCGGTCATGCGTGTCTCCCGGAGGAACCGGTAGGTGCGGCCGATCGGCTCGTCCACGTCGTCGAGCACCGCGCGCAGCGACTCCGTCAGCCGCAACGCGAGGCAGTGCCCACCTTCGGAACGAAACGATCGGCTGAGGAAGTAGGCGCAGCGCACGCCGGGCTCACCGCTGTTGGTGAGCGCGACGAACGCACCGGCTCGGAACCGGTTCGCCTGCGCGGTGAGTACGCTCGGATCGTCGCCTGATATGTCGAGCCCGACGACCGCGCCCGCGTTGCTCATCGCGCGCTCGACCGCGTACGCGAGTGCACCCATCGCGGGCTCCGCGACCACGAACACGCGCAGGCCGTCGAGCCTTCGGGGCGCCCGGCGCAAGGTCTCTCGCTCGCGCACGCTGGCCACGGAGCCGGCCGCGAGACCGCTGACCCGGGCGATCGCGGCCAGCGTCGCGGGTCCGCACACGCCGTCGGCCGTCGTGCCCGCGTTGCGTTGGAACTGGCGAAGCGCGGTCTCGGTCTCGGGCCCGAGGATGCCGTCTTCGCGGCCGGCGTCGAAGCCCAGGAGGTTCAACCGGCGCTGGAGCTCGGCGACGTCGTCGCCGCGCAGCATCTCCCCCGACAGATAGAGCAGGCGATCACCCAGCTGGAAGCCGCTTTCTATGAGGGCACCCCAGGTCTCGGGTCCGCAGATACCGTCGACGCGCAGCCCGCGCTGGTCCTGAAAGGCGCGTACCGCGGTCTCGAGGCCGTCGTCGAAGACGTAGCTTCCCTCGAGGTTCGATGCGAGGGGCACACCGAGCCGCGTGCTGAGGTCGCGGACCGCGTTTCCGCGGTCACCCAACCGGAGCACGACGGACTGCTTCAACCGATGAACTCGGCGAGCTCCTCGAGCAGCTGAGGCTTGCCCTTGGCACCCACCAGGCGCTTCTTCACCTCGCCGTCGGCGATGACCAACAGCGTCGGGATGCTCATGACCTCGTACCGGCGCGCAACGTTGGGGTTGTCATCGACGTTGAGCTTTGCGATCTGGATACGGCCCGCGTGCTCCTTGGCGATGTCCTCCAGCACGGGTGCGATCATCTTGCACGGCCCGCACCACTCGGCCCAGAAGTCGACGAGCAGCGGAGTCTCGGCGGCGCCGACGCTCTCATCGAAGGTCGCGTCGGTTAGCGTCAGAATACCGTCAGACACAGGGTACCTTTCTCTACTCGACAGCCGTGGTCACGTCGCCGAGGGTTTCGAGGTAGCGCTCGGTCTCGAGCGCCGCCATGCATCCCGTACCGGCGGCGGTGATCGCCTGCCGGTAGATGTGGTCCTGGACGTCCCCGGCCGCGAACACGCCGGGGACGGATGTCGCGGTCGAGCCGGGCCGGGTCACGATGTACCCGCCGTCGTCGAGGTCGAGCTGACCGGCGAAGAGCGACGTGTTCGGATCGTGGCCGATCGCGACGAACAATCCGGTCACGGCGAGCTCGCTGTTCGCGCCGGTCTCGGTGTCGCGCAGTTCCAGCGCTTCGACGCGACCGCTGCCCCTTACGCCGGTGACCCTGGTGTTCCAACGGAACTCGATCTTCGGGTTGGCGAACGCTCGATCTTGCATGATCTTCGACGCGCGCAGCTCCTTGCGCCGGTGCACGAGGGTCACCTTGTCGGCGAAGCGGGTGAGGAAGTTCGCTTCTTCGAGGGCGGAGTCGCCGCCACCGACGACCGCGATCTCGTGACCCCTGAAGAAGAAACCGTCGCAGGTGGCGCACGTGGAGACGCCGCGACCCAGCAGGCTCTGCTCCGTGGGCAAGCCCAGCATCCGCGCTTGCGCGCCCGTGGAGACGATCACCGTTCTTGCCGGCTCGTCCTGCCCGCCGACTCGAACGCTCAGCGCCGAGCTCGAGAAATCGACCGCTTCGACGTCGGCGGTGATGAACTCGGCACCGAAACGTTCGGCCTGCTCGCGGAACTTGGCCATGAGGTCGGGACCGATGATTCCCTCGGGGAAGCCCGGATAGTTCTCGACGTCGGTTGTCAGCATGAGTTGACCACCGGCCTGGAGGCCCTCGATGACGAGCGGCTTCAAATTGGCGCGCGCGGTATAGATCGCGGCGGTCAGACCCGCCGGACCCGATCCCAAGATGATGACGTCCCGCGCGCTCAAAGCAGTTGCTTTCGTTCGTGGCCGATGGATTCGATCAGGGATTGCGTTTGGTCCAAGAGAACGCACCGGCGAGCACGAAGATTCCGCCCAACGTGACCCAGGCCGCCCACGTGTACCCCTGTTCGAGCAGTACGAGCCCCCGGAATGCGCCGAGGGTCAACATCACGACCGCGGGGAGCGCGACCAACGCGGCCAACAAGCCGTAGACGACGACGCGGGTGACCGCGTGCGCCGGTTCGACCGTTCGGTCGCGCACCATCGCCACGGTGCGTTCGATCACGTCGGTCGCTTCGGTGGTCCAGTCGCTCACTCGAGTCCTCTGGCGCTTGTCCGCGGCTCTTCCCGGCTCGGCAGCGTACATGCCGGGCTGGTCTGTGACCCGGGCCCGCTCAGCCCAGCATCTGCACGTTCACGAGCCTGCAGTTGGTGTCTTCGACCACCACAGTGTGCTCCCCGTTGCCGGTGAACACGAGGACGACCACCGGTTTGCCGGACAGCGTCGCGGTTGTCCGGAGGGCCAGGGTGTCGCCGCGCTGGACCTGGGGAGGGGACGTGCACTGCCCAGTGCCGATACCGAGGCTGGTGTCGTACGACCCCTTGCCGGTCGACCGCACCGCGGGTGGAGGCGCATCGAGCGCGCCGCCGTTGGATTGCCCGAGGGTGGGTTGACCGACCGCGGTTGCGGGCTTGCTCACGCTCTCGGCGTTGGCACCGGAGACGGCGGCCAGTGCGAGCGCATGAACGTTCGTAAACGGTCCCAGTGCCGAAGCCGGGCCGGGCGTGGTGGGCTTCGGCGCGGCTGGGGCCGCGACCGCGCGCTTGGCGCCATCGGCACTGGTGCCCGATCGGCCCGCGCTCAGACCGGCCGCGATCCCGACTACTGCCGCGATCGCCGCTGCGAGCCCACCCGACGCCAAGACGATCTGGCGTCGGCGACGGCTGCGATCCCCGCGCCGGGATGCGTTCTCCTCCGCGCCGACGCGGACGGCCTTTGCTCGAAGGCGGGCGGCGAGAAGCTCCTCGATCTCCGGAGGTGCCGACAACAGATCGCGCGCCGCGGCGAGCGCGGCGCGGCGATCTTCTGCACCCGGGGTGGCGCGCCGGCGCTCCGAAACCTCGGCCACGCGCAACCCGAGGTCACGCGCGGCTGCATCGAGCTCGCCGTCGAGCTCGGCGGAGAGGAGCTCGTCGAGCTCGTTCGGTTCGAAGGGAGAGGTGTCGTCGTTCATGGGCTTCAGCCAGTTGGATGCTCGGAGGGGGTCTCCCGGTTCCCGAGGAGATCTGCGAGCGCGGCGCGCCCGCGGGAGATCCGGGACCGGACGGTCCCCGGTGGTATGCCGAGAACGTCCGCGATCTCGGCGTAATCCATTCCGACGAGATCGCGCAGCGCGACTGCCGCTCGATACTCGGGGGTCAGCTGCGCGAGCGCGGCGTCGACGTCGAGCCGGTCTGCGATCGCGGCGTCGGCCGCGTTGCCAACGGAGCTCCGGCCGTGCTCGGGCAAGCTCTCCAACGGGACCGGGCGCCGTCCGCGACGGCGCGACTCGTCGAGCGCGGCGTTCGTTGCGACGCGGTAGACCCAAGTCGAGAACTTGGCCCGTCCGTCGAACGACCCGATCTTGCGCGCGATCGAGATCAGCGCTTCTTGCGTGGCGTCGAGCGCGTCGTCGGGATTGCCGAGGATTCTTCGGCACACGGCGTGCACGAGCACCATGTGGTCGCGCAGCAGTGCGTCGAGCGCCTTGCTGTCACCGTCGGCGGCCCGCCGCGCCAGAACGTCGTCGTGGTCGTCGTCGCGCACCGACGAGGCTCACTCCTGCCGATCGATCCAAGCGATCCCCATGACCCGCGGGCCGGTGTGAACGCCGATGACGGGACCGATCGTGCCGACGGTCACCTCGGCGTCGGGCACTTTCGGCTCGAGCATGGCGAGGAACTCATCGAGGTCGGGCGCGTCCGCGTGCAACACGCTGATGTGCTCGACCTTCCCGACGGGTACCTGGTCGACCAGGAAACGCAACGCCTTGGATCGGGTGCGCACTCGCCCCGCCGATTCGACCGCGCCGTCGAGCACGCTGATGAGCGGCTTGATCGACAGCATCGACCCGAGCAGGGCCTGCGCCCCGCCGATGCGGCCGCCCTTGCGCAGGTACTCGAGCGTGTCGAGCGCCGCGAACACGTGCTCGCGCTCACGGCGCGCGTTCACCTCGTTCACGATCTCCTCGAGCGACGCGCCGGCGCGGGCGCGCCGCGCCGCGTGGAGAGCGAGGTTGCCGATGCCCATTGACGCGCTCAACGAGTCGATGATCTCGATCGGAGTCGTGCCGTCGAGCGCCTTGGCCGCGACCTGTGCGGACTGCATCGTCGCGGACAGCCGAGCGGAGAGGTTGATACAGACGATTGCGTCGGCGCCGTCGTCGCTCAGCCGGCGGAACGTCTCCTCGAACGCGCCGACCGACGGAGCGGAAGTCTCGGGGAGCACGGGTGAGGCCGCGAGCTCACGCCAGAACGCGTCGACGCTCAACTCCTTGCGGTCGACATACTCGCGGTCGCCGAAGCGGATGGTGAGCGGCACGACCTCGATGCCGAGCTCCTCGCAGATCGGCTCCGGGAGATCGCACGCGCTGTCGGTCACGATGCGAACTGGCATGTGCCCTCCTCGGTTGGTGTCGGCCACGGTGGACCTCAGGTGTCCGATCCTGTCGCGCCCTCCATGGTTACACCCCGGACGGGGTCGTGCCGCGCCGCCGGAGCAAACCGACGAGCTCGGCGAGCTCGTCCGAGCGCAGCGCCGCCAGGCCCGCGAGGTACACGAGGAGGCCGGCTGTGGCCGCGATGCTGGTCGCCAGTAACGCTCCGGCCGGCGACGAGTGCCCGATTGCGCTCGCGATCTGGGCCGCGACGATTGCGAGCGCCAGTGCAGCCACGCCGGCGCGCGCCGTTGACCGCATCGCGGTCGCGTCGGGGACGCCACCGATACGGCGCCGCAGGACAGCGACGGCACCCACGGCGGCGACGAGATACGCACCGCTCCAGGCGAGGGCCAATCCCTGGACGCCCAGTCGGGGAAACAGCACGATCGCGAGCACGACGTTCAGCCCGTTCTCGATCGCGTTGAGGACGAACGGCGTGCGCGTGTCCTGCAGGGCGTAGAACGCGCGCATCACGTAGAGGTATACGGAGAACGGAACGAGGCTGATCGCGAACGCTTGCAAGGTGTCGGCGGTCACGACCGCGTCGTGCGTCGTGAATTGATGGCGAACGATCACGCCGAGCATCGGCTGGGCGAGCACCGCGAACAGCACCGACGCCGGGAGCACCAGCACGACGATGTAGCGCAGACCGAGTCCGAACTCGCGTCGCAGTTCTTCGGGATCGCCGGCGCGCGCTCGACGCGCGAGGTTGGGTGTCATCGTGGTCATGATCGAGACCGCGAGAAGTCCGTGGGGCACGACGTAGAACGTGAACGCGTAGACGTAGGCGGAGACGTTGCCCGCCGAGTTGTTGGCCAGCACCAGGACGAACAGCTGCGCGAGCTGGTTCGTGACGACGTATCCCGCGGTCCATCCCGAGAGCCGGAGAATGGTTCGGATCGCGGAGTTCCGCCAGGACCACACGAATCGGAGCCGAACGCCCGCGCGAGCGACGGCTGGCACCAGGACAACTGCCATGGCGACGATCCCCGCGGTCGTCCCGATGCCGAGGAGCAATAAGAGCCCGAGATCGTTGCGAACGCGGGCGACGTCGGTGATCGTGCTGTGCCGGCCGGAGGTCCGGAACGCGAAGACGAGCAGCGCGACGATCACGACGACGTTGTTCACGACCGGCGCGAACGCGGCGGCGACGAAGCGGTTGCAGGCGTTGAGCAGCGCGCTCGCGAGGGCCGTGAAGCCGTAGAAGACCATCTGCGGGACGAAGCAGAGGATCAACACCGTGAGCACGTGCAGCTGGGCAGCACGGTCGGGGCCGTGCTCGTGGAGGACGAACAGCCGCGCGAGCAACGGTGACAGGACCATCGTCACCGCGGTGAAGAACGTGAGCGTGGTCATCGCAACCGTGAAGACGGCCGACGTCGAGTGGTCGTCGCGGCGTTCGTGCAAACCGACGAACACGGGTACCAATGTCGCGGCGAGCACGCCGCCGACCAGCAGCTCGTAGACGATGTTCGGAGTGATGTTCGCGAGGTTGTAGGTGTCGGCGAGGGACTCCTTGCCGATCGCCGCCGCGAGCACGATCACGCGCAGCAGCCCGGTCAGTCGTGACAGAAGTGTGCCGGCCGCCACCGCGGCGCTGGAGCGGGCGAGGACGGCCCGGCTCCGCGGGCGATCGTTGCCGTCCTCGGTCGTCGCGCTCGCGTCGCCGCCCACCGCGCCGCTCACTGCGCCGGCGCGGGTGCGGGGGTGGGCACGGGTGCCGGTGACGTCGGACGGCGTCGGTTGCGACGGGACCGCCGGAAGTGGTTGGCCCACCAACCGGCGAGGAAGACGAGCGCGGCGACGGTCAGCCCGACGGCCCAGCCGCCGAAGACCGCCGACCGAACGGTGACGCGCACCGGCGCGCCGAACGCGAGCTTGCCGTCTTGCGATGTGACGCTGATCGTCATCGGGAAGGTGCCCGACGCGCGCGCCTCGACGGTGAATCGGATCGTGTTGCTGCCGGGCTTCAGTGTCACCGACTGGTCGGCGCCGTTCGGAAAGTTCAACTTCGCGCTCTCGAGATGCACCCGCACCTTCACGTCGCGCGCCGGTGCGAGGTGGTTCTCGAAGCTCAGCGGCACCGCGGCCCGGCGAGCCGTCAGCGTGACGCGCTTCTCGTCGGCGGTGACGCCGGACGTGAAGCGGTGCACCGCACTGTCGATGTTCGAGAGCGCGGTGTGTGCACGCTCGGGAGAGATGCTCGTCGAGAGCGTGGTGAGCAGCGATGCGTCACCCGCGACGACGACCGGATCCCCGGGCCCCACGACCTCGCTGTAGGCCGCCAGCTCGTTGGCGACGGTCTGGTACTCGAAGGGGTTCACAGGTGTGGGTGGCGGTACGGCCGTCACCAGTCGGCGTTGGACGTCGGTTCCGAGGACCTGTTCGGTCGCGATTGTCCCGAAGACGTCGTCGAGGGTCGCGGACTCGACCAGGGGGAGCGTGCGCAAGCCCGCGACCACAGTGTCCATCGCCGTCAGGTCGGGCTTCCACTGCGCGGGCGGTGCGATCACGATCGCGCGCGGAATCGAGGGTGTCTCGTACGCGATCTCGGCCAGAGCCGCGACGACACGTTCGGCACGGAGCGCACTCGGATCGGGCCCGTTGAACAAATCCTCGACGAACGGCGCCGTCGCGACCGCGCGCGTGCCGACTCCGGCGGTCTCGAGCACGAACGCCTCGGCCGGCGAGAACGGATGGGAGATCTGTATCAGCGCCTGGTCGCGTACGGCGACCCGGTCGATCAGCATCTGCCGGAAGACGTCGACGGCCGCGTCCGTCGTCGACGTGGGATCGATGAACGCGCTCTGCGCGGGCGTCGCCGGGTTCGCACCGAGGGCCGAGCGCAAGGCGCGCGCGCCCGTCGCGAACTGGCCGGTCTCGCCGGTCAAGTAGCTCCCGAGCCCGGCCGCCTCGAGTGCGGCCGCGTCGATCGGAACGTACGGAGTCGGCAGGACCTCCGTCGTCGATCTCAGCGCGGCGGCGCGTACCCGAGCGAAGGACGCTTTGATCGCCGGGTCGTGCACTGCGAGGCGCTTCCAGGCCTGCGCGGTCTCGGGGCCGAGCACGAGCGACGCGCGGAAGCCGGAGGTGTGCGCGAGGAAGGCGGCGATCTTGTCGAGCCGACCGCCGCGCTTCATCTCCGCGACGACCACAGGGTCGTCCGAGCCGTCGGGAAGGGCGATCGGATCGGCCACGGCCTGGAACACGAAGGCGACCGAGAGCTTCTTCTCGATCGGTTTCGGGGTGCTGGTGTCGACCACGACGAGCCAGGTCACGAACGATCGCGAGGCCACGCCCGTGTTCACCAGCTGCACCTCGACGGGGTACACGCCGGGACGGCCGATGCGGATGGTCGGTCGCACCGCCGATCCGGAAAGGCCGAAGGCGATCGAGACGTCGCCGTGATTGTCCCGCGGCAGCGACGCGAGGCGGATCTGGTTCGGCACGAACACGCTGCAGCAGGCGCCCGGGTTCGCAATGACGTCGTCGAATCCGCTGCGAGACGTCGCCGACGGGAAGATCTGGATCGCGATCGCGGCGTTCGGGTTCGCCGCCAGGCTCGGGTTGTCGATGTGCAGCTTCATCGTGAAGGCCTGCCCCAGCGGCACCCACGGACTCTGGCTCACGAGGCTCAAGCCGACGGGTATCGGCGGTGTGCTCGGTACCGCGGTCCTCGGTGCAGCGGTCGTGGTCTCCTGGGCCCGAGCCGTGAGCAGGCTCGTCGATGCCAGCGCACCGGACACGAACGCGGTCGCGGCAAGTACGAGTCCGATGCGGCGCGCCCCGAGCAGTGGACGCCTCACAGCGCTCGACCCAAGACGTGGAGGCCGACAGGCAGCCGCGTGAAGCCCGACCGCAGGTAGAGCGCGAGCGCCCGGTCGTTGTCGTCCTGGGTGTTGACGTACGCGCGCTCGGCACCGTGAGCCCGCAGCCAGCGCAGTCCGTCGTGGAGCAACGCCTGTCCCAGGCCCCGGCGCTGGGCGTCCGGCGCGACCGCCAGCCGCTGGACGTACCCCGCGGCGGCGGCGCGCCCGAAGAGTCCGTACCCGCGCGGGTCGTCCCGCGCTGCGACCCGCAGGTGTGAACGCGGGGTTGCTCGCGCGGCCTCCCGAAGCGCGAGCGCGTCGAAGCGCCAGAACTCCTCGAAGGCGGCGGCGTCGATCGTGAGGAGTACGTCGCGGTCGGCTCGGGTCGCCCGCCGGGTGCGGGCGCTCGGCGGCGGGAGGTTCGCGAGGTCGTGCGCGAGCAGGTGCAGACGGCCGCGCACCGCGAAACCGCCGTCGACCAGGGGCAGGCTCGCACCCGGCCCCAGGGCGTTGGTCACGACTTCGCGGTAGCCCGCCTCTTGCAACCGCTCGAGCAGACGGCGCAACGCTCGGGGCGACGGCGCGTCGGGGCCGTGCAAGGCGAGCGATGCGACATCGCTTCGGCCGTGCCACGCCGCGACTCGGGCAACGCCCCCACGGAATCGGTACGACTGCGCCCGGTGCGCCTTCACCGGCGGCGAGCGTAGCGACGCGAGCGGCCCGGGGGCCGCCCATCGTGACCGGTTCGTTAGCCTCGCAGGGTGCTCCTGGTCGCGACCGACGCCCGCTTCGAAGCACACGATGCCGGTCGCAGCCATCCCGAACGGCCGGCGCGGGTGCGGGCGGTCCTCGAAGGGCTCGACGCCGGCTCGCCGCGCGACGCCCGGCGCCGCCTGGAGCCGCGGCGCGCCACCCGGTCGGAGCTCGAACGCGTGCACACCGCCCAGTATCTCGACCACCTCGAGCATTTCTGCGCGCAGGGTGGCGGGCACCTCGACGCCGACACTGGTGCCTCGCCCGCTTCGTGGGAGGCCGCGCTGCTCGCGGCCGGCAGCGGGCTCGAGGCGGTCGACGCGCTCGACCGCGGCGACGGCGAGTTCGCGTTCTGCGCGGTGCGACCGCCCGGTCATCACGCCGTCGCCGAGCACGCGATGGGCTTCTGCCTCCTGAACAACGCGGCGATCACGGCCGCCGCGTTGCGTGATCGCGGCGAACGTGTGCTCGTCGTCGACTGGGACGCGCACCACGGCAACGGCACGCAGGACATCTTCTACGCCGACGGCTCGGTCATGTACGTGTCGATGCACGAGTGGCCGCTGTATCCCGGCACGGGCCGCCTCACCGACGCCGGCACCGGCGCGGGCGCGGGGACGACGCTGAACTTCCCCCTTCCGGCGGGCGCGACCGGCGACGTCTACCTCGACGCGATCGACAGCGTCGTCGAGCCCCTCGCCGAGCGCTTCGCGCCCACATGGGTGCTCGTGTCGGCCGGGTACGACGCCCACCGGGCCGATCCGCTGACCGGCCTCGGACTCTCGGCCGGCGATTACGCCGATCTGACCGCCCGGATCATGGCGCTGGCGCCGCCGCGGCGCCTCGTCGTGTTCCTCGAGGGCGGCTACGACCTGGACGCACTGCGCAATTCGACCGCGGCGACCGTCTCCACCCTGCTCGGCCGCCCGGAGCGGGTGGAGGCCGCCACGGGTAACGGACCGGGCCGGACCGTCGTCCACGCCGCCCGCGATCTCCACCTCATCGGGCCGCCGGCCTCGGGCTGACGCGTCCCGGCCGGACACTCGTCCCGGTCGGATCGGCGGCGCGCGTAATTCCCCCCGGCGTCGGCTCCAGAGGAGTCCTTCGCGTGCCGATCGACAACGGGTAGGGCTGAGGCCGCGGTTCCGTCCGTCACAGGGAGGCGGATCCGATCGGCTCGAAAGGCCCGATCGGCTCGAAAGGTCCGATCGGCTCGAAAGGCCCGATCGACTCGAAAGGATGGTCGCGCCAGTGTTGGATCTGGATCAACTGCTTCGCAACGCCGTTGCGCGGGGCGCATCGGACGTGCACATCAAGGTCGGCTCGCCGCCGTTCTTTCGCGTCGACGGCCGGCTCGATCGGACCGATCTCGCCGCTGTGTCGCCGGTCGAGACCGAGCGGGTCGCGTTCGCGATCATGCCCAAGCAGCGGGCGGAGGAGTTCATCGCGAGTTCCGAAGCCGACTTCGCGTACTCGGTTTCGGGTCTTGGGCGCTTCCGTGTGAACGTGATGCGCCAGCGCGGCTCGGTCGGCCTCGTGCTGCGGCGCGTGCAGAGTGACATCCCGTCGTTCGAGGCGCTCGGGTTGCCGCCCGTCATTCGCAAGCTCACCGATCACCCGCGTGGTCTCGTCCTCGTCACCGGGCCCACCGGATCGGGCAAGACGACGACGCTCGGCTCGATGATCGACTTCATCAACGACAACTACAGCCGTCACATCGTCACGATCGAGGACCCGATCGAGATCCTGCACGCCGACAAGAAGTCGATCGTGAACCAGCGCGAGGTCGGCACCGACACCGCCGACTTCCATGCCGCCCTGAAGCGCGTCCTGCGTCAGGACCCGGACGTCATCCTCGTGGGCGAGGTCCGGGACGTCGAGACGGTGAAGACAGCCCTCACCGCGGCCGAGACCGGCCACCTCGTGTTCTCGACATTGCACACCATCAGCGCGACCGACTCGATCAACCGGATCATCGACTTCTTCCCGCCGCACGAGCAGCGGCAGGTGCGGATGTCGCTCGCCTCGTCGTTGCGCGGCATCGTGAGCCAGCGGCTCGTCGAAAAGCGCGGCGGTGGTCGCGCCCCGGCCGTGGAAGTGCTCGTGGCGACGGGTCGCGTGTTCGACAAGATCGTGAATCCCGACGAGACGCACGAGATCGAGAGCATCATTGCCGAGGGCGAGTACTACGGCATGCAGACCTTCGATCAGAGCCTGCTCGGCCTGTACAAGCAGGGCGTCGTCGACCTGCGCGAGGCGATCGCGGCTTCCACGACGCCTCACGACCTGCGTCTCATGATCGAGCAGTACACGATGGAGGTCGCGGCCGAGCAGGTCGCCGCAGGCCAGTAATTTCACCGCCCTGCGCCACAATGGGCGGCTGTGACCGCAGTTCCCGCCCGCATCGAGCGCTTCTTCGTGCCGGATTCACCGACGCAGCAGCTCGCGGCGCGCCTGCGCGACGCCGGATACCGCGCGTATCTCGTGGGTGGCAGCGTGCGCGACGCCTTGCTCGACCGCGACATCGTCGACGTGGACATCGCGACCGACGCCCGGCCCGAGGTCATCGAGTCCGTGGTGCGTCCGTGGGCGGACGCGGTTTGGTTGCAGGGTCAGCGCTTCGGCACGGTCGGGTGCGAGAAGGGCGGCGAACGCTTCGAGATCACGACGTTTCGCGCCGACGTGTACCGCCCCGAGAGCCGCAAGCCGGAAGTCAGGTTCGCAGACGATGTCGAGATCGACCTCTCGCGACGCGATTTCACGGTCAATGCGATGGCGATCGCGCTCGACGATCCGACGGGCGGGGGGCCGCAGCTGGTCGATCCCTTCGACGGTCGTATCGATCTCGCCGCCCGTCGGTTGCGGACGCCGCTCTCTCCCGAGCTCTCGTTCGGGGACGACCCATTGCGGATGTTGAGGGCGGCGCGGTTCGTCGCCACGCTCGGCTTCGAACCGGACGCGGCGATCGTCGACGCGATCGAGGCGATGCACGAGCGGCTGAAGATCGTGAGCGCCGAGCGTGTGCGCGACGAGCTCTCCAAGTTGCTCGTAGCTGACGATCCGTCGTCGGGGCTGTGGTTGTGCGCACGAACCGGCCTGGCGGACGAGTTCCTTCCGGAGCTGAACGCGATGCGGCTGGAACAGGATCCGATCCACCGGCACAAGGACGTGCTCGCGCACACGATCGCAGTCGTGGTGAAGACCTCCCCGCGGTTGCGAATACGGCTTGCCGCGTTGTTGCACGACGTGGGCAAGCCGCGCACCCGCGGCTACGGCCCGCAAGGCGTCACGTTCCATCATCACGAGGTCGTCGGCGCGCGTATGGCCCGTGAGCGGATGCTCGCCCTGCGACATCCGAACGACCTCGTCGATGACGTCACCCGGCTCGTCGAGCTGCACCTGCGCTTCCATACGTATCGGATGGGCTGGACCGACAGCGCAGTCCGTCGCTACGTGCGCGACGCCGGACCGTTGCTCGACGACCTGAACGAGCTCACCCGTTGCGACTGCACCACGCGCGACGCGCGCAAGGCCGCGGCGCTCGGGCGCCGGATGGACGAGCTCGTCGACCGGATCGCCGAGCTGCGCGAGCGAGAGGAGCTCGCCAAGATCCGCCCTGCGCTGGACGGGAACGAGGTGATGCAGCTCCTCGGTGTTGCGCCCGGCCCGATCGTGGGCGAGGCGCTCGACTTCCTCCTCGAGCTTCGTCTCGAAGAGGGTCCGATGAGCGAAGACGACGCGCGCGAGCGGTTGGTCGCTTGGGCGCGCGCGCGCGACCTTGGCTAGACGCCTTCCTTGCGCGCGCGCCACACGATGACGCGCGGGATGTCGGGCCCGGGATCGCCCGAGCCGGTGGGTTCCGGCTCGAGGAGAAGCTCGACGCGGTAGCCGGCGCGGTGCAGAGCCGCGAACACCTCGGCCGTCGTCCGCGGCCAGACGCGGATGCGCTCGCCGCCGCGGGTGATCTCGACCGGCTGGCTGTCGAAGTAGGAACGCCTGACCTCGAGCGCACCGAGCGGGAGCGAACCCGGCGCTTCACCCTCGCGCCCGACGGCGAGCGCCATGGGGTGGTCGTAGGAGAACACGAACGACGCACCGGGCCGCAGCACGCGGTGCACTTGGCGCAAGAGCCGGTCGACGTCCTCGACCTCTCCCAGCACTCCGGTAGCCAGGGCGAGGTCGATGGAATCGGCGCGCAGGAAGGCGAGATCGGCGACGTCGCACTCGTGCCACTCGACTCGCACATCGGTCGCGGCGGCGAGCTTGCGGGCGCGCGCCAGCTGCGCGACCGAGCGGTCGAGCGCGATCACGTGCGCGCCCTGGCGGGCAAGCGCGATCGCGTTGGTGCCGCTGCCGGTTCCGAGATCGAGGACGCGCTTGTCGGCGACGTCGCCGAACAGGCGCAGATCGGCCTCCGTCGGTCCCCCCGGCGCGTACACGATCGCGCCGGGGATGTCGTCGACGTCTGCAGTCGATGCCCGCGCCGCGATCCGATCCCACACTTCGGTGTTCATGCGGCGCAGTTCTTCGACTCGTTGCTGATCCTCGGATGCAGCTCGCGTTTGGTCATGTCCGCATTCTGGCCCGCCGAGACGCCTACGCGCCGGAGGCGAACTCTTCGACCATGCGGTGCGCGTCGTCGTCGTGGTACTGCACGGGCGGCGACTTCATGAAGTACGCCGACGGGCCGAGCAGCGGGCCGCCGATGCCGCGGTCGAGCGCGACCTTCGCGCACCGCACCGCGTCGATGATCACCCCCGCCGAGTTCGGCGAGTCCCAGACCTCGAGCTTGAGCTCGATGTTGAGCGGCACGTCGCCGAAATTGCGGCCCTCGAGCCGGATGTACGCCCACTTCCGGTCGTTCAGCCACGGCACGTGATCGGACGGACCGATGTGCACGTGATCGGTACTGATGCCCTGGTCGATCTGGCTCGTCACCGACTGCGTCTTGCTGATCTTCTTCGACAGCAGCCGCTCGCGCTCGAGCATGTTCTTGAAGTCCATGTTGCCGCCGAAGTTCAGCTGGTAGGTGTTGTCAATCGCGAGGCCGCGATCTTCGAACAGCCGGGCGAGCAGGCGGTGCGTGATGGTCGCGCCGACCTGGCTCTTGATGTCGTCGCCGATGATCGGCACGCCCGCGTCCTCGAACTTCTTCGCCCACTCGGGATTGCTCGCAATGAACACCGGGATGGCATTCACGAACGCGACGCCCGCGTCGAGCGCGGCCTGGGCGTAGTGCTTCTGCGCGTCTTCCGAACCGACCGGGAGGTACGACACCAAGACGTCGGCGCGCGAGTCGCGCAGCGCCTGGGCGATGTCGACGGGGGCCGCGGGCGACTCTTCGACGACCTCGCGGTAGAACTTGCCGAGCCCGTCGAAGGTCGGGCCCCGCTGGACGATCACGCCGAGATCGGGCACCTCGGCGAACTTGATCGTGTTGTTGATGCTGGTGAAGATCGCCTTGCCCAGGTCGAGCCCGACCTTGTCGGCGTCGACGTCGAACGCGGCGACGAACTGAATGTCGCCGACGTGGTATCCGGCGAGCTCCACGTGCATGAGTCCCGGGACGCGCTCGGCGGGGTCGGCACCGCGGTAGAACTCGACGCCCTGCACCAGGCTGCTCGCGCAGTTTCCGACGCCCGCGATCGCGACTCGGACAGTCTTGGGCGAGACGGTCTTGGGTGAGACGTTGTTCGGCGAGGTCGACTTCCGGGGGGACTCGCTCATGCCGTTGCTCCTTGGCTTCGGTCGTCGGGCTGGTCCTCGCGCTCTTGCGCGATCAGCTCGGCGATCCAATCGAGATCGTGTTGGGTCGATCGGGCCCGGTGCTCGAGGAGCGATCGGGTGTACCGGTCGATGGTGCGGGTCGCGGGTTTCCGGTCGGCGACCAACCGTTGGGTGAGCTGCGCTCGGCGCCGCTCGAGAAACGCGAGGCGTGCCGCCGGATCGAGGTGACCGCAGAACAAGAGCTTCACCGCGAAGGCCCGCTCGTCATCGTCGCTCTCGTCGGTCAGCAGCTCGGTGAACAGCACCCGGCCGCGATCGGTGATGGCGTAGGCCCGACGCGTCCGCCGAGTGGGACGGGGTCGGAGCCGCATGCGCGCCGCCGCCAGGTCGCCCTTCAGCGAGCCGGTCGGCACGAAGGAGGCACCCGGCGTGGTCGCGTTCTCGTCGACCTCGGCGATCGCTCCGGAACGCTCCAGGCGGCGCAAGGCCGGGTAGAGCGACCCGAACGAGATGCCCCACAGCGGGCCCAGGGTCTCCGACAGGCGCTTCTTCAAGTCGTAGCCGTGGCGCGGCTGCTCGGCGAGCAACCCAAGGACCGCGAGCTCCAACATGTGACATACGATATATCGAATCGATATATCGTGCAAGTGCTGCGGCGATCCACGCTGGGTCCGCCCCAGGGAGTCGCCCTGGAGGTCGCCATGGAGGGCGCCTTGGAGTGGCCGCGGTCGTGAATCGTCGTAGGCGCGGTGGATCACCGGGGCTCGAACGAGCCGCTGGACAGGCGTCGGCGCGCACCTACACTTTCCGTCGATGACGAGCGTCACCGACTACGCGCTGGCCCGAAGGGCTGTCCTGCGCGACTTCCGTCGAGGCACGCTCACCCGCCTCGACGTATGTGACGCCCATCCCGAGCTGCTCCGGGCCGCGCAGTTCATCGGTACCGACATCGACGACGAGTGTCCGGTGTGCGGCGCGACGAACCTTCGCCTCGTCTCGTACGTGTACGGCGAGAAGCTGAAGCAGGCGAACGGCCGGGCGATCAGCAATCAAGCGGAGCTCCGCAAGCTGGGCGCGTCGTGCGATGAGTTCGCGTGCTACGACGTCGAGGTCTGCGTCGACTGCCGGTGGAACCACCTGCGCCGGCAATCACTCCACGGCCGGCTGCACGCGAGCTGAACGCGTAGGGCGCCGGGCCCGTTCACCGGCCCGTTCAGTCGTCGACAATCTCGCAGGGGTACTGCGAGATGCACGAGATGCACCACAGCTCGGGCTCGGCGACGACCGTCTGCGACCCCGGTGTGTCCCACGACGGCGGAACGACGTACACCCGGCGCACGAGCACGAGCTCGTCGTCGGGCATCCCGCAGTTCTCGCAGACGCGGGCGGTCATCCCCGCATTCTTCCCGACGGCACTCGGCGCCGTACAGGCCGGGCCGCCCCTCCCTCCGGGCGCCGGTCCCTCGCCGTTGGTGGCACCCGCCGAAGCACCGGTACGCTGGCGGAGCCGCCGGGAGCCGAACGAGCCCTGGACGGTGGAGGTAGCGGAGATGACCGCAGACTCGACGCCCAGAAGTTCGGCGCGGCGCGTGACTGCGCCCGGCGTCGTTGCCCGCAAGGGCGACGGCATTCCCTTGGTCATGGTGACGGCTTACGACGCGCCATCGGCGCGCACGGTCGACGGCGCGGGCGCCGACATCATCCTGGTCGGCGACTCGGTCGCGATGGTCGTGCTCGGGTACGACGACACGCTGCAGGTCACGACCGACGACATGGCGCACCACGTCGGCGCGGTGTCCCGCACCCGACCGCGCGCCCTCGTCGTCGCCGACCTTCCGTGGCTCAGCTACCACGTGAGCACCGCGGAGACGGTGCACAACGCGGCCCGCCTGGTTCGCGCGGGCGCGGGCGCGGTGAAGCTCGAAGGCGGTCGCAAGCGCCTGGCCTCGGTGCAAGCGATCCTCGACGCCGAGATCCCGGTGATGGGTCATATCGGCCTCACGCCGCAGTCGATCCACGCGCTGGGTGGCTTCAAGGTGCAGGGCAAGGAGCTCGACGCCGCGAAGGCACTGGCGGACGACGCGTGCGCGCTCGCGGAAGCCGGTTGCTTCGCGATCGTGCTCGAGTGCGTGCCCGACGCAGTGGCGCGTGTGATCACCGAGTCGGTGACGGTGCCGACCATCGGAATCGGAGCCGGTCGGCACTGCGACGGGCAAGTGCTCGTCTGGCACGACCTCCTCGGCTTCGCCGGTCCGGATCATCGCGCGCCGAAGTTCGTCCGCGCGTACGCGTCGCTCGAGTGGTTGGCCACCGAGGCGATCGAGCGGTTCTGCGCCGACGTGCGCGCCGGCACGTATCCGGCGAGCGCAGAGACGTACCACATGACCGATCGCATGGCCGACGCGCTCGGCTTGTACGGCGGCGCGGCCGAGCCCGAGCTCGCGCAGTAGCCGCGGTGCGGGCGCGTGTCCGCGTGGTCGCGGTGTTCGTCCTCGCCCTCGGCGCACTCGCCGCCGTGATCGTCGTCGTAGTCCGCATCCGTGCGGAGGACAGCGGCTCGGGTCACCTCGGCTTCGCGGCGACGCGACCGGCGGCCGCTCCGTTCGGAGCGTTCTCCGAGGCGCGGGTGGCGGTCGGGTCGCGCTGTCTGCGCGTGCTCGTCGCATCGACACCGGGCCAGCGCTCACAGGGGCTGCGAGCGGTGACGTCGCTCGCTCCGTACGAGGGAATGCTCTTCGTCAATCCGGCCGACACGACCGCGCACTACACGATGGCCGGGACACCGACGCCGCTCGACATCACGTTCTTCTCGGCGCGCGGGATCCGGGTCGACGAGGTGCGGATGACGCCGTGCCCGCAAGGTACCGACGCGTCGTGCCCCGAGTACGCGAGCAAGGACCCGTACCGCTACGCACTCGAGCGCCCGGCCGGTTCGCACAGCACGTCCGGCGCGCTCGGAGGCTGTACCACGTAGCGGGTGGTGACAGTGTCTCACCCCTCTTGTAGCGTCCTCTTCGATAGGCCGAGTCGAGGTGATCTGCTAGCTTCCACCGGTTCAGACAACCCTGTTCACACAACCGAGATCCTGCCCCCGCGGCGCCGGGTGAACCGGCGGGCAACGGGGCCCGCAGCGGCGAGACCGTGCGGCCCGAAGGAGGTACCGGCGCATGACGCGTCCGTACGAAGTGATGATCATCATCGACGCGGACCTGGAAGAGGAGACGATCCGGGCTGCAGTCGAACGCTGGCTCCAGCTCATCGAGTCGAAGGGCGCCGAGCGCGGCCACGTCGACTTTTGGGGCAAGCGCCGCCTCGCCTACGAGATCAAGCACAAGGCCGACGGGTACTACATCGTCCTCCAGGCCCGAGCTGAGCCACAGGCGATGGAGGAGTTGCACCGGACGCTCTCCCTGGCAGATGAAGTGATCCGTCACATGGTGCTGCGCATCCCGGAGAAGGTCTACGGGCCTCCGAAGGCTGCGGGTGCCTCGGCGGGCAGCAGGCATAGGGAGTAGCGACATGGCAACCGATTCGAACAGCATCACGATCTCCGGCAACATCACCCGCGATCCCGAGATGCGCTACACGCCGAGCGGGATCTCGAAGGTCACGTTCGGGGTAGCGGTGAACCGCTCCTGGCGGAACCAGCAGAGCCAGGAGTGGGAAGAGCAGACCAGCTTCTTCAATGTCGTCGCCTGGCGGCAGCTCGCCGAGAACGTCGGCGCGTCCTTGACCAAGGGCTCGCGGGTCGTGGTGAGCGGCCGGCTCGAGCAACGCAGCTGGGAGACCGAAGCGGGCGAGAAGCGCTCGATCGTCGAGATCGTCGCCGACGATGTCGCGCCGAGCCTTCGCTTTGCGACGGCGGAAGTGCACAAGGTCGAGCGCAGCGGGCCGGGAGACGGGGGTGGCGGCCCGCCCCGCCGGCCCGCGCCGGCTCCCGCCTCGACGCCGGCTGCGACCACGGCGGCCGGCGAAGGCAACTACGACGACTACGGCGAAGAGCCGTTCTGATCCGATAGGGAACTCGAATGGCGCAACGCAGAGAGAAGAAGGTGCCGCCCGGCAAGGAGCGGCGCCCACTCAAGAAGAAGACGTCGATCCTGATCACCGAGAGCATCGATTGGATCGACTACAAGGACGTCAACTTGTTGCGGCGCTTCATGTCGGAGCGCGCCAAGGTTCGCGCCCGCCGGGTCACCGGAAACACGCAGCAGCAACAGGTCGCGGTCGCGCGTGCGATCCGCGTCGCGCGCGAGATGGCGTTGCTGCCGTACAGCGTGCGCCAGGTGACGCAGCGGTCGAAGGGCCGTCGCGATCGCGGCGACCGGGGAGACCGCGGCGACCGGGGAGACCGCGAGGGTGAGTTGCGCGACATCCCGGGGCCGGTGGAAGAGGCGAGCGCCGGCAACGGTCGCGCCGAGATGGCTCTCGACGATGTGATGGCCGACGGGGTCGGAGCGGACGAGTTCACGGCGGACGTGCTCGAGACCGGCGCGACCGGCGAGGGTGCGGGCGTCGAGGGCGACGAGGAATGACGGGCCGGAGACGGTCGGAGGTCGCGGCATGAGAATCGTTCTTCGCGACGATGTCGACAATCTGGGCAAGAAGGGTGACCTCGTCGACGTGGCCGACGGGTACGCCCGTAACTATCTGGTTCCGCGTGGGCTCGCGCTGAAGGCATCCGCCGGAAGCCAGAAGCAGGCCGACGCCATGCGCCGCAACCGTGAGGCGCGCGATCGGCGCGAGCGCGAGGGCGCGCAGGCCCTCGCCGCGCAGTTCGAGGGCCGCACGATCACGATCGAGGCACGCGCGGGCGGCGAGGGGCGTCTGTTCGGCTCGGTGACCGCGACCGACATCGCCGAGGCGGTTCAGAACCAGACCGGCGCGGAGATCGATCGGCGCAAGCTCACGCTCGACGAGCCGCTGAAAGAGCTCGGCGGCGTCGACGTGCAGGTGCGCCTGCACCCCGACGTCGTCGCGACGGTCCACGTCGACGTCGTCCCGGCCGGCTGAACTCCGTTGCCGTCGGCGGGTTCGGTCCCCGGTTCGCGCGCGCCCGTCCGCGAGAATCACAAGCGTGTCATTTGCATTGTCGGCCGCTCGGCGGGTGGTTCTTCCGGCCCGTCCTCGGCGAGGCGGGTGTGGGTATCGCGCGATATCCACAGCGCGGCGGCGCCCGAGGTGACCAGTTCGACGCTGTGGGCCGGCTCGTCCGCGGCCGCCGCCGGCGGCTCGTCACCCGCCTGCCAGCGGCGATGCCGGTCCGGATCGCCTCGGGGTCGAGGTACCCGTTGATGGCGCACCTCCGTGCCATCGTCCACAGGGCTGTGGATCGAGAGATATCCCCCGCCGGGCCCGTGCAATTCACAGGCTTGTCCTCTTCAACCCCACAGCCCGGGCGTGCGAAGGTCCCCGTCTCGTCGGGGAGGAGGTAGCGACGATGGTCTCGATCGAAGACGCGCGACGCCGGGCCAACGGAGCACGAATCCCGCCCCACAACATCGAGGCGGAGGAGTCGCTCCTCGGCTCGATGATGCTGAGCCGCGAAGCGATCACCGCCGCGGTCGAGGCGCGACTCGTCTCCGGCGACTTCTACAAGCCGGCGCACGGCGCGATCTTCGAGGCTGCCTACGGATTGCACAGCCGGGGCGAGCCGGTCGATCCGGTGACCGTCGCCGAGGAGCTGCGGCGGGCGGCGCAGCTCGACCAGCTCGGCGGCCGCCAGACGTTGCTGCGCATCCAGGCCGCCACCCCCGCGTCGGCGAACGCGCAGCACTACGCCTTGATCGTTGCCGAGCTCGCGATGCTGCGCCGCCTCATCGAGACCGCGGGCGGCATCCAAGAGATGGCCTACAACGCGGAGGACGAGGTCGACGAGACGCTCGATCGCGCCGAGGCCGCGATCTTCGAAGTCGCGGAGCGACGAGTCGCCGACACGCTCGTCCCGCTGTATCCCGCGCTCGAGGAGACGATGAACCAGCTGGAGGCGATGTACGACCGCCAGGGCGACATCGTCGGTACCGCGACCGGTTACCACGACCTCGATTCGCTGTTGCTGGGCATGCAGCCGTCGACGCTCACGATCGTCGCGGCGCGCCCGGGTCAGGGGAAGACCTCGCTGGCGCTCGGCATGGCACAGCACGTCGCGTTGCACGGCCGCAAACCGGTGTTGTTCTTCTCCATGGAGATGGGCTACCTCGAGCTCACGAAACGCCTCCTCGCCGCGGAGGCGCGGGTGCCGTCCCGCAAGCTGCAGACCGGCAAGCTCTCCGAGCACGAGTGGCCGCGCGTCAACCAGGCGGTCGGCCGGCTCGCGGAGGCCCCGTTCTTCATCGACGACAATCCGCATTGCACGGTGATGGAGATGCGCGCCAAGGCGCGGCGCATCAAGGCTCGCTACGGCGACCTCGGTTTGATCGTCGTCGACTACCTGCAGCTGATGGCGTCGCCCCACCGCTCCGAGAACCGTCAGGTCGAGGTATCAGAGCTGTCGCGCGGACTGAAGATCCTCGCCCGCGAGCTCGAGGCGCCGGTCGTCACGCTGTCGCAGCTCAACCGCCAGCTCGAGTATCGCCAGGACAAGCGGCCGATGCTCGCCGACCTGCGCGAGTCGGGCTGTCTCGTCGCGGAGACCGAGATCGCACTCGCCGACGGCCGCACCGCAACCCTGGGCGCGCTGTACGAACAGGACGCGCACGACCTCGAGGTGCTCACGCTCGACGAGCACCTTCAACTGGTCCCCGGCGTGATGACGCGCGTGTTCCGAAGCGGCGTCAAGCCGGTGTTCGAGCTGCAGCTCGCGTCGGGCCGGACGGTGACCGCGAGCGCGAACCATCCGTTCTTGACCCTCGACGGTTGGGTCCACCTCGCTGACCTCGCGGTGGGTATGCACGTGGCGTCGTCCCGGCTCGGCGGTCCCGAGGTCGATCCGCGCCGCGATGCCATTCCGCGCGAGGTGTGGGATTACATCGAGCGCAAGAGCTTGCTCGTCAGCGGCTCGCTCCGGGCGCACGATCTCGTCGAGCGGCTCGGTGAGGCGGCGGGCGGCTGCCACCGGGTGTACGAGCAAGGGGTGTCGCGTTCGCTGATGTGCCGAATCGCGGAGGCGCTGCCCGATCAGTTCCTCGCCGATCTCGGAACGAGCGCCGTGCTGTGGGACGAGATCGTCGCGATCGAGCCGCGCGGTGAGGCGCCGGTGTTCGACGCGACCGTCACGGGAACCCACAACTTCGTGGCCGGCGACATCGTCGTTCACAACAGCATCGAACAAGATGCCGACGTCGTGCTCTTCATCTATCGCGACGAGTACTACAACCCCGAGTCGGATCAGCGCGGCCTGGCTGAGATCATCGTCGCCAAGCACCGCAACGGACCGGTCGGCTCCACCAAGCTCGTGTTCCACGCCGATTACACGACGTTCGAGAACGCCGCGCGCGAGTAGCCGAGCGTTTGGCGCGATCGTGCGCCGCGCTTCAGTCGAACACGGCGGTGCGGCGCCCGTACACGATCACGCGGTGCTCGAGGTGCAGTCGCAGCGCCTCCGCGAGTACGACGGCCTCGAGGTCGCGACCGCGACGCTCGAGTCGAGCGGGATCGTCGCGGTGGGAGACGGGCATCACCTGCTGGGCGATGATCGGTCCCTCGTCCAGCTCGGCGGTGACGTAGTGCGCGGTGGCTCCGATGACCTTCACGCCGCGCTCGTGCGCCTGGCCGTACGGGCGCGCGCCCGCGAACGAAGGAAGGAACGAATGATGGATGTTGATCATTCGTTCCCGCCACGGTTCGACGAGCCAGCCCGGGAGCACGAGCATGTAGCGGGCGAGCACGACGACGTCGGGTCGGTGCTCTTGCAAGAGCGCGCCAACCGCGCGCGCTTGCGCGTCGCGGTCACCCGCGTGCACAGGTACCACGTGGAACGGCAATCCGAATCGGGAGACGAGGTCGCCGTTCGTGTCGTGGTTCGACGCCACGAGAACCACCTCGCCCGGTATCTCGCCGAGGTGAAAGCGCACGAGGAGGTCGCCGAGACAATGACCGTGTCGCGACGCGAGCATCGCCACACGCGGCCGCGCGCCGAGATCGTGCACGTCCCACCGCATGTCGAATCGTTCGGCGATGGGCGCGAACGCGGCGGCGAGCTCGGTGCGAGTCGCGTCGACGTCGAACTCGACCCGTTGCAGGAAGAGCCCGGCGGTGGGGTCCGAGTGCTGATCGGCCTCGACGATGTTGCCCCCTGCCCCGGCGACGAACGTTCCGACCGCGGCGACGATGCCGGGCTCGTCCGGGCACTGGAGCAGGAGCACGGCACGCACGTCTGTTCCAATCGGCGACCCGGCGGCTCAGAAGAGCCTGAGGTCGGGATCGACGTCGCCTCGTAGCCGGGCGAGGTCGACGACGACGCAGTCCACTCCCTTGCTCTCGGCGTACACCCGGGCCTGCGGCTTGATCTGCTGGGCGACGAAGAGGCCAACGGTGGGGGCGAACCGGGCGTCGCGGTCGAGCCGTTCCTGGTATCGCAGCAGCTGGTCGACGCCGGCGATCTCTCCGACGCGTTTGACCTCGACCACGATGGTGCGGCCGTCGGCGTCGCGACACAGGAGGTCGACCGGACCGATATCGGTCGGGTACTCGCGCCGGATCAGCGTGAGGCCTTCGCGGAGCGCGGCGACGCGGGCTGCGATCAGCTGCTGCAGCTCGGCTTCGACGCCGTCCTTCTCGAGCCCGCGATCGTCGCCGAGCGCGAGTGTCGTGTCGTGCACGATCTCGTGCAACTCGATGCGCAGCGTCTCTCCCTTCGGAGTGCGCGCGACGATCTCTCCGTCCGATTCGACGATCGTGCAGGGCGGGTTCATCCAGTTCAGCGGTTTGTACGCCTTGGCATCGGAGTGGATCGCGATCGACCCGTCGGCCTTGCACAGCACGAGCCGGAGCGCCGGCCCGAGCCGCGCCCCGAGCCGTCCTTCATAGGTCACCGAGCACCGCGCGACGAGCAACCGCATCGGGCGAGTCTGGCACTCGCTGCGCCGAGCCTGGCACTCGCTGCGCCGAGCCCGGACCGTCCCCGGTACCCTCGCGGGCGATGGTTGCGGTCACCGGCTCCGGCAGCTTCTACGACGAAGTGCTGCGCGAGATGCTCTTCGCGTTGGGCGCGGCGCTGTTCGTCGCCAACGCGCTCGCGCTCTACCGCCGACGCGCGGACGCGCGGGCCGCGGCCCGGCGCACGGTGGCTCGCACCCGACCGGGCAGCCCGGTGCGCGGCAACCGGCGCACGGACGACCGCGACCTTCCGCAGGCGCCCCTCGCGCGGACGGTCGCCTACCTCGTGCTGGGCTTCGTCGTCATGGTCGCGGGGCTCGGCGCGATGATCAACAAGTAGCGCCCAACGACCGGTCCGGTGCCGGTCACGCGTGGATCGGCGGGCGCCGTTCCGCCCACGGGCGCGCCTGCTCGAGCTGCGCGCCCACGCGCAACAGCACGTCCTCGCGTCCGTAGGCGGCGACCAGTTGCACGCCGATCGGCAAGCCCTCGGCGTTCCAGTGGAGTGGCAGCGACATCGCCGGCTGGCCGGTCACGTCGAAGGGCGCGGTGAACGTCGCGAGGCGGCCCATGCGCGCCAGGACCTCGGGCTCGAGATTGGCCGGAGCCAGCTCGCCCAGGCGAACCGGCGGCTCGGGACTGGTCGGTACGACGAGGAGGTCGTGATCGACCCACCACGCGGCCACGCGCCGCGACCATGCCTGCAGATCTTCGATCGCGGCGACGTAGTCGACGCCCGAGACCCGCGCGCCGAGCGCTGCGAACATCGTGTTCAGCGGCTCGAGCTCGCCGGTGATGTCGCGACCGAGCCGCGCGCTCCACCGCGCGGCGTCGCGCGCGACCGCAGTCGAGAGCACCGTCGCGAACGCGGGGCCGTAGCCGTTGTCGAGCGCGGGGATCGCGGCCCGATCGACCTCGTGACCGAGCTCGTCGAGGAGTTGCGCGGTCGACTCGACCGCCTGGACGAGATCGGGATGCGATGCTTCACCTTCGAGGGTCTCGGTGCGGATGCCGACGCGCAAGCGACCTACGGGCGCGCCGACCTCGGCGCGGTACGGGCGAAGGGGGAGCGGTGCGGTGTACGGGTCGCCGGGCGCCGCGCCGGCCACTGCGTCGAGTACGGCCGCGGCGTCGCGTACCGACCGGGTGAGCACGAACTCGTGGGTCAGCGGACCCCAGAATTCGCCGAAATCGGGTCCGAGGGTCGTTCGGGCGCGCGTCGGCTTGAGACCGACGATGCCGCACATGCTTGCCGGGAACCGGATCGACCCGCCCATGTCGTTGCCGTGGGCGACAGGAACCAGACCGGCGGCTACCGCGGCCGCCGAGCCGCCGCTCGACCCGCCGGTACTGCGGGTGTCGTCCCAGGGATTGCGGGTCGGGCCGTATGCGAGCGGTTCGGTCGTCAGGCTCGTCGCGAGCTCGGGCGTGTTGGTCTTGCCGACGAAGACGAACCCCGCGGCTCGAAAGCGCGCCGCGAGCCAAGTGTCGGTGGCCTCGACCCAACGCGCGTCCTTCAGCACCTGCATGCCCGCGTGGTACGGATCGCCGGCGGTGTGGCACACCGCGTCCTTCACGAGAAAAGGCACTCCGGCGAACGGGCCGCCGGCCGCGGGTGCCTCGTCGCGCGCCCGATCGAAGCGGTGGTGGATGACCGCGTTGAGCCGGCCGTCGACCCGTTCGATGCGTTGGATGGCGGCGTCGACGAGCTCACTCGCCGACAGCGCGCCGCGCGCGACCAGTGCAGCTTGGGCGGTGGCGTCGAGCAGGGCGAGATCGTCGTTCACGACCGCGCAGCGTAGGTTGCTCGCCGAGATCGCACCCGCTTGGCGCGCCCGGCGAGCGAACAGCGAGACTCCGGCGATGAACGACGAGCTCCTGCGCCGCCGGTCCCGTTCGCTCGCGGCGAGTCTCGAGCCCGTCATCGGGCAGGTGTTCTTCTCGCCCGAGTGTCATGCGGCCTACGAGAAGCTCGGCTTCGCTCCGAGTCCCGGCTCGTTCGGCAACGGCGTCGCGGCCCCGGACGGGCCGGCCTACTTCACGAGCCGCGGCTCGTTGCTCGGCCAGGTGGAGCCCGAGGTGGTCGCGGCGGCCTTCGGTGTGTTCAAGCCCGCGGTGGTTGTTGCAGGAGTGCAGGCCGGCTGGAACCGTACCGTTGCACCGACGATCTTCGCCGCGCGCCGGAATGGCGCGGTCGCGCAGCTCGAACGGGTGTGCGGACCGGCCGGTGCCGAAGTCGCGCGCACAGCTGCGCTGCTGGAGCGCGCCGCGGATGCGCTCGCGGAACCCGGTCGACCGCTGTTCTCGGGGCTGCGCGCGCAGTGGGACGATCCGCGCGACCCGTGGACGCGCCTGTTCCATCTCGGTGACATGTTGCGCGAACACCGCGGCGACGCGCACGTCTGCGCCTGGTCGTCGTCCGGCGTCGACGCGATCGAGATCGGTCTGCTCACCGAGGCCTACATGGGACTCCCACTGCGCACGTATATACGCACGCGCGGATGGGACGACGCCGAGCTGAACGGTGCGGCGGCGCGCCTGAAGGATCGCGGCTGGCTCGACGATGCGGATGGTCTCACCGAGACCGGTCGGAACGAGCGCGAGGCGATCGAGCGCGCCACGGACGCCACGATGGCGCCGGCGCTCGACGCGCTGGGTGACGACGTCGACGCGGTGATCGAGCAGTTACGGCCCTGGGGCGAGGCGATGCGCGCGGCGGGCGGCTACATCGCGGGCCCGGTCGACCTCTGGCCGAACCGCGGCTGACCCGTCGACCGCTTTCTCGTAGTCGCAGGCCGGCCCGTTGGGCCCATGCCAATCAGGACGGTTCGCCGTCGATGCGAAACACGACGGCTCGTGCACCGCTGGAGGGCTCGCGCGCCAAGAAGGATGGAACTTGTAGCTGGTACTGCTGCAGGAATCGTGTCGTATCGGCGGTGGCCACTTCTGTGGCGCGAAAGCGGCTCCGGCGACGACCGACGCGCAGTTCGCCCGAGCCCGCGGCCCGCAGCCTCTTCACCCACCTCGCATCCGGTCGGCTCGTCACGAGGTACTCGACGCCGTCGACCGACACCGGGAACACGAGCGCTCGCAGCGGGTCGCCGCCGTGGCTCCGCTCGACCAAGAGCTCCCGCGCGCCCCGCACACTCACGCCGGCGCGAGCGAGACCGACGACCAGTCGCTCGCCCACCCGCCCGACGCCGCCTTGACCGCTCACGACCACTCCGATTCCCCACGCCGCTCGGATCCGGTCGCCAACCGTACCGACCCTCCGCCGACGTCACCAGTTTGCAATGGCGCGCGTCAAGGCTCGATCGAGGCCGGCAGCGATTGGCGCTTGCGTTCGAGGTGGGCGTGTTCGGCGGCGTTGTTCGCGAGCGCGAGCGCACGGTCGTAGGCGGCGCCGGCGTCGTCGTAACGGTGGAGCCGGACGAGGAGCTCGGCGCGGGTGGCATGGAACAGGTGGTAGCTGTCGAGGTCGAGGGCGTCGACGATCGCGAGCGCCTCGGCCGGACCTTCGATCTCGGCGAGGGCGACCGCACGGTTGAGCGCGACGACCGCGTTCGGAGTGATCGCGAGGAGTTGGTCGTAGAGCTGGAGCACTTGACCCCAGTCGGTCGCGGCCGCGCTCGCGGCGTCGCTGTGGACGGCGTTGATCGCGGCTTGGATCTGGTAGGGGCCGGGCTGGTTCCGTCGCAGGCAGCGCCGCACGATGGCCTGGCCTTCGGCGATGAGCTCGTGGTCCCACCGGGAGCGGTCTTGGTCGGGAAGCAACACGATGGTCCCGTCGGGTGCGGTGCGCGCAACCCGTCGTGACTCGGTCAAGAGGAGCAGCGCGAGGAGTCCGAGCGCCTCGTACTCGTCGGGCATGAGCTCGGCGAGCAGTCGGGCCAGTCGGATCGCCTCGGTGCAGAGGTCGGCGCGGATGAGCTCGTCGCCCTCGGTCGCGGTGTAGCCCTCGTTGAACACGAGGTAGATGACCGCCAGCACGGAACGCAGCCTGCTCGGCAGCTCGGCATCGCTCGGAACGCGGTACGGGATCTTGGCGTCTCGAATCTTCTGCTTCGCGCGTACGAGTCGCTTGGCCATGGTCGGCTCGGGAACGAGGAACGCCCGGGCGATGTACGGCGTCTCGAGCCCTCCGAGCAGCCGCAGCGTGAGTGCGATCTGGGCGCTCGGAGCGAGCGCCGGGTGGCAGCTGGTGAAGATGAGACGGAGCCGGTCGTCTTTCACGTCGCCCACCGGCTCGGGCGGCTCGGGCTCGGAGCTCTCGTGGAGGAGCGCGGCTTGGGCGTGGCGGTCATGGCGGGATGCCTCGCGACGCAGACGGTCGATGGCGCGGTTGCGGGCGGTGGTGGTGATCCATCCGCCCGGGTTGGGCGGCAGCCCGGTCGCCGGCCAGCGTTCGCTCGCAACCAGGAACGCTTCTTGGACCATCTCTTCGGCGATGTCGATGTCACCGAAGAGACGGACCAAGGTGGCGACGACCCGGCCGGATTCCTCTCGGAAGATCCGTTCGAGCTCGGTTGCGTCGACGGCCGGCACGGTGGGTCAGGTGCTCGGCTCGTCTTGGAACGGACGGACCTCGACCGGTCCCATGCACGCGGCTGAGCCTTTCGCCGCCCACGCGAGGGCAGCGTCCAGATCCGGAGCCGTGATGATCCAGAAGCCGCCGAGTTGCTCCTTGGTCTCGGCGAACGGGCCGTCGGTCGTGATCGCTTCGCCGTTCTCGACGCGGACGACCGTTGCGATGTCCGGGGGGTGGAGGCCGCCGCCGAAGACCCACGCGCCGGCGGCTTGGAGCTCCTCGTTGAACGCGTCGACCTGACGGAACGCTTGCTGCATCTCGGCCGGCGGGGGCGGCGGGGCGTCGGGGCTGTGGTGTACGGCCAACAGGTACTGCGTCATGGTGATGGTCCTTTCAGACGAGCGGGCGAAGTGTCGCCCGCTGGTTGGTGGTTGTCTACGAGAGGTCGAGTCGGTTGCCGAGTCGGGATGCGAGCGCCGGAATGACGACGGCCGCGGCGACGACGTGCGACAGCATCAGCGCGACCTTCGTCGCGGTGTGGGCGTCGGCGAGCACGTCGGGGCCGATCGACGCGAACGTGAGCACGATCGTCGTGATGACGAACGTGTGCCGCGGTCGATGCGCACGGCGCGACAACTGCACGGCGAGGACCGTGCCGATGATCGCGGCGACAAACGTCACCTCGGCGAATCCGAGCAGCGGGATCGACGATCCGGCCACCTTCAGCGGCACGTCGATCGACCGGGCGAGGACTGCGAATGCAGCCGTCGCGACGGACGCAGATATCCCTGCCGCAATGCCCGTCCGCCACACCGGGGCGGTCGTGCGCGACTGCAGCGTCGGCGGACGAGTCGTCGGGGCGGTGAACGTGGTCGTGGCTGTCATCGGAATGCTCCCTTCCTCCGACCGGCCCGGCGCCGGTCTCTCACCAATGGCTACGAACGACCGTCTTCCGAGAGGACACCGTCCGACATTTTTCCGGCCGTGGCCGTTCCGGCCGAGCCGGATCCAGCGAGAAACGGCGATTTCTTGACTCCGGGCGGATCGGCGAACGACCATGGCGAGATGCGCCGTCGTCTGTTGTTGCCTCTCGTCGCGGCGATCGTGATCCTTGCCGCCGGATGTGACTTGCCGAACATGATCCCGCCGGGCACCGCGCCGGTGCGATACCGCGACCCGGTCTTCAGTGCCGTAACGCTGACGAACAACGTGACGTACGGCAGCGCGGTCAATCTGGAGAACCAGACGATCACCCTTCAGCTCGATATGTACCAGCCGACCGGCGACACCGTCACCAGTCGGCCCGCGATCGTGTGGGTCCACGGCGGCTCGTTCAGCGGTGGCGACAAGACGTCGCCCGAACTCGTCGACGAATCGAACACGTTCTCCAAGGAGGGATATCTGAACGTCTCGATCAACTATCGGCTCGAGTCGCCGGGGTGCTCAGGAAGCTTCTCGAATTGCGGCGACGCGATAAAGGAAGCCGCCGCCGATGCGCAGACGGCGGTGGAGTTCCTCCGAACCAACGCCACGACCTACGGCATCGACCCGAACCGCATCGCCATCGGCGGCTCGTCCGCGGGTGCGATCACCGCGCTGAACGTCGGCTATGCGTCCTCCGAGACTCCGGCGGCGAAGGTGGCGGCCGCGGTCTCGATCTCGGGTACGCACCTCGGCGTCGGCACCATCTCGCCCGGCGACGCGCCGGCCCTGGACTTCCACTGCACGACCGACCCGCTCGTGCCGTATAAGTCGGCGGTGAACACGATCAACGCCGCGAAGGCTCAGGGGCTCGACGCCTTCCTCGAGTCCTTCGACGCGACCTGCCACGTGCCCTACGTCCAGTTCCGTCAACAGATCCTCGACCAGACGAGGAACTTCTTGTGGTGGGAGTTGCACCTCGCGTATGCGGCAACCTGAGCGCTCCATGAGCCCATAGGGCTCCTGCGCTGGCGCCGTTGGCGATTCTCGTGTCGCGCGCATCCCGAGTGCGGCGAGAATCGGTTTGCGCCTTCCCGTCCGGCAACTCGCCGTTTCGGTCACGGCGTTGTTGTCGTTCGATGTGTGCGCACGGTGGTTGTGGTGCGGGGACGAGATCGGCGAGTGGTGGGCGTCGTTCTCGGTGCCCGGGTCGGCGCCGCGCGTGTGACCGTTGTGCGGTAGGCGACGACCAGCCAGCTCGCGTGGTCCTGTTGGAGGGTCAGCTCGACGGTGCGGTTGATTGTGATGGCGCCGTTCGCGGTGGTCGCGTGGACGGTTACCTTGAAGGTCGTGGCCGCGTACACCAAGGTGCCGGATGTGTCCGCGAGTGCGCTCAGCGCGACGGGTGTTGATGTCTCGGTCATGGTCGTCGCTTTGCCGGCGACGATGTCGGTGAGTGTGCTTTGGTCGGGTCCGATCGCAGCCGGGCGAATCCCTGGTTCGAACAGCGCGGCGTACCCGGAGCCGAGCTTGCCGGTCTCGAGTGGAGCAAGGATGGCGCTGTCGACGTAGCGCTGCGCCGTGGCGAGCACTGCGCGTTGCGTCGCCGCGTTGAGGGCGCCGGCGCGGCCCGCGCGCTGTACGTCGATCGAACCGATCGCAAGAAGGCGGGTGCTACGCGACGCCGAAGCGGACTGCGTCACCGATGAGGGGCTCGACTGGCCTCGGCTCGACTTACTTCCGCCCGAGCACGCGGCGAGCAGCGCGACGACCACACACGCGACGAAGCGCACGCACAATCTGCGGATCACGGCGGGCGCACGCCCCAACGGGGCATTGCGCCCGTATGCACTACGCGGCGATGCCGTAGTAATCCCGTAGCTCGCGTCGGGCCTCGCGCGTCATCACATGGTCTCGGCGGACGCGCGGTGCATGCTTGATATCGGCCTTTTTGAGCGGCACGACGAGCCGACCGTCGGCATCGACGTAGGTATGTTGCAGCGGCACGAAGTGCTCGCCGCCGAGCAGTCCAGTTTTCACAACCGCCCAACCCGGTACGGCGCGGTCGTCGAAGAGCACATCGGTCACAGTGCCAACTCGCGCCAGTCGGGTGTCGACGACGGGGTGTCCGGTCAGCGCCAGAGGTTGGTCTCCCGCCTCGCTCGCTCCATGCGTGAAAGTCATATCGAACTCCCTTCTCGTGTAACGCGCGCGCGTAGCCAAACCGCCGCATCCGTACGCTGAACCCAGAGTCCGATGCCGGTCCCGTCGCCGTGACGTGTCGCGTGAACGCGTTGTGTGGGTTGCCCGAGGTACAAGGGCAACAAGATCCCCTGAACGCGGCGCGGTGGATGTTCACCAGGCAAATATCGGAAACGGCACACCGTGGCTGTCGGTACCGCCGTCTCCGTACTGACCGGATGTGTTGCTGCCCCAGCATTCCACGTGGCTGTCGTCTGTCAGCGCACACGAGTGGTAGAAGCCGGCATTGATCGCGACGATGTTGCTTCCTGCCACCACCGGAGTCGAGGAGCTCGTGATGGTCCCGTTCCCCAACTGCCCGGCGGTGTTGCTACCCCAGCACTTGGCGGTGCTGTTCGCCAACACTGCACACGAATAGACGCCGCCGAGTTCGATCGCGGCCGCACCGGTCAGCCCGCTCACTGCCACTGGAGTCGAGGAGTTCGTGGTGGTCCCGTTCCCCAACTGACCCGAGGTGTTGCTACCCCAGCACTTCGCGGTGCCGTTCGCCAGCAACGCGCACGAGTGGTCGAAGGCACCGTTCGGGAATCCGTCATCGCCCGCGCTGATCCCAACGGCGCCGGTGAGGCTGCTCACCGCCACTGGGGTGGGTGTGGCGGAGTTGCTCGTGGTCCCGTTCCCTAACTGACCGTACTGGTTCCAGCCCCAGCATTTGGCGGTGCCGTTCGCCATCAACGCGCACGAGTCGCCGTAGCCGGCGCTGATTGCGACTGCGTTGGTCACGCCGCTCACCGCTACGGGTGTCGACGCGTGCGCGGTGGTCCCGTTCCCCAGGTCGCCCGACAAGTTGTAGCCCCAGCATTTGGCCGTGCCGTTCGCCAGCACTGCACACGAATGGAAGCCACCCGCGCTGATCGCGACCGCGTTGGTCAGGCCCATCACCGCTACCGGCGTCGACGAGTCGGTCGTGGTGCCGTTCCCCAACTCTCCGAAGCCGTTGTAGCCCCAGCATTTGGCGGTGCCGTTCGCCAACAGCGCACACGAATGCTCGGAGCCTGCGCTGATCGCGACGAGGTTGGTCAGGCCGCTCACGGTGACCGGCGAGTTCGAGTTGGTGGTAGTGCCATTCCCCAACCGACCCTGTGCGTTCGAGCCGGAGCACAAGGCGGTGCCGTTGTCCAACAACGCACACGAATGCGCGGCACCTCCGCTGAACGCGATCGCGGTCGTGTCGGGGCTGAGTCCACTCACCACCACCGGCGTCGGCGAGCTGGTGGTGGTGCCGTTGCCCAATTGCCCGGATCTGTTGGGGCCCCAGCATTTGGCGGTGCCGTTCGCCACCAGCGCACACGAATGCGCGGTTCCTGCACTGATCGCGACCGCGTTGAGCAGGCCGGTGACGACGACCGGCGTCGAGGAGCTGGTGGTGGTGCCGTTGCCCAGCTGGCCGGAGCTGTTGTCGCCCCAGCATTTGGCGGTGCCGTTCGCCAGCAGCGCACACGAATGCGCGGTGCCTGCGGTGATCGCGACCGCGCTCGTCAGGGCGGTCACGGTGACCGGCGTCGACGAGTTCGTGAGGGTCCCGTTGCCCAACTGCCCGGAGCTGTTGTCGCCCCAGCATTTCGCGAACCCGTTCGCCAGCAGCGCACACGATTGGCTGCCACCCGCGCTGATCGCGACCGCGTTGAGCAGGCCGGTGACGACGACCGGCGTCGAGGAGCTGGTGGTGGTGCCGTTGCCCAGCTGGCCGGAGCTGTTCTCGCCCCAGCACTTGGCGGTGCCGTTGGATATCAGCGCACACGAATGCGCGGTTCCTGCGGTGATCGCGACCGCGCTCGTCAGGGCGGTCACGGTGACAGGCGTCGAAGAGCTGGTGGTGGTGCCGCTGCCCAACTGGCCGGAGCTGTTGAGGCCCCAGCATCTCGCGAACCCGTTCGCCAGCAGCGCACACGAATGGCTGCCACCCGCACTGATCGCGACCGCGTTGAACAAGCCGCTGACCATGACCGGCGTCGAAGAGCTGGTGGTGGTGCCATTGCCCAGCTGGCCGGAGCTGTTGTCGCCCCAGCACTTGGCGGTGCCGTTGGATATCAGCGCACACGAATGCGCGGTGCCTGCGGTGATCGCGACCGCGTTGAGCAGGCCGGTCACGATGACCGGCGTCGAAGAGTTGGTGGTGGTGCCGTTGCCCAGCTGCCCGGAGCTGTTGAGGCCCCAGCACTCGGCGGTCCGATTCGTCTGCGCCATGAGCACACACGAATGGGTTCCGCCTACGGCGATCGTGGGCGTGCCGGCGCGCGCGCCGGCACGATGTGACGCCGCCGCCGCCGGGCCCCCAGCCCACGCACCCGTCGTCGCCATCACCAACAAACACGCCAACCAGACCCGCCCCATACCCCTACCCCCGACTTCTCGTCACGCGAGCCCAGCGCCGAGGTTCCTTCCGGCACGGTGCAAGCCGCGGACGCGCGGATCCTACGACCCGTACCTTCGTCCTCGCATCCTCACGTGATGCTCTGCTTCCCCGCCGAGCTGGCAGAACGAGTGGAGCGGGCGACGGGAATCGAACCCGCGTTCTCAGCTTGGGAAGCTAACGGCTGCATCGGTCATGGACAACGAGCGACGTCAGTGGAGGAGTTACCAACGCAGTGGACGACCATACAACTGGGTGGACGCGCCATGAACGCGCCATGAACGCGATGGGCAGAGGCTGACGAAGTTGATCCCGTTCTCGCAGCGCGGTCGGATCGAAGTCAGCCCGGAAGGCGTGTCATGCCGACATCCACCACACGTCGAGTCCGATCCGACATGCCCATCTTGGCCGATGCCGTGCAACGTCATGGGTTCGCTCACAACTCTCGCTGGGCGAGTTCGCGCTGCCGCCGACGACGCGCTACGGGCACCGTCATCCAACATTTCCGGGTCGGCTCCGACCTGCCCACCTGGTCAGATGGTGCAAACGGGCTTGTTCGCCAACACCTTTCGACGCCCCTTCGATGCGTCCGCCGATGCGCGGGCTGGGTCCGTGCGCACCGCGCGTCGGGCCTGCCGTCGACGCGCTGCTCGGGTGAGCGTCGGCGCGCGTCGTGGGAGCCCGCGCGCTGCCGGAACATTCGCGTTGGCGCGCGCGAGGTCGGTGCTCATGTACGTTCACGCCGCCGTCTCGTCGTCGCTACGACGTTCGTCGGCGGCGCCGGTCAAGTGGTCCCGGGCGTGCTCACCAAGAACGCACGTGTCCGGTGTGGAGGGCGGCGAGGATCGCGACGTCGGACTTCACCGGTCGTAGTTGAGGAAAGCCGGGAGTGCATCGGCGCGTGTCGACGGCGCGCGCGCTGCCGAAGCATTCGCGTCGGCGACGTCGGTACTCACGTATCAGCACTCCGCCCGTGCGTACTGCTACCGGACTCGCACGTGCCGCAGGTTGAAGTCCTCCGGGGCGCGTTCAACGGAAGGCGAGGGCGGCGTAGGTGCGAAGACGTTGAACTGCGCCATGTCGGGCTTCATGCGATCGACCGTCGTGCGGGCGACGCCGAGATCTTTCGCGATCGCCCGGAGGCTGTAGCCCTTGATGAGCAGGAACGCCATGCGCCGGATGCGGAACTGGCGGTCGCACAGCCCTTCCCAGGTTGGCGGGCCGGGCTTCGGCGGGCGAGGGAGCGGGAAGTCGTCCGGGTCGACGTCGAGTTCGTCCCAAGGAACAGGGCCGGGCTTGTGGCGGCGCAGGATCGGCAGATCGGACAGGTCGAAGTCGATGTCGGGCATGAGATACAGGATGCCGAGGCGCGGCGGAGAAAGGGTGGACTCGCGCGGTGAAAGTGGCGTCGAACTGGGTGTTCGCTCACAACCTTCGTCGGGCTGCAGCCGTTCAGGTTGGTCGCGAGTTGCGGTCGCGTAGCTTTTCGCGCTGAGAGCAGACAACATGCGTCTGCGACGACCCGGTAGGCGATACTGCCGGGCGATCATCGACGGCGCGGGGGATCGGTGGGTGCGGCGGATGCGTTTGGGAAAGACGATCGGGGTGAGTGCGGTCACGGCCGC
>JBBQGQ010000024.1:0-65228 GCA_038323195.1 Acidimicrobiia bacterium | reverse complement strand
TGGCACGCGACCGCGTTCGCCAATCCCTCGAAGAGGCTGGCGAACCTCGGGGGCTTGACGCCTCGAAATCGACGCTCCAAGACGGAAAGTCGCGGGTCGCCTCTCGCGAACCGGGAAAAGCTGCGTAAGTCGACGCGCAATCCGAGGAGCCGTTCGAGCGCACGCGTCGTCTCGACCCGGCACCCGGATGCGTCTCCGGTCACGACGACTTGCAACGTGGGCGCCGAAGGCTTCGTCGTCTGCGTGACGGCCACGTCGACGGCCGCGGAACCCACGATCAACGCCCGGCGGTATGTGTGGCCATCCCACCGGTCGATGGCGTTCTGGGATCGTCGCCGGAGAGCCCAAGTGGTCAGATCGAGGCGAAACGGGCTTAGGGGCTTGATCTCGAAGGTGCCAGAACCCGCCCCTTCCGTCACGTTCGATTGGCTACGGCCGCTTCCGCGTGGCGAAGGACGACCCGAACTCCGGGAGGTATCGGAAAGCACCAGACGACATCTCCTCACCACACCTGGCTGCGCTTGGATGCGAGTCCACTCATCAGTCTACTCGGCATATTTCTCAGATATACTAGAAATAACGAGGCGCCGAGTGGCACACGCCGAGTCGGCCTCCGGAGGGAGCATGACCGGACGTATCGAGCGAACGTGGTTCGAAGGCTCAGCCGGCGATCGCTTGAACGCCAGGCTTGATCTTCCGGCCGGCGATCCGGTTGCCTTCGCGCTGTTTGTGCATTGCTTCACGTGCTCGCTCGAGATCCCCGCTGCAACGCAGATCACACGCGGTCTCGTCGATCGAGGAATTGGCGTCCTTCGCTTCGACTTCACCGGCCTCGGGGACAGCGAAGGAGACTTTGCCAACACCAATTTCTCTTCGAACGTCGAGGACCTCGTTCGAGCAGCCGACATGCTGCGCCATCGCCACGCGGCCCCAAAAGTCTTGGTGGGTCACAGCTTGGGCGGAGCTGCAGTTCTCGCCGCAGCATCTCATATCCCCGAGGCTGTCGCCGTCGTAACTATCGGCGCGCCATTCGACGCGGCGCAGGTGACCCGCCTACTTCCACTCGACGCAGTCGCGGAACTCGACCGTTCAGACGAGGTAACCGTCGAGATCGGCGGACGCTCGTTCCCCATCCGCCGCCAGCTCCTCGACGACGTGAACGCACAGAACCTCACGAGCGCTATCCGGGAACTCCACCGCGCTCTGCTCGTCTTCCACGCTCCAGGCGACGAGCTGGTCGACGTAGACAATGCTCGGCGCATCTTCGACATCGCCAAACATCCGAAGAGTTTCGTGTCCCTCGACAACGCGGATCACCTTCTCACGCGACGCGCAGATGCGATCTACGTCGCGCAGGTGCTGGCAGCCTGGGTCAGCCGGTACCTCGACCGACCGGCGACGCCCGCCGACGCGGTGCTGCCGACGGGAACCGTTGTCGTGACCGACGAACCGAACGGCAAGATTGCGCAGAGGATCCGGGCCGGTCGCCACTCTCTCGTTGCGGACGAACCCGCCGAGGTCGGCGATGACACCGGGCCGACGCCCTATGACCTGCTGCTCGCGTCCTTGGGTGCGTGCACGGCGATGACTGTCCGGCTCTACGCCGCGCGCAAAGGGTGGCCGCTCGAGAAGGTGTCGGCGCAGCTGACCCAACACCGGGTTCATGTCGACGACGCCCGCAACTGCGATGCGAGCCGCGGCACGATCGAGCGCATCGACATTGTCCTCGACCTCGGCGGCCCCCTCACCGATGAGCAGCGCCATCGCCTCCTCGAAATCGCCGAGCGCTGCCCCGTCCACCGCACGCTCCTCGCGGAGAAGCAGGTCGTGACGCGACTCGGCGTTCCTACCCCGCCTGATGACGTCGCGCCATGAATCCCCGACGGTCAAGCCGGACGCTTGGCGACAAACCAACGACACGCGCAACACACGGCGATCTCTTCGGCGGTGTACGCAAGTCTCGGCAGGAGGCTCACGATGGTCACGCTCATAGAAGGCAAGTACAAATGCGATTGGTGCGGCGCCGACCTCGACTTGGCGTTCGCGGACTACGCGACGATCGAGATCATCACCCAACACGGTGACGTCGATGTCCGCATCATCATCGTCGGCGGCGAGGAACACCATCGATGCGAACGCTCCCCGACGACCGAGTGAAGCCGAGCCGTCTCGCGACAAATGACGTCAGCTATTGACGAGTTGTCGTAGGACGTACTGCAGGATTCCACCGTGGGCGAAGTATTCGGCCTCGGCCGGGGTGTCGATTCGTACGGTCATGGTGATCTCGCGGGTCTGTCCGTGGTGCGCAACTCGGAGGATCACCTCGGTTGGAACCGGTTCGGCGCCGCGTAGTCCGATGATCGAATAGAGCTCCTCACCGGTGAGGCCGAGGCTTTGCGCGGACTCACCGCGCTGGAACTGCAACGGCAGCACAGCCATGTCGATGAGGTTGCTGCGATGGATCCGCTCGAACGACGTGGCCAGCACGGCCTTGACGCCGAGCAGCATCGTGCCTTTCGCCGCCCAATCGCGCGACGATCCGGAGCCGTACTCTGCCCCTGCGACGATGATCAAAGGCACGTCGTCAGCGCGATAGGCGGCGGCCGCGTCGAAGATACTCAAGGTCCGTCCGGTAGGCAGGTGGCGGGTGAACCCTCCCTCGACATCGGGCACAAGTTGGTTACGCAACCGGATGTTCGCGAACGTGCCGCGAATCATCACCTCGTGGTTGCCACGCCGCGAACCGTACGAGTTGAAGCTGCCCGGGCCGACGCCGTGCTCGGTCAAATAGCGTCCGGCCGGGGACGCCTCGTTGATCGCGCCTGCGGGTGAAATGTGGTCGGTCGTCACCGAATCTCCCAACAACACGAGCACGCGTGCGTCGGTGATGTCCCTGAGCGGCGCGGGGCTGGTGGTCATGGCGTCGAAGTACGGCGGACGGCGTACGTAGGTTGAGGCGTCGTCCCAAACGAACATCTCGTCCGTCGGCATCGCGAGGTTCTGCCAGTTATCGTCGCCGGTAAACACGTCCGCGTACCCGGCGGTGAACATGTCAGCTCGGAGGGACTCGGCGATGACGGCCTCGATCTCCTGCGCCGTTGGCCAAATGTCGCGCAGGAACACCGGGTGGCCTCCGTGATCGTTGCCGAGCGGCTCGCCCACGAGGTCGGCGTGCATCGTGCCGACGAGGGCATAGGCGATCACGAGTGGCGGCGAGGCGAGGAAGTTCATCTTGCACTCGGCGTGGATGCGGCCCTCGAAGTTGCGGTTGCCGGACAGCACTGAGCAGACGGTCAGGTCATGCGCGATCACCGCGTCGCTGACCTGCGTGACGAGCGGACCGGAGTTCCCGATGCACGTCGTGCAGCCGTAGCCGACCAGTCCGAAGCCGAGCTGCTCGAGAAACGGGGTGAGGCCGGCCCGGTCGTAGTAGTCGGTCACCACGCGGGAGCCGGGCGCGAGCGTCGTCTTCACCCAGGGTTTGGTACGCAGGCCCCGCTCCACGGCCTTCTTCGCCACGAGGCCCGCCGCGACCATGACCGACGGGTTGGATGTGTTCGTACACGATGTGATCGCCGCGATCACGACGTGACCGTGATCGATCGTTGCGGTCGTACCGTCGTCGAAGGTCACCGCGACCGGATCCGATAGCAACTCGCGTGCGTCTCCCTTGTTCCGAGAGGCGGAGGGCTCGTCGCCGGGATGGTCGCGGCTCACCGCGATCGGGTCACTCGCCGGAAACGACATCCGCGATGCCTGGTCGAGCCCGACGGGCACCGCCGGGACCGTCGTCTGGTCGGCGAGGAACGCACGGACTGCGTTGCGAGCGCCGGTCAACGGGATACGGTCCTGCGGCCGCTTTGGGCCGGCAATTGACGGCGCGATGCTCGCCAAGTCGAGCTCGATCGACTGGGAATAGGCGGGCTCGTGGGCCGGGTCATGCCAAAGACCCTGTTCCTTGGCGTAGGCCTCGACCAACGCGATCTGGTGCTGGGCCCGTCCGGTGAGTCGAAGGTAGTTGAGCGTCTCGGCGTCGATCGGGAAGATCGCGCACGTCGAGCCGTACTCCGGACTCATGTTGCCGATCGTGGCCCGGTTGGCGAGCGGAACGTTGGCTAGGCCGGTGCCGTAGAACTCAACGAATTTGCCGACAACCCCGGCGCGGCGTAGGACCTCTGCGATGGTCAGGACGAGGTCGGTGGCGGTCGTGCCTTCGGGTAGCGCGCCGGTCAACTTGAAGCCGACTACCTGAGGTATGAGCATGCTCAGTGGTTGACCGAGCATCGCGGCCTCGGCTTCGATGCCGCCGACTCCCCAGCCGAGCACGCCCAGACCGTTGACCATCGGGGTGTGCGAGTCGGTGCCGACCAACGTGTCCGGATACGCCATCACGCTGTCGGGCCCATCTCGGGTGAACACGACACGCGACAGATACTCGAGATTGACCTGGTGACAGATGCCGGTATCGGGCGGCACGACCAGAAGATTTTCGAACGCGTGCTGGGCCCACCGCAGGAGTTGGTAGCGCTCGCGGTTGCGATCGAACTCCAACTCGGCATTGACTCGGAAGGCGTCAGGGCGCGCGAACACATCGGCGATGACCGAGTGGTCGATCACCAGCTCAACCGGAATCAACGGGTTGATCCTCCGCGGATCACCTCCCAACGCGACGATCGCATCGCGCATCGCGACCAGGTCAACAACGCACGGGACGCCGGTGAAGTCCTGTAACAGCACGCGGGCTGGCGCGAACTGGATCTCGATCCCATGGTCGGCATTCGGATCCCACGCCGCGAGCGCGTCGATCTGGTCTCCGGTCACGGTGACGCCGTCTTCGCGTCGGAGCAGATTCTCGAGCAGGACCTTCAGGCTGTAGGGAAGTCGGGTTGAGCCGGCGATCCGGTCGAGCCGGTAGATCTCGTACGCCGAGCCGGCGACGTCGAGGCGGGCGCGAGCGTCGAAGCTATTTCGGGTCACGGTCGGCCTGCTTCACTCGAGGTCCGGTCTTCGCACCGGAGGACGCTTCGTCCATCGCGTACAACGCAAGCGTGGAGTGCGCGTAGGCACCCCCGGCGCGCATCTCCGCCGCCACCCAGATCGCCTCCATGATCTCCTCCGGAGTTGCACCCTTGCGCTGCGCCAGTCGCGTGTGCCCATCGATGCAGTAGGGGCACTGCGTCACGTGCGCGACCGCCACGGCGATCAGCTGCTTCGTTTTCTCCGGGAGTGCACCATCGGCGAACACGGCTCGACTGAATTGCACAAACGCATCGTGGATACCGGGGGCGAGCTCCTTACGTCGAGCCGCGATCTCAGGTGTGGTCGGGTGATACATCGTGTCGGACATCAGTCATCTCTCCTTGTGGTGTGCGGACGTCTCTCCCCGCGTCGCCTACGACTCGCGGGGGTCGGGGAGATCGACGTCGATTCCATACTGGCGGGCGACGTCGCTAACGGTTTCGGCCTTCACTTTCCCTTGCAGGAAGAGCCCCCAGAGCATCGCCACGACGATGTGGGCCGCGTCGGTCTCGAAGTGGCGGCGCAAGGCCGGCCTGGCGTCGGACATGCCAAAGCCGTCGGTGCCGAGCGGGATGAATGGCTGTGGCATCCAGCGCGCGGCCTGGTCGGCTACGAGCTTGACGAAATCGGTGACGGCAACGACCGGCCCCTTGCCGGCCTCCAGCATGCGCTGCACGTAAGGGACCGTGGGAGGGTCGAGGGGGTGGAGACGGTTCCGACGTTCGACGGACAGTGCGTCGTCGCGCAGTGCCTTGTAACTGGTCGCGCTCCAGACTTCGACGCCAACGTCATGGTGTTCGGACAACATCTGCTGCGCTTCGAGCGCGGCGAGCATCGCGGTGCCACTTGCGAGTATGCGGCCCGCGGAAGCGCGATCGGCCGGTGCATCTCGGTAGCGATAGAGCCCGGCGAGTATTCCTTCCTCAACGCCGGCAGTCATCGGCGGCTGCGGGAAGGCCTCGTTGTAGAGGGTCAGGTAATAGATCAGGTCTTCCGGATCCGCGCCGTACATGCGTGTGATGCCGTCGCGCACGATGACGGCCATTTCGTACGCGAAGGCGGGATCGAACGCGCGCATGTTCGGGATAGCGGTGGCGAACAACAAGCTGTGGCCGTCGCAGTGCTGCAGGCCTTCGCCTTGCAGGGTGGTACGCCCGGCGGTGGCCCCCAACAGGAACCCTCGGGCGCGCATGTCGCCCGCGGCCCACAGCAGATCGCCGAATCGATGGAACCCGAACATCGAGTAGTAGATGAAGAACGGCACGACCGGTTCCCCCCAGGTCGCATACGCGGTGCCCGCGGCCGTGAAGCTCGCCATCGCACCCGCTTCGGTGATGCCCTCCTCCAGGATCTGGCCGTCGGCTGCTTCTTGGTAGCTGAGCAGAAGGTCGGCATCGACGGGCTCGTACTTCTGGCCGTCGGCCGCGTAGATCTTGTGTCGACGGAACAGTGCGTCGATCCCGAACGTACGCGCCTCGTCCGGAATGATTGGTACGACGCGTCGGCCGATCTCGGGATCACGTACGAGGTTGCGCAAGAGCCTCGTGAACGCGCCGGTCGTCGACGCGGCCACTTTCTCTCCGGTTCCGGCGAGCAGCTCTCGGTAGGTCTCCGCGACAGGGAGTGCCATGGCCTTCGGACGTACACTTCGCTCCGGGAGGTGGCCGCCGAGAGCGTTCCGGCGCTCCATCAGGTACTGGTATTCGGGAGAGTCGAAACCCGGGTGAGCGTACGGCGGGGCGGAATCCGTCAGAGCCGCGTCAGTGATGGGCAGTTCCAGGCGATCGCGGAACGTCCGCAGTTCCGCTTCGGTCATCTTCTTGATCTGGTGGGTGGCATTGCGCGCTTCGACGTCTGTACCCAGCGCCCAGCCCTTGACGGTGTGCGCGAGGATCACCGTCGGTGCACCCCGATGATTACATGCGGCGGCATACGCGGCATACACCTTGGCGGGATCGTGACCGCCGCGTCGCAGCCGACGCAGATCGGTGTCGGAGAGATGCGCCACGAGTTGCCGCAATCGGGGGTCCGGGCCGAAGAAGTGTTCCCGTACATACGCGCCGCTTTCGACTCGGTACTTCTGAAACTCGCCATCGACAGTCGAGTTCATCCTGTCGATGAGCACACCCTCCGTATCCACCGCGAGGAGCGGGTCCCACTCACGGCCCCATACCAACTTGATGACGTTCCAGCCGGCACCGCGAAACAGGCCCTCGAACTCTTGGATGATCTTGGCGTTGCCGCGGACCGGCCCGTCGAGGCGTTGCAGGTTGCAGTTGACGACGAAGATCAGATTGTCGAGATGTTCCCTGCCGGCGAGAGCCACTCCGGCCAAGCTTTCGGGCTCGTCCATCTCGCCATCGCCGGCGAAGCACCAGACGCGCGCGTCGGTCGTGTCCGCGATCCCGCGCGCGTTCAGATAGCGGTTGAAGCGAGCCTGGTATGCGGCGTTGATGAGCCCGAGGCCCATTGACACGGTCGGGAACTCCCAAAAGTCGCAACGGCGCGGATGGGGATACGACGGCAACCCGCCGCCGATTTCGCGCCGGAACCCGTCGAGCGCGGACTCGTCAAGTCGCCCTTCGAGGTACGCCCGCGCGTAGATGCCCGGAGAGGCATGGCCCTGGAAGAAGACTTGGTCGCCGAAGCTCTCGTCGGTCTTGCCACGAAAGAAGTGGTTGAAGCCGACCTCGTACAGCGTGGCGGCGGACGCGTACGTCGCGAGGTGGCCGCCGATTCCGTCGATATGCAGGTTGGCGCGTGCCACCATCACCGCCGCGTTCCACCGCACGTAGTGGCGAAGCCGCGTCTCGAGGCGTTCGTCGCCGGGGAAGGGTGTCTCCGCTTGTGCGGGGATCGTGTTGATGTAGTCCGTCCCGATGGGTGACGCGACGTCGATTCCAGCCTCTCGTGCCCGAGTGATCGCTCGAAGAAGGATCTTCCGTGCGCGCCCAGGGCCGAGCGTCGCGACGAGGGCGTCGACAGACTCCAGCCAATCCTGAGTCTCGTCCGCATCGAGGTCGGTAGGCGTCGCGTTCTCCTTATTTTTCTAGTCACTGCTAGTATATCTCACACGAAGGTCATGGGACCTGCCGAGAGAACGAGGAGGAGCAGCACATGACAGCCAACCTCTACACACTTCCCGATCTGCCGTACGACTACGCATCGCTCGAGCCGCACATCAGTGGACGCATCATGGAGTTGCACCACGACAAGCATCACGCCGGCTACGTGAAAGGCGCGAACACGGCGCTGGAACGACTGCACGATGCGCGCGAGAAGGGCGACTTCTCGACGATCTCGATGCTTGAGAAGAACCTCGCGTTCAACGTCTCCGGTCACGTCTTGCACTCGGTGTTTTGGACCAACCTGTCACCCGACGGCGGCGGCAAGCCCGAGGGCGGTCTCGCGGACCTCATCGACGAGACGTTCGGTGGGTTCCCCGCCTTCCGTCAACAGATGACCGAAGCAGCATCGACGATCCAAGGCGCCGGCTGGGCGCTCGCGTCGTGGGAGCCGGTCGCGGCACGTCTCGTCGTCCAACAGGTGCACGACCATCAGGGCAACCACGGGCAGGGCACGACTCCGCTACTCGCGATCGACGCGTGGGAGCACGCCTACTACTTGCAGTTCGAGAACAGGAAGGCTGACTTCTTCGAAGCGGTCTGGAATGTCGTCAACTGGAACGACGTCGCGCAGCGCCTTGCCGCAGAAGCGCCCGGAAGCATCACTTCGTAGCCAGACCCAGGGAGATGGTCATGATCATCGACAAGCCGCATAAGACTGCTTCGAGCGCGACTGATCGCAGCTTCGATCGACTGTTCAGCCCTCCACTGACCCAATGTCCCAGATGCGGCTCCCGCGACTTGGAGCCTGTCGTCGAAGAAGCAACCGATGAGGTCCACTTCTTCTGCGGGCACTGCGAACGATGCTGGCATGTCGAGCTCGGATTCGCGCACCCGATCGCTGCGAGTTCGTGCAACGGCGTACGCGACCACGAGGAACGACTGGTCGGCGTTGCGGCAGGACTGCCCATCAACAAGTAACCACTCGAGACCACCCGAGATATCCATCGTGAGGAGCGCTCTATGACTATCCAACTCGGCGACATTGCCCCCGACTTCACCGCGGAGACGACGGATGGCTCCGTCAGCCTGCACGAATACCTCGGCGACGGATGGGGGATTCTCTTCTCGCACCCGGCCGACTTCACTCCCGTCTGCACCACCGAGCTCGGCGAGTTCGCGAATCGTAAGGACGAGTTCGCGAAGCGCAAAACGAAGCTCATCGGTGTAAGCGTCGACTCCGTCGCATCGCACCGCGGCTGGTCGGACGACATCGAGGAGACGCAGGGCACCGGATTGAACTACCCGCTCGTCGGAGACGAGGACCGCAAGGTCGCAAATCTGTACGGCATGATCCATCCGAACGCGATCGAGACCGCGACGGTACGCACCGTCTTCATCATCGGGCCCGACAAGAAGATCAAGCTCACGCTCACCTATCCGGCTGCCGTCGGTCGCAACGTCGACGAGATCATCCGGGCGCTCGACGCGCTACAGCTCAGCGCGCAATTCGGCGTGTCGACGCCGGTGAACTGGAAGGACGGCGACGACGTCATCATCTCGCCCGCCATCTCCGACAATGACGCCAACGTGAAGTTCCCCAAGGGTTTCACCACGCTCAAGCCGTACCTTCGGCTCACTCCCCAGCCGAACAAGTAGTCCCGCGCGGGGAGACGACGATCAAGTCGTAGTTGCCGTCCAGCGCACGTCGAACGAGAGCGTCCACCGGCTGCCCGTCAAGCATCGTCGTTTCGACCTCGCGTTCGAGCAAGTCGCGCCCAACCCGCGCGTGTGTCGCAAACCTTTCGACAACGAGAGCCTGCTCGCCGCGTCCCGCCACTGGTGTGTACCCGAAGTCGATGTCACAGTATCGACACGTCGCGGCGCGGGTCGCGACGCCGTCGAAAGGGTTGACGTCGGATGGATTTGGTCTTGGTGGGTGACGATGGGTCCGATGACGCGGCAGTTGCCGTCGCATGGGCCTCCCGGTTTGCGATCGAGCGCGACGTCGAACTGGTATCGGTGCATGTTTCAGGCGCGGATGAACAGGTAGAAGCTCCGCCTCGCGATTTCCGAACGGTCGTCCGAAACGGTCATCCTGCCGTCGCGATCCTGGAAGCGGCACGCGACCTGAGCGCAAACGTGATCGTCCTCGGACGCCGCGGTCGGGATCGACGGTCTCCCCGAGGCCTCGGATGCCTCAGTCTGGGCGGCACACAACTGCCACGAAGCGCATTTCACTGCCGTGCACGCGTTAGAGCTCGCACCAGCGTTCGCTTATCTCGGTGATGAGCCGGGCGTTGAGTAGCTGTACGACCGTGCAAGGACGCGGGCGGCCGAACGGATGCGTGACCATTGGTCCCGACCCTTTGTCGACGCGGGCGTGTCCTTCGATTCCGTTGTCGAAGAAGGCGGCGCGGTCGAGGTCCTTCTCGCCGCGGTCACGCGCGTCGTCGCGGACCTTGTTGTCGTGAGCCGGCGCGACCGTCATCTGCGACGCGGCACCCTCGGTGGAGTCGGTCAGGGTGTCCTCGCCTACGCATCGTGCGCCGCCGTCATGGTTCCGTCGCCCTCGTAGGCGTGTCGAGCGACGCCGCTCGCGGATCTGTCGACCACGGTATTGACTAGTGCGCGCCGAACGTGCTGATCAACGCAAGTGCGACGATCGCGACGACGACCGCGAGGGCCAGGACGAACGCCTGTAGTGGAGGGTGCGTTGGTCTCTCGCGGTTGGAGCGCAACGGGCGGCGCGCGGGATCGCGATCGACGCTCATTTCGCGGCCGACCTTCGTCCGCAAGGAGGAATCCATTCTGCGCTCAGCAGGCGGCCTGACAGCACACCCGCCATGCGCGCGGCGTGGGCCTTCGCTCGCTCCGCGATGGGTCCTCGCCAACCCGCGTCGATCGCTTCGACGAAGAGGAGGTACCAGCGGTCGAAGAGTTCGGGCCGGAAGCTCTCGACCTCATGGACCTGCTGGTGCGCGTGAAGGATGTACCCGTCGTATCCCGGTTCGCCGAGCAGCACCCGACACCAGTAGTCGATCAACTTGGGGATGTGCGTCGACCAATCCACCTCGGCCACCTCCTCGAACACGGGCCCAAGGAGGTCATCGAACACGATCTCCCGATAGAAACGAACGACGAGATCGTGGATCTGCGACCGGGTACCGAGATCGCGTTTCAGTAGAACCGGGCCGTTGACAGCCGCAGCCGATCCTCGCGTCACCATCTTGCTCTCCTGTCGTCGGTCATGCTCCGCAGGCGGCTGAGCGCGCCCAGACAGCGCGACACGTAACCGTCCGGAAGGACCACCTTCGGCACAATCGGCTCCGAGACCCGGAGCCGATTGATTTCACAGTCGACGAGGAGGCCTCGAATGTGCGCAGGTTCGCGTTCGAACTCTCGTCGGCGTTCGATCGTCATGAACTCGCCGGCAATCGCGACGGGAGGCGTGCTCCATCGCTCGAGATGTACAGCATTGCGCGTACCCTGGTCCATCGCCTCTCCGCCACAGTTGTTCTAGTGCTGACTAGAAGTCTAGGGAGACCGTTCGGTTCGGGCGAGTCGGCGGCTTGGGCGTCAGGCGAGCACCCCGACCGCAGTGGTCGCGACGACGGCGAGACCGAGTATGAGCTGACGCAGGCCGAGGACCTTGGCTGCACCGGAGGCCGTCGCACCCAGAGCACCTGCGCAACCAGCAGCGCGGTGACAGCCAACGCACCCGCGGCGACGGCCGGATAGACGGCAACCGCGGTGATCGCGACGACGGCGCCGGCGAACTGAGCGCGGTCACTGCCTGCCGTCGATCCGGACCCGTGGTGCAGCCGGGCGATCTGGGCGCGCACGAACGGGATCGCCGCGAGCGACCGGGCCGCAAGCACGAGCCACAGCGCGACTGCGAGACGTGCATCCGCGCCGCCTGCGAGGGCCACGCTCGCCGCAACGGCCGCGATGCCGACCGAGCCGGATAGTTCGGGCAGGAGACGCCGACCGCGGCTACGCATGTCGAACCACAGCTCGACTCCTACGAGTGGAGCCGCGATCGCCATGGGCACGCACCACGCCCACCCCGCAAGGTCTACCGCGGCGAGCGCGGGCAGGACCAGGATCACCAACTCCACCGCGGCGATGCGAGCTGCCAGGCGAGAGCGCGGGAGCCAACGGTGCCGCCAGTGGTCCACCAGCACCACCTTGAGCGGAGTCCGCACCGTGAACGCGACGAGCGCAGCCACGGCCAACGCCGCTCCCGCCCGTGAAGGCGCGACCAGAACGCCAACAGTGCAGGTTCTGCCGTCAAGCCCCATCCGCCGTGCTCGGCGGGGACCGCGACCGAGCGCCACGCGGCACGCTTCCCCGCCGTGGAGTCGGGTCCGCTCTCGAGGTCGATCACCAAATGCCGGACGCGCTGAAGTTCTTGCACGGCCGCACCTACGAGGCCTTCAAGGTGGGCGCCAACGCAGTCGGGATCCTCTTCTTGGTTGGGGTGGCGTGGGCGATCGTCCGTCGCTACGTGCAGCGCCCGTATCGCATCCGCATCAAGACCAGGCCCGAGGACGCGGTCATCCTCGGCACGCTCGGCCTCATCGGGCTCACCGGGTTCTTCGTGGAAGCGGTACGAATCGCGGCGGAGCACAAGCCGTACTTCGAGAAGTGGTCATTTGTTGGTTACGGACTCGCCAATCTCATCGACACCTGGCCGACCCACACGCTCCTGCTTGTGCACCGTTGGCTGTGGGGCGTGCACGTGCTGGCCTTCCTCGTGTTCCTCGCGATCCTGCCCACCACGAAACTTCGGCACATGTTCACAGCACCCATGAACCTGTACTTGAGCGACCGCGACCGGCCCAAGGGCGCGATGAAACCCATGCCGAACCTCATGGAGACCCAGCTCGAGAGCTTCGGTGCGGTGAAGGTCGAAGACTTCACGTGGAAGCAGCTGTTCGACACCGACGCATGCACGATCTGCGGACGTTGCACGTCCGTGTGCCCGGCTCACGCCACGGGCAAGCCCCTCGACCCCCGAGAGATTGTCCTGAAGGTCGGCGAGGTGATGGCTGCAACCGGCGATCCCGTCGTGTCCCCGCCGGTCGGTATCGACCGCGAAATCACGATCGGCGCTGACAGCATGTTCGAGCGCATCACGGCCGAGGAGCTGTGGGCGTGCACGAGCTGCAAGGCATGTGACGAGATCTGCCCCGTGAACATCGAGATCCTCGACAAGATCCTCGATATGCGCCGCTACCTCACGCTCATGGAGAGCGACTTCCCGACCGAGCTCGGCAACACGTTCCGCTCGATGGAGAACTCGGGCAACGCGTACGGCATGAACCAGGGTGACCGCGGCGACTGGGCCGCGCCCTTCGAGGGTATCGAGATCATCGAGGCAGGATCGCCATTCGAGCACGAGTACCTCTTCTTCGTCGGGTGCGCCGGCAGCTTCGACGACCGAAACAAGAAAACGAGCCGCGCCATCGCCAAGTTGTTGCAGCGTGCGGGCATCGACTTCGCGATCGTTGGACCGAGCGAGCTGTGCAACGGCGACCAGGCCCGCCGTGCCGGTAACGAGTACATCTTCCAAATGCTCGCGACGCAGAACGTCGAGACGTTCAACGGCATGGGTGTGTGCAAGATCATCACGCAGTGTCCGCACTGCTTCAACGTCATCAAGAACGAGTACCCGCAACTCGGCGGCAACTACGAGGTGGTCCACCACGCCCAACTGCTCGACACGCTCCTGAGCGATGGCCGCTTGTCCATCGCGGGCGCAACCCTCGAAGAACGCGTCACGTATCACGACTCGTGCTATCTCGGCCGTCACAACGACGTGTACCTCGCGCCCCGGCGCGTGGTCGGGTCGCTCGCGGGCATCGACCTCGTCGAGATGCCACGCAACGGCACCAACGGCCTGTGCTGCGGTGCCGGCGGAGCACGCATGTGGATGGAAGAGAACACCGGCAAGAACATCAACACCGAACGCAGCCAAGAAGCGATCGCGACCGGCGCGTCGCGCATCGCAGTCGCCTGCCCGTTCTGCTACGTGATGCTCGACGACGGAGTCAAGGGCGAAGACAAGGACGAACAAGTCCGCGTGCAAGACATCGCGGAGATCCTCTGGGAAGCGATCGAGAACTCGAGCGCTCAGCCCGCGGGCAACGACAACTAAGGCACCGCGAAAGTCACCATAGTTCACGCGGGGAACGAGACCACCCGGAACGCCATCAGCCACGGGATGCAGGATTCTTCGACAATCCCGACCAGCGGGAGCGTTACAAGGCCGAACGACCCGACCACCGCGGATGGGTCGTGCGTTTCGGCGTTCGCATCTGGCCCGGCTCGAAATCGACACCCCTCATCCTCCCGCCAGCAATCGGGAGTAAATTGTCGTCGTCATGCGGCCATGACGCGATGAGCCCCGGCCCCCGGCTTCTTCGCCCCATTCAGGGGAGGACGAGATGCTTAGGGTGTGCAAGGCAATCGGGGACATCGACTCGGCGACCGTACCCGTCACCCGCGTGCGCGCGTGTGATTCAGATCTGCGATTGGGGCCTTGAGCATCGGCGTCGAACCTTCACCGCAGCGCATCAGGGTCCGTGGACCGGCGCGTCTGGCACGCTTGCAAACGTGAGTTGACCAAGCTACGTGTTGTGAGCCGCGGCACAGACTTGAGTAGAGGGGCGGCTGATGCCCGACCGTAACCACCGGACGAGTGCGGCACCGACGTCGGGGTCGTCGGGAATCTCCCCGGAGACGGTGCGCAGCTTCCGGTCGCAGCTGACGAAGGGTGAGGATGTCGTCGATTCGACGACGTGGGCCGGGTCGATCCCCCAAGTGCAGGGCATCGCTCCTCGAGTGCGCATCGGTCGCAGCCGGTGGTTCAACCTGCTCTGGTTGTTACCGATCGGATTCGTGGTTTTGATCACCGCCGTGGCCGCCGCGAAGGGGCTGCGCAACATGCCCTCGGTGGAGCGATTCATCGTCCGTAATCCGGGCACCATCGAGACCACCAACGCCAAGGCGAGTCCGGGATTGCCGATCTGGGTTGGGGTTCAGCACTTCTTCAACCTTTTCCTTTTGATCTTCATCATCCGGTCCGGAGTGCAGATCCTCAGTGACCATCCCCGGTTGTATTGGACGCGGCACAGCACTCCGGGAAAGGACTGGTTTCGCGTCCAGAAACCCGTTCCGAAAGATCCACTATGGACGGCGAAGCAAGACTCGATCAGCCTGCCGCGCCAAGTCGGACTGCCGGGCCTCCGGCATTCGATCGGCCTCGCTCGCTGGTGGCATCTCGGAACGGATTCCCTCTGGTTGCTGAACGGCCTTGTCTTCTACGTCCTGTTGTTCACGACGGGGCAGTGGCGTCGCGTGGTTCCGACCACCTGGGCCGTGTTCCCCAACGCTCTGTCGGTGCTGATCCAGTACCTGTCGCTGCATTGGCCGACGGAGAACGGATGGGTCGCATACAACAGCCTCCAGCTGCTCGCGTACTTCATCACGATCTTTATTGCCGCCCCGCTCGCACTCATCACCGGCCTCGGAATGTCACCGGCACTGTCCACGCGCTTCAAGCGCATCAGCAAGATGTTGAGCATCCAGACGGCACGATCCCTGCACTTCTTCGTCCTGGTCTGGTTTATCGTCTTCATCGTCAGCCACGTCGCTCTCGTCTTCGCCACCGGACTGCTCAACAATCTGAACCACGTCTACGCGGCCCGAAACGACAACAGTTGGATCGGCTTCGCGGTGTTCGCCGCGTCGATGGTGGTCGTCGTCGTCGGTTGGGTTGCGGCGACCCCGTTTACGCTTCGTCACCCTCGCGTCGTGCAGCGTGTCGGCTTCGCGCTGATCGGCCCGGCGCAGCGCCTCTTCGAGCACGTCGATTCCACCCCGGGCGAGTACACCGAGAATGACATCTCTCCCTACTTCTGGCACAACGGCCAATACCCCGACTCCGAGGTATACAGAGCGCTGTTCGATGGCAACTTCGTCGACTATCGCTTACGCATCGACGGTCTCGTCGACCACCCGGCTGACCTCTCCTTGGCCGAGTTGCGCGCGCTCCCGCACCATGAGCAGATCACGCAGCACTTCTGCATCCAGGGTTGGTCGGGAATCGCCAAGTGGGGCGGCGTGTCGATGCAGACCATCATGGACCTGGTGAAGCCGCGACCCGAGGCCAAGTGGGTCGTCTTCTATTCGCTCGGCGACGGCGCCGACGAAGGCATTTACTACGACGCGCACCCGATCGAGCAGATGAGCTACCACCTGACGATGCTCGCGTACGACATGAACGACGAACCTCTCTCCTTCGGTCACGGCGCCCCGCTGCGGCTGCGCAACGAGACGCAACTCGGCTTCAAGCAGGTCAAGTGGATCAAGGGCGTTGAGTTCGTCGCGGACTTCTCGGAGATCGGCGGCGGCTACGGCGGCTACAACCAAGACCACGAATTCTTCGGGTATCGACAATCCATCTAGCGAGGTGAACGTGGCAGCGCATGCCGCTCGGACTGGTTGACATCGGACCTGGCCCACACGGCACTCGATCAATCGACCGACAGCGGCGGTGTGATCCCCACGTCGTAGACGAGCGCGTCGCCCGCGAGACGCACACCTTGGGTCGGGACGTGTTGAGTCAGGCGACCATCGTGCATGACATGTACGACGTCGACACCTCGCACGAGCACAAGGTGGTCGGCAAGCAAACGACGATGGCAACGCCACCACACCGACTCGCTGCACATCACGGTCGTCGGTGAGCTGCCGGCGAGCGCCAACAACTCCTCGACGCCTTCCAGGAACTCGCTCGTCTCCATGTAGTCCGCGTACGCGCGGAACGCGTCGTTGCGCAGCGCTACGTGCTTCGAGCCAGGGTGCGGTCGGCGTCGTCCACCCAACTTCGGCATCCAGAGGTAGCCGATTCCTGCACCCGGTACCCACAGCTCCATCTCCTCCCGACCAAACTGCGGGTTATGACGGCTACCGGGAAACGAACGCACATCAATCACGCGCCGGACACGCGCGTCGTCAAGCAACGTTGCGAACGCCGCGGCGGGGAGCGTGCCGTGTCCAACGGTGCGCAGGCTCAACCTGTCGTGTGGACGAGCGGTAACCACCTTGGCAGGGTTGCGTCAGTCGAACCGGAGATCGCGCTCGACTACAGCTGTGGCGACGAACTCCAGCGTCTGCTTCGTGGAGCGCGCCCGGGCTCGCATCAGGGCCAGGGCCTCGTCCATCGTGCATTCCACCTGCACGGAGACCATTCCTTGGGCCTGCGCGACTCGTGCGCTCTGAGGATCGCCGCTCCCCGCGTTGTCGGTCACTACATGGACCGTACGCCGATGCGGCCACTCCGCAAGGAATAAACCTGGATCCACCGATGAGCGACGGTTGGCTGCCGCGGGTTTGGTTTGCTCGAGTCTGCCCCTGGTTTTGGAGTCAACCGAACCGACAGCAATCCCGATCGATCCATATCGCAGGTTGTTGCCGCTCGACGACCGGGAGGCGAACGAACAAGCACGCGTCGCGATTCGCGATCGTGTCCCAACGATGGACCTTGCAGGGGTACGCACCTACCTAAGATTTTACCTAAGAAACGTAGCGAGACGTAGTGAGACAACGGCCTCGAAGGCGCTCGCGAAAAGCCTGGTCGGCGGGGGAGCGTGAGACGTGCTGAGACGGAGCGAGATGGTTGGGCGGTAACTGGTGGTCAAGAGGTCGCGGGTTCGAATCCCGCCAGCCCGACTCGTAAGGCCAGGTCAGAGGGACTGTTCAGCAGTCTCGGATTGTCGCACCTAGGTCGTTACCTAAGAATTCGACCACCGACGCCCGCGGGCGGTGCTCGTTCGCGTCGAGTGGATCCCATAGTTAGAAATAGCGCGGAGCGACCGCCGAACGCGACACAAAATCTCGCCGACGGGCGCGAATCCTTCGCGCTTGCACGAAAGGCCGCAGTTCAGGCCGAGCCACGTTGGCGTCACCGAACAGTGAATTGTGTGTACATGCCGGCTGCGTAGTGGCCGGGGAGGTTGCAGACGAGTTCGTAACGACCGGGTGCGAGGGTGAGGGTTGTCCAGCTCGACGAAGCGGGGGCGATGCCTTCGCCGGTGCCGGCGGCGCAGGTGTTGGATGCTTCGCCGAGGCTCGTGGACTCGTCGACGGTGCTGTCGGCGCGTAGTGCGCGCGTGCCCACGATCTGGTTCGCCGGGAGGGGGAGTATGACGAGCTCGTGGTTGATCGATCCGAGGTTGGTCGCGATGAACGACACGGTGCCTTGCGGCACCGAAGCGGTATCGACGGTCACGCGCATCATGCCGCCCTGCACGCCGTTTCCGAACATTGGTCCGCCCATCATGGGCCCACCTGAGTTGCTGAGCGAGACGTTGACGACCGAGCCCGTGAGGTTCGGGACCGAACACGATGTTGTGCGCGAGTCGCGGAACGGGGTTGAGGAGTTGTCCCTCCGGCTGTGCGCAGTCGCGACGACGACCAGCGAGATCGCGGTGAGCAGCATGACTGCCAGGGCGCCGAGCGCGATGTGGTTCCGTGTTTGCATCGGTCAGCTCGATCGGAGCAGGTCGCTCCGCTGTTTGTATTCGTCGGCGTCGATCTCACCGCGGGCGAAGCGCTCGGCAAGGATGCGCTCGGCGTCGTGAAGTCGACGCGGCCCGTGATCGTGGTCGCGGAGGTGACCGGATCGCACGACGGCGATGATCGTCCCGACGATGATCGTCCAGAACACGAGCATCACGAAGATCATCGCGATCCAAGCGCCGGGTCCCCAGCCGTCATGCCATCTCGTCATCACTTCACGTACCTCCGCGTCCCAGGTTGATCGAGTTCATCCCAGCGGAAAAGGGCCGAACGGCCTTCGCTCGGCCTGCGGACGTCCCGGCGGGCCCTGTCGGGTGATGAACCAGGTGCGCACGGGGGCCGACGGACGGGTCTGGGTGGTCGTCGGTACGATCGCCGGTCGTGATCGTGCTTGTCGGCTTCATTCCCAGCCCGCGTGACGGCATCGTGCACATCGGCCCGTTGCCGTTGCACGCGTACGGCCTCATGTTGGCGCTCGGCGTGCTCGCAGCATTGAAGATCGCCGAACGACGGTGGGCCGCGCGAGGTCACGATGCGGCCGAGATCGGTTCGATCGCGTTGCCGGTCGTGGTCGGCGGGCTGGTCGGAGCCCGCGTGTACCACTTGTTCACCGGTTACGACTGGTCGAAGGGCGGTCTGGTCGGCACCGTGGAGGTCTGGCGAGGCGGTCTCTCGATTTGGGGTGCAGTGCTCGGAGGTCTTCTTGTGATGGCGGTCGTCGCCCGCCGTCGAGATCTCGACCTGCTCGGGTTGATGGACACGATCGGACCGGCCGTCGTCGTCGCGCAGGCGATCGGTCGGTTCGGCAACTATTTCAATCAGGAGTTGTTCGGGCGACCGACGTCGCTGCCATGGGGATTGGAGATCGACGTTGCGCACCGGCCGGCCGGTTACACGCAGTACGCGACCTTCCACCCGACGTTCTTGTACGAGTCGGTATGGTGCCTGTTGGTCTTCGGCGCCATTGTGGTGACGGAACGACGGTTCCGGCTGCGCAAGGGTCAGGCGTTCGCGATGTACGTCAGCCTGTACACGCTCGGCCGGACGGGGTTCGAGGCGCTGCGAATCGACAAGGCGACCCGGGTCTTCGGCATCCGGTTCAACCTTCTGCTCTCCGCGGTGATCTGTGTCGGTGCCGCGGTGCGGCTCATCGCGCTCGGCCGGCGGAAGGATGCCGACCGCGGCATGCAGGAAGACGAGCGCCGGGTTGCCGTCGAAGGCTGAGCTCAGTCGCTTCGCGCAGGCCGAGCCGCAGGTACGAGCACGTCGATCGCCGTTCGCTCGCCGTCATCGGTCTGTACCGGGCGGCGGACCCGTTCCGCTTTGACGAGGTCGAGTCCTTCGACGTCGGCGACGAGATCGTCGGGACCGTAGAGCACGGCCGTGTCCTTCGGCCCACCCCAGCCCTCGTTCGGGTTCGTGCTGTCGTGGCCGACGACGAGCAGCGTGCCGCCGGGCGCGACCGCGCCGGCGGCGCGGCGGAACGCGGTGCGGCGCGATGCCTCGGGGAGATGCAGATACATGACGATCACGAGGTCGAAGCCTTCGGCCGGCGGTTGGTATTCGGTGACGTCGGCGCGCTCCCACTGCGCCGACACGTGGCGCGCGTCTGCCAGGCGGCGAGCTTTGTCGAGACCGACGGCGGAGAAGTCGACGCCCGTCACCGCCCAGCCCCGCTCGGCGAGCCAGACGGCGTTGCGGCCTTCGCCACAGGCGAGGTCGAGCGCACGGCCCGGCCTGAGACTCTCGATCTCGGCGACAAGGAATCGGTTCGGTTGTGCGGTCCAAATCAACTCGTCGCCGGCGTAGCGCTCGTCCCAGCCGTGATGATCCATCACGTTGCCTCCACGGTCGGCGGCGCGTATTCGTCGAACGCGGCCCAGGCGCGTGGGGCGTACACGCTGGCGGGTCCGCCGTGCATGAGCAGCGCGACCGCGAGCTCTTCTCGGCTCGCTCCCTTCGTCGCGGCGCCGCGGGCGTGATAGGCGATGCAGCCGTCACATTCTTTGGAGCCGGCGATAGCGAGCGCGACGAGCTCTTTGACGTGAGCGGGGAGTGTTCCCGCGGCGAGCGCGTGCTCGTGGAGCGCGGTGAAGCCGGCCCACGCGTCGGGAATGGCGTCTTTCATCTCGCGGGTCGGTTGGCATAAGTCGCTGATGACGTCGTGGAAATGGGTCATGGCTAAATCTCCTTCGTGCTGGCGGACCGGCTCTGCTCGGGATGCGTCACCAACGACAGGTGCGGGACATGCCGAAGCGTCCCAACACGAGTGACGCCGGGCACGTGCCGAAGAGCACGAAGAGCCATTGGTTGACCCCGACCAACGCCGTCAGGAGGAGAAACCAGGGGCTGACAGCCGCGGCAAGTAGGGCGCTGAGCAGGGTCATGGAGCCCGCCAGCGCGAACAGCACGCGCTCGAGGGGCCACGAGGTCGCTCGCGTCGAGACGCTCGACTCGGCGGAAACGTTGCGGGGGATAGTCGTCATGATTGCGACTCCTTCGTGGGTCAGTGGCTGAAGTGGACGTGGGGCAGGATGCGTTCGAGCCACCGGGGGAGGTACCAGTTGCGTTCTCCGATGAGCGCCATCGTGGCGGGGACGAGCATCACTCGGACGATCGTGGCGTCGAGTAGGACCGCCATTGCGAGAGTGAGTCCGAGTTCGGTCGGTGGGATCGGTCCGGTGATCCCGAAGGCGATGAAGACGATGATCATGATCAGCGCGGCGTTGGTGATGGGCCGGCCGGTGCGGGCGATGCCTTCGGCGATCGCGCGTTTGGTGTCTCCCGTGGCTTCGTAGCGTTCTCGGATCGCGGCGAGCAGGAACAGTTGGTAGTCCATCGAGAGGCCGAAGAGCAGCGCGAAGAAGAACAGTGGCGCCCACGCGTCGACGAACGGTTGATGCTCGATGCCGAGCAGGCCGGTGCCGAACCCGTGTTGGAACACGAGCGTGGCGAACCCGAACGCAGCGCCGACGGTGAGCAGGTTCATCAGGATCGACGTGATCGCGATGACGAGGCTCCGGAATACGATGAGCAAGAGGAGGAACGCGACGATGAGGATGAGGCCGATCGCATACGGCGCCCGGCCGGTGAGCACCGCGGTGAGGTCACGGTTCTGCGCGGCCGGACCGCCGACCTGCGCGCTGGGTACGGCGCTCTTCAGTCGGGCGCGCAGCGTGTTGACGAGCGTTGCCGTCTTCGGGCTGTCGACCGCGGTTGAGCCGGTCACGCGCACGACGACCCGTCCCGTCGCGGCCGGGGGAGTGACGACCCGGGCGTCGACGACACCGGGCACTTTGGTGGCCACGTCCACGACCGTCGAAGCGGTGGCAGTCGGACCGGTGATGAACGCGGGGGCGGCGGCGCCGGGACCGAACGCGTTGACGAGCATGTCGTAGCCGTCGCGGCTGGTGTTGCCCTTATCGACCACCTTGGCGCCGGGCATACCCAGGTGCATGCCGAAGGCGGGGACGATGAGTGCGCCGATCGCGACGAGACCGATGGCGAGCACCGCGGCCGGGCGCCGTAACGCGACGCCCGTGACGCGCTGCCAACGGGATTCGGCGGTGATGTCGGGGTCTGCTGCGTTCTTGCGGACGAGGACGCGGTCGCCGAGCGCGACGAGCAGTGCGGGGAGGAGCGTCAGCGACGCGAGCGCGACGGCGACGACCGCGAGGATCATGCCGAGCGCCATCGACCGGAAAACCATGACCGGCACGAGGAACACGGCGGCGAGGGCCATGACGACCGTCAGCGCGGAAAGGAAGACGGCTTTGCCGGCGGTCGACATGGTGTTTTCGATCGCGGCGAGCGCGTCTTTGCCTTCGACTCGTTCTTCTCGGTAGCGGCTGACGATGAAGAGGCTGTAGTCGATGCCGACCGCGAGGCCGATCATCATGGAGAAGTTCATCGACCACACCGACATCGGCATGAACCAGCCGAGGATGTGCAGGAGTGCGAATCCGACTGCGATGCCGGCGAGTGCGAGTACCAGCGGGATGCCGGCTGCGATGAGCATGCCGAATGCGACGAACAGCAGGATCAGCGTGGGCAGGCCGCTGACGAGCTCGGCCTTATGGAGCGCCTCGGCGTTGATCTTGTTGAAGTCACTCCAGACCGGCCACTCGCCGGTGACCTCGGCACGGGCGCCCGGCGCGACGTGCAGCTTCCCGACGTAGGAGCCCAGCGCGCCGGCGGCAACGGGCCGGGCGGCGTCGTTCTTGACGATCTGGTCGACGGGGATGAGCGCGGTGTGGCCGTCGGGCGAGATGAGGCCGGTCGCGGCGGGCAACGTGAGCGGATTCGCGACCGCCCGAGCGTGCGGCGCGTGCTGCAACTGCGCGACAAGCGCGGTCAAGGGCGCCGGATCGGTCTTGATTGCCGTCGTCTGGTGGTAGACGACCACGGGATCTTCGGCACCCAGCTGTGGGAAGTCGCGCCGGATCTCGTCGCGGACCTTCTGCGCGGTCGAACCCTGCGCTTCCCAGCCCGCACCCGACAGCGCATGGGTCAGTGTCAATGCGAGCGGCGCGGCCGCGAACGCGACGAGCAGCCAGATGCTGATCAGCGATCGCCGGTTCCGGGCCGAGAACGCGGCCAGCCGCGAGAACAGGGCCTTCGGATCAGGCGGCGTCGACGGGTCGTGCACGTCGGATGCGGGGTCATGGGTGACGGTCATGGGAGCTCTCCTACTTGACGTAGAGGCGGTAGAGGACGAACCAGATCGAGAACGCGACGAGGAGGAACCCGAACGCGCGTTGGAGGTGTCGGGTGTGTACGCGTTGGGCTTGTCGGCTCACGATCCACGAAGCGGGGACCGATCCCAGCGCGAAGACCGCGGCCGCAGACCAGTCGATGTGGCCGAGCGCCCAGTGCGTGATCAGTGTCGGGATCGTGAGCGCGGCGACGACGAGGAGACTCGTTCCCGACGCCGACCGCATCGACAATCCCAGCAAGAGGAGATACGCGGGGACGAGAAGGAACCCTCCACCGTTCGCGAGGAGGCCGGTGACGAGGCCCACTGCGGCGGCAACGGTGACGATGAACATCGGTTCATGACGGCGGACGTTTCCGGCGGTGCGGTTCGCGGCCGAGATCGGAAGCAGCACGCGTACGCCGACGATTCCCAGCACGACACCGGACGCGACGAGCAACGCGGCGCCGCCCACAAGACGCGACAACAACGCGCCCACGATCGTCGCGGGCACGCCGCCGACGAGGGACCAGCGCGCGACGTCGGAATCGACCTCACCGCAACGCGCGTACTGCCGCGCTCCCGCGAGCGCGGCGGGAATCGTTGCCGGGAGGGGCGACGCGATCGCGGCGAACCCAGAAAGTCCCGCGAGCGATAGCAGCGGCGTCGCGAATGATGAACCACCCACGCCGAAGAGGCCGAGAAGCCCCCCCACGACAACGCCGATGACCGCGATCGCGAGAAGGTGCATGGTGGTCGCCTCGTCAGCTCGCTGCGCGCACGTCAGGCCAGCTTCAAGAACATGCGCTCGACGTCGTCGAGTGAGTAGCCGTCAGCCTCGGCTTCCTCGGGCCGTTCGACGCAATAGGTCAGCCCGGCCGCGACGAGCTTGAAGCCGGCCTGTTCGAGCGCCTTGGCGGCGGCCGAGATCTGGATTACGACTTCGCGGCACTCGCGGCCCTCGGACAGCATGCGTTCCACGGCCTGCACCTGGCCGGCGGCGCGCCGCAGTCGCTTGCGGACGTCGTCGATAACGTTCTCGGGGATCTGCATCAGATGCTCCTCGTGCCGCTCATGCCGAGCAGCGGTTGGGACCGACCTCGACCCGTTGCAGCTCGGTTGCGGTCAGGTTCGCGTGACCCATGTTCGCTTTGATGATCTCGACGTAGTTCGGCGGTCGCGGTGTCGTGCGCGCGGTTGCCCACGCGACGAACGCGTTCTCGTCGAAGCTGAGGGGCTCGAGTGTGGCGCGCAGCGTCCCGAGCGTCGCGCCGACCGGAGCGTCAGGGGTCACGCGAACCGCGTCGCCGTAGTGGCCGGGGAGCACGAGCGCACGGTCGGGCAGGGCGAGGACGCGTTCGTGCAGGGAGCGGTAGAGGTTGTGTGCGAACTCCTCGGCCCGTTCGGCGAGATCGGGTCGACCGACGCCGTCTACGAACAGCGTGTCGCCGGTCAACACGATGCGATCCCCGACGAAGTAGATCGTCGAGCCTTCGGTATGGCCGGGCGTGCGGAGCGCGGCGACCGCCAACTCGACACCGTCCGCGAGCGGGAACCGGTCGCCGTCGTGCAGCGGCGTGAACGTGAAGTCGAACGTGTCGGCAGGGTTGAGGTGCAAGACGGCGCCCGTCCGTTCGGCGAGCGTTCGTGCGCCGGAGAGGTGATCGGCGTGCAGATGTGTGTCGAACACATGGGCGATCCGCCAGCCGTGCTCGTCGGCGATGTCGAAGTAGACGTCGGAGTCGATCGAGGGATCGATGACGAACGCTTCGTCTCCCGACGTGCTCCCGACGACGTAGGACGGGCAACCCTTCCCGCGCCTGCGGGCCTGTACCACCCGCGCGTTTCCTGCTTCGAAGACGACCGAGTCGTAGACGGACCCCCAGGCGGCCATGCCGCCGCGCAGGTTCGCGACCCGCAGACCGGCGTGGGCGAGCGCGTCGGCGGCCGCTGCCGAGCGGTTCCCCGCTGCGCACACAGTGACGACCTCGCGATCGCGTGGGAGCGCACTGACTCTCTGATGGAGCTCGCGGAGCGGGATGTTCATCGATCCGGGAATCGCCCATTCGGCGACCTCTTCGGGATCGCGGACATCGAGCACCAACGGCTCACGATCTGTCCCCAACCGGCCCGCCAACTCAGCGGCGTCGATGTCTCGATACATCTCTGCACTCCTGCTCATGATCGAGCCAACCATATACCCCCTGGGGTATATTCCAGTAGGGCCGATCGGCCCTATCTCGACGGACCACCAATACGATCCGCAGGGTGCCGGTCCGGTGCGAAGGGGGAGAGCGCGGATGGATGACGACAAGCTCCGAATGTTCTCGTTCCTTGTCTTCACGAAGCTCGAAGGTGCTGTCACGACGGGGATGATCCACCTCGGTGACAAGCTCGGGCTGTACCGCGCGTTGCGCGATGCAGGGGCGCCCATGTCGTCGGACGAGCTCGCGGGACGGACCGCACTCCACGAACGCTGGGTGCGCGAGTGGGCCTACAACCAAGCCGCTGCGCACATCATCGAATGCGACGCCGACGAACGCTTCAGCATGTCCGAAGAGGCCGCCGCCGTTCTCGCGAGCCCCGACCATCCCGCGTACGGGATGGGCATGTTCCACCGCTTCCCGAACACGATGGAAACGCTTCGCGACATGCCGGAGAGTTTCCGCACCGGGCTCGGGCACGACTACGACAGTCACGGACCCGAGGCCGCCGTGGGCATCGAGCGTTCGTTCGAGCCGTGGAACCGGGCGAACCTGCTGTCCGTTGTACTTCCCGCCCTCGATGGCGTCGTCGAAGAGCTGACCGCCGGGATCGCCGTCGCCGACGTCGGCTGCGGCGCGGGCGGAGCACTCTTGTTGATGGCCGGCGCGTACCCGAACAGCCGGTTCCGCGGCTACGACATCAGCCGGTACGCACTCCGGCGCGCCGAGGAGAAACGCCAGGAAGCGGGCGCGGAAAACGTCTCGTTCTGCGATCCACGTGACGTGCCGCTGCCCGACGATGCATCGATCGGTATCGTCACGACCTTCGATTGCATCCACGACATGACGCACCCGTTCGAGATGATGCAGGCGTTGCGCCGCGCGATCGCACCCGACGGCAGCTGGCTGCTCGTCGACATCAAGGCGCACGATTCATTCGCGATGAACGCCCAGAAGAACCCGATGGCGTCGCTCATGTACGGGATCAGCGTCCTGTCATGCATGTCATCCGCGATGTCCGAACCGGACGGCGCCGGACTCGGCACCCTGGGACTCTCGGGCGCCAAAGCCGAAAAGATGACCCGCGCCGCCGGATGGAGCCGATTCCGCCGGCTCGACATCGACCACCCCATCAACGCGTTCTACGAGATCCGACCCTGAACACGCGGCACTGACGACAGGCGCCTCAGCCGCGTGCGCATGGCGTTCCGCGCGCACGCTCCTCGGTCGTCCAACCCGGCTGGTCGGTGACGGGCCAATAGTCGCCCGTCGCCGCGTCTTGCTCGTACGCGGGCGGCAGCGACTCACCCGAAGCGATGATCTCTACCGCGGCGATGAACCGATCGATGTCGGCGGTTGAGGTCGACAGTCCTGCGCTCGCGCGCACCGCGCCCGGGATGCTTCGGCGATCGCCGGCCAGAACGGCACTGCGATACGCGGCCACCTCGTCCGGTGACAGGCCGAGGAGACGCAGCAGGTACGGATGCGCGCAGAAGCAGCCGTGGCGGACCCCGATGCCGAACTCCGCGCTGAGCCTCGCCGCCACGAGCGGGTGCGGTACATCGTCGACGACAAAGGTCGCCAACGGCAACGTCGGCGTCGACGCGGGAGGCCCGAGGAGCCGAACCCTCGGGATCTGGGCGAGGCCGGCATGGAGTGCGACGCGGATCTGGTCGTCGTGCGCGGCAACGGCCTTCCACCCGAGGCGTTGTAGTTCGCCGATCGCGGCGTCGAGGGCGACGGCGCCGAGCACGTTCGGTGAGCCGGCCTCCTCACGGTCGGGCGGCTGTGTCCACACGACCTCGTCGAGATCGACGAGATCGACCGCGCCGCCCCCGGCGAGGTACGGATCGCCGTCGACGAACGTCGCTCGCGGTCCGACGAGAACGCCGGTACCGAACGGCGCGTACATCTTGTGTCCGCTCCACGCGACGTAGTCGGTGGCCCGGGGCATGGGCGCGTGCGGGGCGAGTTGGGCCGCGTCGACGAGGACGGGAATTCCGCGCTCGTGGGCCGCGTCGATGATGGCGTCCAGTGGTGGGAGCCAGCCGGTGACGTTCGACGCGCCCGAGATCGTGAGGAGGCGCGGCCGTGGTGAGGTGTCGAGCGCGTCGATGACGGCCGCCGCGGTGAACGTTCCGTCGAGGCCACACTCGACGAACCGACGATCGCAATACCTCGCCCACGGAAGGAGGTTCGCGTGGTGTTCGATGACGGTAGTCACGACTACGTCACTTGGTGCGAGTCGTAGCCGGTAGGCGAGATGGTTGATCGCTTCGGTCGTGTTGCGACAGAAGATCGCAATGTCGCCGTCCGCATCGGACCGCCCCGCGAATTCCAGCGCCGTGTGCCGGGCCTGCTCGTACGCGGCGGTCGCTTGGCGGGAACGGAACCCCGCACCGCGGTGCACGCTCGAGTAGGACGGCAGGAACTCCTCCACGCGGCGTGCGACCGCGGGCAACGCGCTCGTCGAGGCAGCCGAGTCGAGATTCAGGTACGGTCGGGCGATGCCGTCGACGCACGGCACGAATTCGTGATCGCCAAGCAATTCGATCGGAAGAGCGTTCGACGCAGCGGTCATGGTGCCATCTTCGCCGAACGCCTCCCCCTTGTCGTTGCTTCGATCGCTGGTCACGTTCAGGTTCGGGTGAGGACCACCTTGAGCGCGCCCGTGTCGGCGGCGCGACTGAAGACGTCGTAGGCCTCGTCGAACTGGTCCAGGGTGAAGTGGTGCGTGACGAACCGGTCGGCGTCGATCTGGTGACCTTGTGCCAGCCGGAGCAGTGTCGGTGTGGAATACGTGTCGACGAGCCCGGTGGTGATGGTGACGTTGCGGATCCAGAGGTCTTCGAGGTGCAATGTCGCGGGTTGGCCATGCACGCCGATGTTCGCGATGTGACCGCCGGGCCGGGCGAGCCGGGTTGCCAGCTCGAAGGTCGCGGGTGTGCCGACCGCCTCGATGGCGACGTCCGCGCCGAGTCCGTCGGTGAGGTCCTGGACTATTGCGAGGGCATCCTCGCGGCTGTTGTTCACGACGATGTCGGCGCCGAACTGCTTGGCTGCTTCGAGTCGTGTGTCGGCGAGGTCGATGGCGACGACGTGCGAGGGGCTGTAGAGCCTTGATCCCATCATCGCCGAGAGGCCGATCGGCCCGGCGCCGACGATCGCGACGACATCGCCGGGCCGGACCTTGCCGTTGAGGACGCCGACTTCGTATCCGGTCGGGAGGATGTCGGCAAGCATCAGGATCTGTTCGTCGGTGACGCCCGCGGGTACAGGGTAGGTCGAGGTGTCGGCGAAGGGAACGCGGACGTATTCGGCCTGGGTTCCGTCGATCTTGTGACCGAGGATCCAACCGCCGCCGCCGAGGCATTGGCCGTAGCTGCCCTCGCGGCAGTAGCGACACGCGCCGCACGCGGTGATGCACGAGACGAGTACGTGGTCGCCGACTTTGACATTCTTCACGCCGGAGCCGACCGACTCGACGGTGCCGACGGCTTCGTGACCGATGATCCGCCCATCGGTCACGGCGGGGACGTCACCCTTCAAGATGTGCAGGTCCGTGCCGCAGATCGTGACCGCATCGACTCGGACGATGGCGTCGGTGTCGTCGATGACGACCGGCTTCGGGACTTCCTCCCACGACTTCTCGCCGGGACCGTGGTACACGACTGCGCGCATCGCAAGCTCCTCTGCTTTGGGTTCTCTCTCGAACCTAAGAATTCGAGGGGCGCGCGGATAGGGCCATAGGACCCAACGCTCCACAGGACGTTCGGACCTACCGCATCCGGGCGCGTACGAGCATGGTTGGTGCTGTGCCTCGGCGAATTGTGATCCTCGGTGGCGGAACGGGCGGCACGCTGACCGCGAACCGGCTGCGCCGTCTGTACAACCTCGACGACGCGGTCATCACGGTGGTCGATCAGGACGACCGGCACGTCTACCAGCCGGGTCTGTTGTTCGTGCCGTTCGGGTTGGCGCACTCCGAGGACATCGTTCGCCCGCGCGAGCGGCAGCTCCGGATCGGCATCAACTTCGTCGAATCGGCGATCGACCGCGTCGACATCGAAGCTTGCGAGGTCCACCTGGCGCACGGTGCGACGCTCGGCTACGACGTGCTCGTCGTCGCGACCGGCGCCCGACTGGTTCCGGAAGAGACCGAAGGGCTGCTCGGCGCCGGCTGGATGAACAACGTGTTCACCTTCTACACGCCCGAGGGCGCTGCCGCGCTCGGCGCAGCACTCGCGACGTTCGATCGCGGCCGGCTCGTGGTCAACGTCGTCGACACGCCGATCAAGTGCCCTGTCGCGCCGCTCGAGTTCTGCTTCTTGGCCGACTGGTACTTCACCGAGCGCGGGATACGCAAGCAGGTCGAGATCACCTACGCCACGCCGCTCGACGGGGCCTTCACCAAGCCGGTCGCCGCCGCGCAGTTGGGTGGGATGCTCGACGCACGCTGCATCGAGCTCGTGACCGAGTTCAACACCGGAGAAGTCGCCGGCGACAAGCTCGTCGGATACGACAGTCGCGAGGTCCCGTTCGATCTCGCGGTCGTCATCCCGTTGCACGGCGGCGCGACGTACGTTGGTCGTTCGCCGGGGCTCGGTGACGAGCTCGACTTCGTGCCCACCGACGAACACACGTTGCAGTCGAAAGCCGCACCGAACGTCTTTGTCATCGGTGACGCGGCCAATGTTCCGGCGTCGAAAGCCGGCTCGGTGACCCACTTCGAAGGCGAGACGCTCGTGGAAAACGTCCGCCGGTTCCTCGCGGGCGAACCGCTCGAGGCCGGTTTCGACGGGCACGCCAACTGCTTCATCGAAACCGGCTTCCACAAAGCCCTGCTCATCGACTTCAACTACGACACCGAACCGTTGCCCGGCCACTATCCGGCGAAGGTGGGACTGCCGCTGCTGAAGGAGTCGCGCGTCAACCACCTCGGAAAACTGTTGTTCCAATCGGTGTACTGGCACGCGCTGCTTCCCGGGCACGACCTCCCCGGTCTCGACTCGACCATGCCCACATCGGGCAAGCGCATGCCCGCATCTCAGGAGGACTGACAATGCCGACCGCAACCGTCGCCGGCGTGACCGTCGACCGCAACGACGAAGGATTCTTCACCGACTCCGACCAATGGACCGAAGCCATGGTGCCCGACCTCGCGCGCGCCGAGGGCATCGACGAGCTGACCGACGATCACTGGCGCGTCATCCGTTTCATGCGCAGCGAATACGCCGAGAAAGGGACGGGCCCAACCGTGCGCGTGCTCGGCAAGACGTCGGGTGTCTCGATCAAGGAGCTCTACCAGCTGTTCCCCAAGGGCCCGGCGAAGATCGCCGCCAAGATCGCCGGAATCCCCAAGCCGCGCGGCTGCATCTGAAAGGCAGCGACCATGACCGACACGAACAAGGCCGAGCCCATCACGAAGGTCTCGATCATCATCTCCAAAGGATCCCTCGAAGGGATCTACCCCGGCCTCATCATGGCCAACGGCGCGCGGGCGGAAGGCATCGAAGCCAACCTGTTCTTCACGTTCTTCGGCCTCGACGCGATCCACAAGGCTCGCCACGAACACATCAAGCTCGCGACGGTAGGCAACCCCGGCCTGCACCTTCCCACGATGGCGGGCGGGCTGCCGGGCGTCTCCACCGTGATGACGCACTACATGAATCACAAGATGGAACAGCTCGACATCCCGTCGATCCCCGAGTTCGTCGAGATGATCGCCGACACTGGCGCCGGCATGTACGCGTGCAAGGCGTCGGTCGATCTGTTCGGACTCGAGAAGAACGACTTCATCGAACAGGTCCAAGACATCATCACTGTCGGCGAGTTCTACGAGCGCGCCGCGGGCGGACAGATCATCTTCACCTGACGGGGGAGGCATCGAGCCGAACGCTCGCGGCTCGTCGCGTTCAACGGTGTCTGGCGGCCGACGTGACGGCGCCACGAAACGCACGATGGCGGTTTCGGTGTAGGGCGACGAAAATGTCGGCGCAGTTACTGGGGGTCAAGAGGTCGCGGGTTCGAATCCCGCCAGCCCGACTCGTAAGGCCAGGTCAGAGGGACTGTTCAGCAGTCTCGGATTGTCGTACCTAGGTCGTTACCTAAGAATTTGAACACCGACGCCCGCGGGCGGTGCTCGTTCGCGTCGAGTGGATCCCATACTTAGGAATAGCGCGGAGCGAGAGCCAAACGCGACACAGAACTATTTGGGTCGAGGCCACTTTCTCACGACGTTGCCACGTCGACGCGGTTCGGATAGCGACGGTGAGCCCGGGCGACGGCCACCTCCACGGGATTTGACGTCAGCGGCGCGTCATCACCATTTCGGCCAGCGACCCCCGAGGGTGAACGGCTCGTTCACGTCGATATCACCATGGCGCGGGCGAGGGACGCGGCACCGACCACACCGGAATCGTCGCCGAGCGCAGCCGGCACCCACGCGAGCTCAGGATTCGGTCTTAGCATCCACGGCTCGGCGGCCTTCTGGATTCGATCGGCCAGCGGCTGCCCGAGCTTCTCCGCAAGTCCGCCGCCGATGACGACGAGTTCGACATCGTTAAGGTTGACGGCGGACGCGACGCCGATGCCGAGGGTCTCGATCGCCATGTCGAAAAGCTGCCCGGCCAACTCGTCCGATTCCTCGAGCGCTCGGGCCCAGACTTTGGACGTCAACTTCGCCTTGCCCTCGGCATCACGGATCGAGAAGAGGGTCGTCTGGCGCCCGGCATCGACCATCGCGGCGGCAGTGGCTGCCATCGAACGTCGGCCCGCATAGGCCTCGACGCATCCTCGTCGGCCGCAACTGCACAGCGCGCCGCCGGGCCGAACGATGACGTGGCCGATCTCGCCCGCCGCCCCGCGAGAGCCGTTGAACGGTCGACCGTCGAGGATGAGCGCGCCTCCGATCCCTGTGCCCATCCAGACGCCGAGGACGTTCGCGACGTCGTGGGCGGCGCCCGCAATCCATTCTCCGAGCAGACCCACGTTGACGTCGTTCCCGAGGGCGACCGGCACGCCGAGATGTTGCTTCAGTGTCGCGCCCAGATCGATCCGATCCATCCAACCGCTGAGGTTCGGCACGGTCAGGACCTCACCATGGTGGACGACACCGGGAACGCCGACGCCCACGGCGACCGGTGTGTCCTCCAACGACTTGATCAGCTCGGCGATGGTCGCGACGACCGAATCGGGCCCGTCGGTGGGCGTGGATGCCTTCGCTCGATCGACGACGTGGTGATCGGAGTCGACGATGCCCACCTCGATGTTGGTGCCGCCGATATCGACGCCTGCGACGATCATGACGGCTTCACCCTTTCGCCGGTAGAGGCCGGTCTCAGGGCTTCGACGCTGTTGTGCCAACGGCTGCGGATTTCTGCGAGGTGCGACGGTTGGCGAGATGTCGACGGCTTCGATGCACGGCAGCCTTGGTCAGCTCCCAGGTAATGGCGCCGGCGACGAGCGTCAACGCGAGCATGAGCCATAACGGTGCGTGGAAGTTGAACCACAGCCAGTCGATCTGCGCGGATTCGCCGTTCTGCAGGATCAACAGAACCACTGCGATCGCAACCGTGGCGCCGACGCCCGCGCCAACACGGAACGCGTGCTTGCGTTTCGCATCGAGCGCTTCGGTTCTGGGTCGAGGCGTAGAAGGTGTCGTACTCGGATGGGACTGATCGGTTGTCATTGTCACGGTCGCCTCTTCTGTTGCGGGACTCGGGGGCTACGGCTGCGCGCAGGTCGATTTGATTTCGTCGACGCCGGCGTTGTCGCAGGTGATGATGAAGGTGAGCCCCGGGCGCTTCGCTCGAACGGTTCGTGCGCTCATAGCGTTTTTCGACCGGCTCGGTTGTTGCGTGGCTCGGTGCGGTTCGTGGCGTCGGTGATCTGGCGGACCATCTCGTCGCGTACTTCGGCGAGCGCGGCGTCGAAGTCGCTCCGGTTGGATGTCGCGACGAGCCGGAGACGAGGTTGACCGGCGATCCACGCCTCGAGGGTTGTGCGCTGGCTTGGGGTGTCGCGTTCTTTGACGCTGAGCTGTAACTCGACCGTGCCCGCTTCGAACGAGCGGAGTCGGTCATCGAGTCGGCCCAACGTGGCGGCGACGCCTTCGAACTCGTCGGCGGTGACTCCGTTGGCGAGTTGCAGTATGTCGACGACGGCCGGTGAGTTCATACATATCTCCTGGGTCTGCGGGGAGTCCGTGTTCGAGTTCAGGCTCTTCGCCGCGATGGTCACGGCCGCGGACGCCCAAATTTCGCGGGTGGCCGACTGTTAGCGGAGCAACGAGTGCGACCGCACAACCGCGAGAGCAGACCAGCGACGGCTGAGCACGCCGACACTGAGTGCGGCGAACGCGCCGATCGCGATGAGCGCCACGAAGCTGACGATGTGGTCGTCGACGATCGGATTCGTCGACGCGGTCGGTACGCCGCCACCCATCTTGGCGAACGGCCAACTCGCGACATACATCATCGCCAACATCGTGCAACCCGAAATCGCAGCGGGGCGCAGGGCAACGCCGAGGATGAGTGCGACTCCGACACCGAGGAGCCCGAGCATGAACAGCCAGTCGACGGCGGTGACGCCGGCGAGTGAGTGGAACGTGCCTTGCAACGGTCCAACGTTCACACCGGACAAGAAGCCGGTCGTCGGGGAGCCGCCGTGGATCCAGGCCTTCGCGTTGGCTGTGTGATAGCCGAGGCCGAACGTCTTGTCGAGGAACGCCCACAGGAACTCGAAGCCGATCGCAAGACGCAAGCCGAGCAGGCCGATCTTCCCGACGCGCCGACTCATCGGAGTTACGACCGAATCGTCGGCGGTCGTCGCGCCGTTTGCGTTCATTCGGTCGAGCGAGGTCGGCAACGGCGTCGAGATCGGCGGTTCGAGAGTTGTGGTCATGGCATCTCCTCAGTGGCGAAGGGCTACGAACGGACGTGGTGAGCTTGAAGAGGTCGCGCCTTCGGCGGACCCGCCATCGACGGCAAGGTGAGGCAGCGGTGCGACCAAGGAACCCTGCGGGTGGCGCGATCCACGCGTACGTCGAACAATGATGGTCTGCGTTCGCGAGAGGTCGAACCCGAGCGCGTTGCCCACGCCGGCGACGGCAAGACCAAGAACCACCGCTCGCCCCGGAACCAACTTGGTGGTCGTAGATGCGCTCCGGCCAATCGGCGTGCTGAGCGCAGATGAGCGATCGAGAATTGCTGTCACGCGCTGCTCCTCGAGCTGAGGAGGCGTCAAGCCCGCACGGAGCGACAACCCTCTGCGGTCGTCCTGCCCGAACCAGGCGTCTCTCGATTACTGCACGAATGCGCTACCAGGGTCCGGAGCAACGCTCCCGGAGGCTGCCGAGTCGCGAAGCAGAATCCAACACGATTACGGGAAACCTCGACGTGTTATGCCGAACCCTACACCCTCGAGCCATACCCAACGCTGTGCAAAGCGGCGAGCCTCCCGAGCGCGGACGGCGTTGGGATCGCCAATCTGCCCTCGATCGCCATCGCCCGACGTCCCAAGAACACGCCCAACTGGCCTGTGGTCGTCGAGCCGCTCGTAGGGTGGGCCCGTGGTTCTGTTGCTGGTGTTCGCGGTGCTGCTCTTGGTCGCGGTGCTTGTGTCGAGCCTCGCTCATCGCAGCGTGCTGTCGGTTGCGGTGATCTTTCTGGCCGGCGGCTTCGCGCTCGGACAGGGCTCGCTCGGCGTCATCGACATCCATGCCGAGGACAAGATCGTCTCGGTCCTCGCCGAGCTAGCGCTGTTCAGTGTGCTCTTCACCGATGGCATGCGGGTTGGCTTGCCCGAGATTCGCAGTGCTTGGCGGCTACCGGGACGCGCCCTGATCATCGGACTTCCACTCACGATGGTCATCACGGCGGTGTTTGCCCACGTGGTTGCCGGGCTTCCGTGGCTCGAGTCCTTCCTTCTCGGCGCCGTATTGAGCCCGACCGATCCTGTCTTCGCCGCCGCAATCGTGGGACGTGAGGAGATCCCGTACCGGCTGCGCAACCTTCTCAACGTCGAGAGCGGGCTCAACGACGGACTGGCGCTGCCCGTCGTAGTGATACTGCTCGCCACCGCGAGCGCCACACCGGTGCACGCCGCGTCGTTGGGCCTCGAGGTGGTAGCCGGGGTGGTGCTCGGTGTGGCGATCCCGTACGTCGCTGTCCGTCTCGAGCGGACGCGCTTCTTGTCCACCGCCGCGTTCTACGAGCCGCTCAATGCCTTTGCCATCGGACTACTGGTCCTGGCCCTTGCGCTGTTGACCCACGCGAACGTGTTCCTCGCCGCCTTCTCCGCCGGGATCACCATCGCCACCATGAGCCCGGAGTTGCAGGCCGCGTTCCACCAGTTCGGCGAGCTGGTGGCCGAGCTGCTCAAGCTCGGCGCGCTCCTCGTGTTCGGTGCACTGATCTCCTTCCGCTTCCTCGGCGACATCGGCCCGAGGGGGTATCTCTTCGCCGTCCTCGCCTTGTTCGTCGCTCGGCCGGTCGCTCTTGGCATCGCACTCGTGCACAGCAAGCTCGGCCGCAAGGAGCGTCTGGCGGCGGCTTGGTTCGGACCGAAGGGGTTCGCATCGGTCGTTTACGCACTGTTGATTCTCGAAGCCGGTCTCCCTCTGAGCAACGAACTCTTCCACCTGGCCGCACTCGTCATCACCGCGTCGATCCTGGCGCACTCCTCCACCGATGTCATCGTCGCCCGCTGGTTCGAGCCGGCGGAGCGCGCCGATGATCCGGCGCCGGAACTCGACACCGACGCCTCGCCGCCGGCCTGCGCATCGATGCCACCCGACGGACCGCACACCCCCGGTTCGATCCCGATGCCCGAACCCGACGCGCCCTAAGTCCACATTCACAACGAAAGCTGCCGACGCGGTCGATGCGTCCCGTGGGCTGCTCAAGTTTTCCGCGGTTCCGCGGTAGGTCTTTGCGCAGCTTCCGCTAGGTCATGCTGAATCGCCCGACTGCGCTCTGCGCCAAAGTGCCTACCCATGGACCGGCTCAGCCGATTCAGCTTGGTCCACGTGGGTACAACGAAATCGAGGTGCGCCAACAGGACGGATCATCGCATGGATCGGAGAATGCTCGTGTGCTGCCGCCGCTTCGAACGGCGGGCAGTCGCCGGCACCGAGACGCGCCTTTTCGAAGAGTCCGGTCCCCAGGCCGAAGCGTCGGTGTTTGAATCGACTCCGTAGACAGGCAGTCGAATATTGGGCACAGCTCGCGCGTTGCGGACAGACCTCGCCAGTGGGTACCGATCGCGTGTTGTCCCAGCGAATTCCTTCTCCTCGACGATTGCCACGAGCGCGGTAGGCGATCGTCCGGTTCGGCACGCACACGGGTCGTCTGAGTTGTCATCAGTGCGCCGCAACATGATGCCGTCCACGATGTGCTTTCGCGAGACGTCCGTCCGCTCCGGAGGTTTTGTGTGCGGTTGAGTTCGATCGCCGAACGGTTTCGTGCGAGTCTGTTCCTGGTCCCATTGATCGCGGTTGCGGTTGCGGTCGCGATTGCGGTCGCTGTGGTCTCGCTAGTGATCGATCGCCGGATCGACAGCGGATCGACCCAGCTTCCGCTCGGCTTGACGTCAACAGTCGACAGCGCCCGCGCCTTGTTGAGCACAGTCGCGGGTGCGACGATCACGTTCGCCGCGATCGCATTCTCGATTTCCGTGCTCATCATCCAACAGGCGTCGGGCCAGTACTCGCCCCGAATCGTGCACACGCTGTTTCGCGATCCATTCAACAAGCGGGTCATGGGGCTCGTCGTGGGCACGTTCACCTACTGCCTCATCGTGCTTCGATCCGTGCGAACCGCGCTGGAACGGAGCGGCGTTCCCATCATTCCGAATGTTTCCGTGGCGATTGCCCTCGTGCTCGGCGTGATCACGATCCTCGCGATCGTGGCGTTCATCAACCACAGCGCACATTCGATGGACATCATCGAGATCCTCGCCAGAGTTGAGCGCGAGGTGATTGCGCTCATCCGACGCGAGTGGTCGATCAGCACAACCGGCACGATCGCGAGCGAGCCGATCCGCGTCGCCCTGCAGTCGGCGTACGCCATCAACTTCGATCGTTCGGGGTGGATACAACAGATCGATCCCAACGCGCTTCTGCGGTGCGTTCCCGACGGAGCAACAATGTTCGTCGAGGCGTACCCCGGCCGCTACGCCATCGAGGGAACGCCACTGTGCAAACTGTCGTCCGTGACCGACGACATCGACACGATCGAGCGACACGTCCGGGGTGCAATTGTGACGGGCAGTACGCGCACGATGCAAGAAGATGTCTCGTTTGGGATCCGCCAGCTGGCCGACGTCGCGCTCAAAGCGCTCTCGCCTGGCATCAACGATCCCACGACCGCACAAGATGCGATCTTTCACACGGTAGCGGTCCTCGCCGAAGCCCTCCGGCGCGACCCACCCCCGCGCGAACGACGTGACGACAAGGGCCATCGCCTCGTAATCGTTCAGCAGCCCACCCACGACGACCTTGTGCGGTTGGCGTTCGACGAGACGCGTCGTGCTGCCGCTGCGCAGCCAACTGTTTGCGTCTATCTCCTGGAAGCGTTGGAACTCCTCAAGAGCACGCTCGAGTCCGCGGGGCTGACTGCACGACTTTCCGTCATCGCAGAGCAGGCTCGCCTTGTAGTCGCGGGATGCGATGCCACCGACATCCTTCCCGCAGACCGTCAGACGGTGAGAGACGCGTATGCGAAACGGTTCACCCAACCGACCTAAGACCAGGGCCGACCGCCGGATCGAAACCCCTTGCTGACGGGTCGTCGGGCAGAGCACCCGTGCCCTGACGACGCGGGGTTCGGCACCGCCGTGACGGGGTCGTAGGTCTCGCCGAATGATCTGCTCGGTTGGCGAGGGTGGCCGGAGGGAAGGGTGAAGACATGATCACACTTGGCGTCGTACTCATGTTGTTGGGTCTGGTGTTGGGGATTCCGATCCTTTGGACGGTGGGGATCATTCTTCTCGTCGTGGGTTTGGTGCTCATGCTGATGGGCCGCACCGGTCGGCAGGTGGGTGGTCGCGCGCACTACTGGTGACAACACCGTCAAGTGTTTCTAACGGTCATGAGTCTCGGTGCGAGAAGATGATCTCGCTGAGTACAACGGTCGATCCGTCGAGAACACGGGAGAGAGCAAATGGTGACGAACGAAGAGATCTTGCAAGTAGTGCGCGAGAAGTTCTCGGACGGCGAAGCGTTCCAGCCGAGCGCCGTCGCGAGCGAGGCAGGAGCCTCGGTCGCGGATGTCACAGCCGTGCTCGATGCGGCGGTCGTCGCGGAGGAGCTCACGGTCGCGACGGAAGCGGCCGGCGATGAGTCGACACGGGTATTTCGCTACGCAAAGCGGTGACGGCGGACTGACGAATACGTATAGGGGCGTTCGCCGACCGCCCAGTGTGAACGACGCCCTCGTCTGTGTCGAAGTTCCAGAAGACCGCTTCAATGCGAACGACTTCGCCAGAGCGGTGAATGTCCGCCTCAGCCCACGGCACTGCTCTCGATGGCCCTTCGAAGATCGCCGGAGGGAGTGGCTCGGACTCGGCAGCACGCTTCGGCTCGTGTCGGGTTGTGGGAAGCCGTCGCGATAGGCGTCGGTGGGATGGTCGGCGGAGGGATTGTTCGCTGTCCTCGGACTGTCCGTCGAGATCGCGAAAGGCGGCGCGCCGATCGCGCTTTTGGTGGTCTTGACGAACCGTTTCGAACCGCGTTCCTCCACGCATCGGGGTGTATGTTCTGTGCAGGTACTTTTGCGATACCGCGACCGAGCCCCGGACCCCGGCTCCTTCGCCCCATACGAAACGGGGCAAGGCAATGCTCAGGAGCTCTACTGCTACTGCACTCGTGAGCATCGATTGTTCGAGCGTGACCTTCATGGACTCCGCCGGATACCGCGCACTCGTCGACGCGACCCGCTACGCCGGCCGACGCGGTCACAAACTCGTGATCCGCGACTTGTCGTCGGCATGCGCGCGGTTGATCCGGCTGTGTAACACCGGTGGTCTCCTGCGCGTGGAACCACCATCGCCAGTGGGCACGCAACGGCCTCGTCGCCGCGCCTCGCCGGCCGCACGCCAGGTGTGAAAACGCCCGAGCAATTCTACGCGTCGGCGACGAGGCGAGGCCGATGAGCCTCCGTGCGAGACGAGTGCTCACACTGCGACTCGGAATGCGAGAGATGGGCTGCTCATGAGCGACATCGATGAGGGTTTGACCGCGGCCGACGCGTTTGTATTTTTCGGCGCGACGGGAGATCTCGCGCACAAGATGATCTTTCCCGCTCTTTACCAGATGGTGAAGCGCGGCACGTTGGACGTTCCTGTCGTCGGGGTCGCGTTCTCGGGGTGGGGTCTGCCGCAGCTTCGTGACCGTGCGCGCGACAGCATTGCGCGGACCGGCGCAGGCATCGACGACGTCGATGCCTGCGACCGATTGCTGGCGCTGTTGGGGTACGTCGACGGCGATTACGGCGACCCGACCACGTTCGACGCGCTGGGGAAGGCACTCGGAGGTGCGCGCCGTCCGGCGCACTATCTCGCCATTCCACCTTCCCTGTTCGCGACGGTGATCCAGGGGCTGAGTGCTGCAGGATTGAACCGCGACGCACGGATCATCGTCGAGAAGCCGTTCGGGCGCGATCTCGCCTCGGCCCAAGAGCTGAACCGGGTCGTGCGGTCAGCGTTTCCGGAGGACGCGATCTTCCGCATCGATCACTTCCTCGGTAAAGAGGAGATCATGAACCTCCTCTATTTCCGTTTCGCGAACTCCTTCCTCGAACCGATCTGGAATCGGAACTACGTCGCGTGCGTGCAAATCACCTTGGCCGAGCAGTTCGGTGTCGAGGGTCGGGGTGCGTTCTACGAGACCGCCGGCTGCTTGCGGGACGTGATTGAGAACCACCTGTTCCAGGTCGTGGCACTGCTCGCGATGGAGCCGCCCGCATACCAAGGCGTGGGTGCTGTGCAGACCGCGAAGTTCAACGTGTTCAAAGCGATGCGACCGCTCGTCTCGGCTGACCTGGTCCGGGGTCAGTTCACCGGTTATCGGGACGAGGCGGGCGTGGCGAAGGATTCCGACGTGGAGACCTTCTGTGCCCTTCGGTTGTTCATTGACTCATGGCGCTGGGCGGGAGTTCCGTGGTACCTGCGGTCGGGTAAGTGCTTGGCCGAGACCGCATCGGAGGTGGTCGTCGAGCTCAAACCGCCGCCACAACCGCTGTTCGACGACGCATCACCGGCAGACGGTCGGGCCAACTACTTGCGTTTTCGGCTCTCGCCCACCCCGGAGATCGCGCTCGCGGCCCGGGTCAAACGTGCGGGCGAGGAGTACGTCGGAGATCAGCGGGAGCTCTCCTTGCTCAACGGGCAACCCAACGAGGAACAACCCTACGAGCGGCTCCTCGGAGACGCCTTGGTCGGCGACCGCGCCTTGTTCACCCGCGAGGACTCCGTCGAGGCCGCGTGGGCAGTCGTCGACCCCGTCCTCGTGAACCACGACCGCGCCCACCGCTACCTGCCCGGAAGCTGGGGGCCGAAGCAAGCAGATTCCCTCATCACAACCCCCGGGAGCTGGCACAACCCGGAGCTGTGACGAACAAGCCAACCAGACGCCGTTCGGTTCCTGCACAGTCAGATAAACGCGCGAGACAGGATCTTCCGTCGAACGATCACGATTTCCCTCTTTCGTGTTCCTGCTCGGGTCGGTGCTCGTCCCAGTGGCCGTCGTGAGCGGCGTGACGGTGGCCGTCGTGCAGGAAGTCGACATGGTCTCCGTGGGGAATGGCTTTATGTCCGCAGCCGTCACCGTGTTCGTGCGCGTGATCTTCGTGCGATTGGTGCGCGGATTCTTTGCACTCGTCCCAGTGATCATCGTGGGCGCTGTGGACGTGGCCGTCATGGAAGTAGTCGACATGGTCGCCGTGCGGGGCGGACGCATGGCCGCAGGCAGGACCATGTTCATGGGTGTGACCTTCGTGGGGTGAGTGTTCGGTCGTCGTCATCGTCGCGTTCCTTTCGAGATAGTCGTGGTTGGCGAAGGGCTGGCGTGCGGGCGATCGTGCGGAGTTACGACATGGCGTAGGAGTACGCGCAGAGGACGAGCGCCTCGACCACACGCGGCCGCGCGGCCGCATCACCGCTTGCCGTTAGGAGGACGTGGCGGGCCGGCATCAACACGCCGTGACGACCCCATCCCGCCGCTTCGACGAGGTCCGCGGCGACATCGCGACCACGATCAACGCCAACAAAACGAGTACGAAAACGACGACTACCAAGGCGGCCATGCCGGAACCCTTCTCGGGCGCGATATTCGACGCGCCACCGGGGTCCTGAGCGGCATTGACACGCGAGCGATGCGCGGCAACGCGGTCGAGGCTATACCCGATCTCTACCGCCCGACTCGCGGCAACGATGGTCAACGTTTGGTTGTCGATGAGACGAGCCGGGGAGCGTTCCCAGTCGTTGCCGCGGGCGCGGCGAACTCCCGCCGCCCTCAACATCTCAGCAACCGTCGCACCTCCCAGAAACCCTCCACCTGACCCGACGCGTGGTCGTCACGTCGTAACCGCGCGGGGAGATGCGGACGTGTTGAGTCAGCTCTGGTCGCGGGGTGGGTCCAAGAGCGCGCCGCGAAGGGCGCGCAGGACAACGCTGAGCAGCACGAGGGCAGCGCCGGTGATTGCGACGACGGCGCTGGCGTAGGAGGCCCCGACGCGTGTGGGTGTCAGCCGTCGCCCGTTCAAGACGAGGAGGACCGCGGCACTGACGACAAATGCCGTACTGAGGAGCCAGGCGCCGGCGATGAGCATCCGGCGGTTGGACATGAGCCGGCTGAGCGCCGCCGGCGGCCGAGAGCCTGCGAGTGCGCCAGTACCGCGAACTCCGATTATCGAACCAGTCAGGATCGTGGCCCACGTGGTGGCGACGAGGTAACCGGCGATCACGTCGCTCGGTCGGTGCCAGCCCGCGGTCAGGGTCGCGGCGCCGATGAGCGTGGCGTACGCCACGGCGATGCAACCGACGATCGTCCGCGACCGGGGCGGCACGACGAGCAGGAGCCCCAGAGCGAGTGACATTGCGACCGTTGCGTGGCCGCTGGGGAAGCTCGGGACGGATGCGGCGCCGGGGCGATGGAGCAGATCGGGCCGAGGGAGGAGGTGCGACTTGAGGAGTTGGGTCGTCAGGTTCGCGCCGACAACCATCGCGACGACGCCGACCGCGAGGCGCGGCCGTCGTCGGCTGAGCGCGAGGAGTGCCAACGCGCCAGTGCCCAAGAACAGCGAGGTCACGCTGATCGTGTTGAGCAGATGGTTCGTGGCAGCTTGGAGAGATCCGTTGGTGACACGACCGACGAGCGCGGCTTCGTCGGTTCGTTGGCCGAGCCGAGTGCGGACCGCGCCGATGTACAGGCCAGCGAAGACAATCGTGCACGCACTTGCCAATGCGGCCAACCTCACCATTCGTCGGCCGGGTGTAAGTGGTCGTCGGCCGCTCGACGATGATCCGGGTGCCGCGGTCACCCGCGACACCAACTCGCGCTATCGAGAAACTCTGGGACGGTGAACGCCGGTTCGGATGCTTGGCTGCGGTTCACCGGCGACAGGCGTAGCCGCGAGCGCAAGGCTCACGCCATTCGCGATCGACTGCCTCGTCGCCGGAGCAATCTCGATCATCGGCTTCGCCTGAGCGCGAGCCTCAGTCCGAAGACATGATCGCATCGAGACGGACCCGACACACAGGCAATCCTGCCAGCAAGCACCTACAACTCGCGGCCGCCCGCACCGCCCGCCGCGAGGGTGATCACGTGGGTCGTGCCGCGAGGCGCCGAAGTGGGATACCGATGTCGGTGCCGGTCCAGCGCCGCGCCACGCGCTTCGCGGCGTCGAGACGTTCGGCGTGTATTCCAGGTACGTAGAACGAGTCGATCAGCGCGTCTGCGGCGTCTGCATCAGCGATCTGGAAGGAGAAACGTTTGCGGTCGTCGTCGGTGGCGGTGAATCCGGCGTCGTGCAATGGGCGATGGGGGTCCTTGATCACGGCCGGATTCGGGTAGCGGAAGGTCGTGATGTGCAAGGTCGCCAGCAGACGGGCGTACCGAAGCCGATCGCGGATCGTCAGTGGGCTCGTGGTGGGGAGCAGCACCGCGAGCCGGGCCTGCCGTGCGGCGACCTGCGTGATCTCACGCAGGACCGTTTCGATCGACGGAATGACCATGAGGCCCATGCAGCACACGACCGTGTCTGCACAGCCGACGCGAAATGGGAGCGCGTTTGCGTCGGCAAGAGTGAGACGGCCTTCGCGGTATGCGTGGCGCGCCGTGGCGAGCTCGGCGCGCGAGCGGTCGACTCCGAACCATGCGGGGCCGACGATCTGGCGCATTGGGCCGCTCCCGCACGCGATGTCGAGCACTGTTCTCGTCCCCGGGACCAGCAGCGTGCCGAGCCATTCGTAGGGGGTGATTGCGTCGGCGCGGCACGAGCTGAGAATGGTTTCGGTGATCCCGGCGCGGTCGGAGTGGAAGCGCTCGAGATAGTTGGTCCATTCGATGCGGCTCACAAGGTCGAGTGTCGCACGGCGCACCCGCTCACGAGATATCGCGTAGTGCGACTCGGTCCGTCCGGGGAAGCAGCAAGCTACCCATGGTGTGCAGGTCGAGCGGCGCGTCCTCCGTAGGTGAAGAAGAACTGTACGGCGGTCTGTTGGAGTGCACTTGACCATGTCGGGTAGGCGTGCACGGATTGCGCGAGCCTTCCCGTGAACGCGCGTGTGTGCATCGCGAGCGCGACTTCGTCGGCGAGTTCGCCGCCGGAGGGTGCCGCGATGGTGGCGCCGAGTATGCGTCCGCCACCGAGATTGCGGAGCACCGGTCTCGGGCCGGCGATGAGCTTGACGAACCCGCGAGTCTCGTGTTCGGCGACGGCGCGGTCGACCTCGTCGAGCGGGAGGTAGGCGACGCGAGCTCCGTTGATGCGCGCCGCTTCGGCTTCGGTAATGCCGACGCGCCCGATCTGGGGGCTGGTGAAGGTGACCCACGGGATCGCGGCGGTATTGAACCGTGACGGCACGAGGCGTGCGGTGCGGTTCGAGGCATTGTGCACTGCGACGAACGCCATGCGGGCGGCCGCGTGAGTGAATTGCATCCGTCCGGTTACGTCTCCGATCGACCAGATGCCACGGGCCGTTGTCGCGAGGGTATTGGTTGTGCGGATGAAGCCTCGCTCGTCGGTCTCGACGCCGGCCGTTTCGAGTCCCAACCCGTGCGTGACCGGCGCGCGGCCGACTGCGACCAACAGCTGTTCGGCTTGGAGCTCGCTGTCGTCGCCGCGGCGGATACAGACCCCGCCTTCGACGTTTCGGACGGCAGAGACATGCTCGCCGACACATATCCCGACGCCGTCGTCGATGAGCGCGTCGTGTATGACGGCAGAGGCCTCGGGCTCCTCGCTCGAGAGGAGGCGTTCGAGCGCTTCGATGATCGTGACCTTCGTGCCGAGCCGGGCGAAGGCCTGCGCGAGTTCGACACCGATCGCGCCCCCGCCGAGAACGATCATCGACGACGGCTTCTGCTCGAGCGAGAACACCTGCTCATTCGTGAGGAAGGACGTCTCGGATAGTCCCGGAATCGGGGGAATCGCCGCGGTGGCGCCGGTCGCGATGATGACACGCGGTGCCCGAAATCGGGCGCCGTCGACCGCGATCTCGGTCGGCGACCGGAACACGCCGCGTCCTTCGGCGACGTCGACACCTTCCCCGCGCAGGGTCACGGCGTCTTCCCGTGCCGCGATCTGTTCGATCGCGTCGTGCACGCGAGTCATCGCCTGATCGAACGACAATCCCTTCGCCGCCGCCGCCAGCAACGCTTTCGACGGTACGCAACCGGTGAACGTACAGTCGCCGCCGAGCGGTCCGTCGTTGATCAACAGTGTGTGTGCGCCGCGCCGGTTCGCCTCGCGAGCCGCGGTAAGTCCGCCGGCCCCAGCGCCGAGTATCAGTAGGTCGTAGTCGCGGGTCGTCATCGTGCGTAGTAGATCGCGCCGACGGTCCCGGCACCGGTATGGCAGCCCACCGACGGCCCGACCGTGTAGCGCATGACCACTTCGACTCCCGGCAGCGAGCCCAATCGTTTGGCGAGCAACGACGCGATCTCGGGAAGCTGCCCGTCGCCGACGCCGAGGCGGAAGCGCAGCTTGCCCCACCATGCATACGGGCTGGCGCCATCTCGGTCGATGCCGCGTGCGAGAACGTCCTCCGTGATTCCGGGCTGCTGGGCGTGAAACGAGTCGAGGTCGTCGCCCCAGCCGGGCAGACGTGAACTCATGACAGCGCACACTGAGCGTCGACCCAGGCATCGACCCGACACCATTGATCGTCGAGCCACGCCGTCCGCTTTTCATTCCCGGTAGGGATGTCGGCGGCGGCGACGCGCCACGCGGTCATTCGCACCGGATCCCGGAGTGGCACTGAACGGGCGAGCTCGCGGAACGTCGGGTAGCGGTCGAGTCCGCTGTGGGCCATGACGACGACGTCTGCGTCGGGGCTTGCGTCGAGGAGTGCGCACACGCCACCGGGCCGAGGAGGAACGACGTGCGTTGTGTCCTCGAGTCTGCGGGCCCGGTCCGGATCGCGTTCGCGGAGCCGTGCGAGCGACCGTTCTCGTCGGTCGGGGCGGAACAGACGCCCTTCGGGAAAGATGACGAGCGCGGTCCGGGAGTCGGCTCCGTTGCCGAGTCCGGCGACGAGTGAACGGGCGTCGGGGCCGTTGTCTCTCGCGATGAAGACGGAACCGGTCCGGGCGTAGATGAGGTCCAAGCCGGGATCGGCGAGGAGTTCCGCCATGATCACGCCTGTCGTGCGGTACCCGAGACGTTGGTAGAGCAGCGCGGGCAGCGACGCGTCGACGATGTTGACGTGACGACACAACACGATGACTGGCCCCGGCTCGAGTGCCGCAGCGGTCTGCTCGTCGAGTTCGACGCGGATCCCGAGAAGACGTTCGGCACGACGAGCAAGCACAGCGATCGACCACGCCTGGAGCCTTTCGTGGCGGCGCACGGATGGGGGAGCGGCGAGTCGTGTTCCGAATCCGGCTGCGATCCACAAGATCGGTGCGAGGAGGATTTCCGCACTGTCGTTGAGCGCGTACTGCATCAAGAACGCCGCGACCCGCACGGAAGGGAGCCGAACCCGAAGCCGGACGACGTCGGCGACGACGGCGCCGACAACGATCAGCGGGAAGCATGCGACTCCGATCGCCGTCACGGTCAGCATGACCGGAATGCTCACTGCGCGTCGCTTCCACCGCGACGCGAAGGGTTCGGTGTCGCTCACTCGCGTGTCGTATGTTCTGCCGCGAGATCGGCGGCAAAGGCGCGGAGTCGTAGCAGCGATTCCGCCGGCAGCGGTTCGATAGACCGGTTGAGAGCGAACTTGATTCGCCGGTAGTCGTCCGCGGCCAGACCGCACCTGCGACATGCGTCGAGATGCCGCGCGACGCTCGCGGTTGCGTCGGCATCGAGAGTCCCGTCGAGATAGCTCTGCACGAGTCTCCCGATCTCGATGCAACGGGCGCCGCCCTTGCGACGGAACATGTCGAGTGCGTCTCGCGGTCTCATCACTGCTCGCTCCGAAAGTCGGGTTGGCGTTCGAGACGAGTGCGCATCTGGCGGCGCGCCCGGTGCAGGCGGCTCATCACGGTTCCCGCAGGGATGTCGAGCAGGGCCGCGGTCTCGTCGTAGGTGAGACCGTCGACGTCGACGAGATGGGCGACCTGTCGTAGCCGGGGCGAGAGACCGTCGAGCGCGTTCGTCACCCAGGGTGCGGTCATCGGTCGCGTCGCGACGTCCTCCGCGCTTGACGACGGTGGGTTGCGGCGGTCGATCTCGGCGTTCAGGGTCTCTTCGTGTCGTAGCAGCGTCGGGCGGCGACGCCGGTGCCGGTTGTGATCGGCGTTCCGCATGATCGTGAGCAACCACGCGCGCGGGTGTCGACCGTCGAACCGATCGAGCGACCGGAATGCTCTGAACAACGTGTCCTGGACGAGGTCCTCGGCGTCTTGGATGTTGTCCGAGAGCGATCTCGCGGCGCGAAGAAGCATGTCGAGTTCCGGAGCGACAATCGCGGTGAAGCGCCTCGAATCCTCAGTGGGGCTGCTCTCGGTGACATCGGGCTTCATATCGTCGGCCATCAGCGTCTCCGGCCGGACTCCCTCGCTCGACGCGGCAGGGTGCTCAGTGTTCTTCTCTCGCCTGCAGAACCCGGTGAACGACGCGAATCCTTCCATTTCCTTCGCAGACATTTCGGGGACGTTCGATGGAAGGAATGCGAGGGGAGGGCGGGTTTCCAGACCGTTCTCGATCGTCGTCGTCTCGAACCGAAAGGGTCCCCATGACACCCGCCCGGCATCCGTGCCCCTGCAACCTGCCGTCACGCGCGGTGCGATCGGCGGGATCATCGCCGGCGCAGCCATGGCGATGTTTGCCATGGTCGCCTCGATCACATATCAGCACCACGGATTCTTCACCCCGCTGTTCCACATCTCCGCTCTCCTCGGTTCTCCAAAGTCCATGATGACCTCGATCGGGCAGGCAATGGCCGGAAGGAAGTTCTGGTTTACGGCCGGGCCGGCCGTCAGCGGTTTGATGATCCACATGCTTACCGGCGCGTCGTATGGCATGGCCTTTTCGCTCCTGGCTCGGCGGCGGCCCCGGCGAACGCTCGTCCCCGCGGGCATAGCGTTCGGTTTCTCAGCATTCGTCGTTTCGAGCTTCGTCGCGTTGCCTCTCGTCGCCGCCATCACAGGTTCCGGCGCGACCATCTCGGACATGGCGAAGATGGTTGGCTGGATTACCTTCGCGGCCGAGCACATGATGTTCGGTCTCGTGCTCGGTCTGGTCGCCTTTCTCGCGGCGCCTTCTCGGAGTACCTCCTACACCAGCGCGGAGCCGCGGACTGCGATCCTGTCCTCATGAAACAAGATGCCGGAACGGAGATCACAACGGCCCAGGCCGGCACGTGAACGCGCCCCGCGCCGATCACGGTCGACGCATCCAACGTTTGGTTGGCGTCTACGACGCCGAGGGAACGATGCGCGGTGAGCTCACCTACTGGGTCGGTGCCCGGCTCGGCCGATCACACTGCGCGCTGTGCGACATCACGCACGGCCTTGCACGCGAGCGATCGGAATGGAAGGCCTGCCAGGCCGGGCTGCCCGTCCCATTCGACGTCTACCATCGCAACGACCAACCAGACGCGATCAGAGTCGCAACCTCGAACGTCGTCCCAGTCGTCGTCGCGAAACCGACCAGGGATTCGTTCCGCTGTTGTCGCCTACCAACTTGGCTGCGTGCCGGGGATCGGCAGACCTGCTCGTAGAGGCAATCGAACGAGCCGTCGCCCGCGAATACTTGGCCTGGACGCAGCAATGAGTCCGCCCGGAGCCGGACGCAAATACCCTCGAGCGTGCGGTCGAGAGATCCCGATGCTCGAAAGCAGGCCACAGGCCGGTTGGCTCAGCCGCACGCCGTGGTGCTTCCGGGCGGGGGATGCCCGCTTGATGGCGACCGCCTTTACATCCTGACGGCGATGTACGTACACTTGTCCGTACATTGAGATATCGGTTGGAGGGTGTTGGCGGTGAAGTCGGATCGGTTGGAAGCGCGGGTGTCGCCCGAGCAGCGGGCGCGGCTCGAGTTGGCTGCGACGATCTCGGGGACGTCGGTGTCAGCGTTTGTCGTAGACGCTGCTGTCGAGCGGGCCGACGAACTCGTGGCGGGGCAGATGTCGACCACGGTCCCGGCGGATTACTTCGATCGGCTGTTGTCGGCGATTGACGAACCCGACCGCGCGCCGACGCTCACCAAGGTCGCGCGACGAGTGGGTCGCCGGCCTCGCATTGCTTCTCGGTGAGCCTTCGAGTCGTTGCGTTCGACGAGACCCACGACCTTGAATCGTTCACATCGGGAAATGACGAACTCGATGGTTGGCTGCGTCTCCACGCACGAAACGCCATGGGCCAAGGAACTCGAACCTTCGTCCTGATCGAGGAGAGCGACACGGTCGTCGGCTATTTCGCGATCGCGCCGCACGTTCTCGATCGTGGTGACGCGCCGAAGAAGGTTGGTCGTGGAGCGCCGCGTCAGATCCCTGCGATCCTGTTGGCCAAGCTTGCGCTGAGCTCGGATCTTCATGGCCAAGGACTCGGCGCCGAGTTGATCGTGCGCGCGCTCGGCTCGATCATCGACGCGGCCCGCGCCGCCGGCGGCAAGGTTGTCGTCGTCGACGCGATCGACGAAGGGGCGGCCGCGTTCTATCGACGTCACGATTTCGAGCCGCTCCCGGATCGTGCTGATCGCTTGGTGATGAAGCTCAGCACCGCGGCGCGAGCACTCGGTGTCGCGTGGCCGTGAAGTGAGACGGACTACCTAAGTTTTTACCTAAGAAACGTAGCGAGACGTAGTGAAACATCCGGTCGAGAAGCCTTCGCGTAATGCCTGGTCGGCGGCGAAACGTGAGACGTGGTGAGACGTAGTGGGACGTTCGGGCGGTAACTGGGGGTCAAGAGGTCGCGGGTTCGAATCCCGCCAGCCCGACTCATATGACCTGGTCAACGGCCCAGGCGCTGCCTCGTGTCGGCACTACCTAAGGATTTACCTAAGGGGCGCAGTGTCGGGACGACGGTGCTGGACGACGAGGCATTCGCGTCGGTTCGTAGCGGGAAGGCGGACCTCGTTCGGGCGGAGTGGTGCTCAAACCTGGGAATAGCGCGGGGCGAGGGCCGAACGCGGCAAGAAATTCGGTCGACAAGAGGGATTTTTACGTGCTGGCCTCGTGTCGCTTGGTGGTAGCGGAGCGGAGGGCGGCTCGCCGACGTTCGTATTCGGCGACGCTTCTTGACCCGGCCGGGTCTGGCAGCGCCCGCGCGCGGCGCGAGATGCTCGCTCGGCTGAAGAGCCAGGCGATCGGGTTCGCACGCATCGCGTGGAACGGTACCGAACGCGAGCGAGGGGGTGCACGCCATCGGCGTCGGCCGCATGAAGATCGTCCAGCAGGATCACCGCACCTCGGCTCGTTGCCGCGATCTCCTGCACCAGCCTTACGACGCCTTCGAGCGCGAGCAGTCGTAGTTGTGCATCCGAGAGAACGTCCGCCGGCGTGTCAACTGGCCATTCCGGAAGTAGGAGACGTAGTCCGGTGTCGAACGGCGCCATCGTCCTCACCGTCGGGTGCGCGCGCAGCCAAGAACGCAACGCTTCGGACACCACACTGAATGCAACCGGGGAAGTGACGGGTGCCCGCCCGGCCATCACGCTTAGGCCGAGTTGACGGCCTTCGGCCCCGACCTCGGCGAGCACACGGGTCTTTCCAACTCCGCCTTCCCCGACCAAGAACACACAGCGCGAACCGCCATCGCGTGCCGCGTGGAACGCTCGTCGCAAGTGGTCGAGTTCCACCTCCCGGCCGACGACCATGGCCCCCCGCCGCACGCCACCACCCACGTTCCCGCGCACGTCACCAGTCTGCACTGGTCAGGACTGGCAGTTCCACGACATGCTCGGGGGAGCGATCGCTGAGGCGGCCGAGCATCGGCGAACGTACCGAGACTGGTCCGCGACATCACCACAACGCCCGGCCGCTCGCACTGTGCTCGCGTTGGCTAGCTCGGCGTCTTTCGCGCCCGGTTGCTCGAAGGCTCCTTGCCGGTCAATCCAGAGTGGTCCGGCTTCGCGGATGACGGCGAAGTAGTTCACCGTTGCTCCTCTTGGGTGGCGTGGATCGTCCAAGTGGCCGACTCGTAGCAGACGCCGTCGCCGGTGTCGTGGGCGGAGAGGCTGATACGCAGGTTGTCCAGCGCGTGTGCGCGACGGGCGTCGTCCAATCCTTCGAGCATCCAGCCCATTACGCGAACATCGAGTCGGTCGAGTGGCTCACTCCGCCGCCTGTGCGGGTTGGGTCACAAGTGAAGTTCGTCGCCCGGTTCCTCGGGCGGCGTCTTGCTTACACCTACGAGTTCGTCGAGCTGGTGCCGTCATGTGCACTATAGCAAACATTGTATACGACCAGATGCCTGATCGAGTGCACGGCAGCCACCCAGACCGACTGACGACCGTGGCGCTCTCCCCGAGGGTTCAGTGCGAGGCGCCACTGAACTGAGTGACCACGGTCGCGCCGAGCACGACGACTCAACCAGGGTTCTGATCGATCCGGCGTTCGAATGCCGCGGCGATGAGGCGGTGGCTCGCGGTATCCGGTTGTGGTGTGAGACCGTCAGTCGGTCCCAGGGCGATCGCGACGTTCGCCAGGGAAACGAGTTCCGCATGCGCCGCCGCAACCTGGGCGTGGATCGCGGTGTTGTACGGAGCGGTGCTTCCGAGCGCCGGGGGGAGGTCGGCGACAATGATGCGACGCGCGCCCGACGCGTGCAACAGGTCGAGCAGTTGGTGGAACTCGGCGCGGAACAATGAGATCGGTGTCCGTGCGGTGACGTCGTCGGCGCCCAACCAAACCTCGATGACGTCGGGTTTCAACTGCGCGGCGAGCGGTGCCTGCGCCGTGATTGCGTGTTGCAGTGTCGCGTCGTCGAGGGCGCCGTTGACGAAGACCGTCGAACGCGGAAATGCGGTCTCGAATACGAGATAGGGCCACGCATCTCGTAGCCGGTCGCGAACGCCGTCGCCTTCGGTCGCGCTGCCGCCGAGCGCGAGGACGGTGATGGTCGGGCCGGTGGAAGGTTCGGAGGCCGGGCCCTTCGACTTCGACGCGGTACTGCACGCCCCGAGCGCGACGAGCGCCACGACCGTGAGGACGACGTAACGCCGCATCACTCGTCTCCTATTGCCTGCCGGGCCGGCATGCGCGCGGCGCGAATGGCGGGCAACGTTCCGGCCGCGAGCGCGAGCAGGGTCGCTCCACCGATCACGGCCACGAGCAGCGCGACGGGCACACCGAGCCGCACTGTCTGCAGACCTTCGCTGGACAGGTAGCTGTTGACGACCGTCGCGAGGATGCGAGCGACGACGAACCCGATCGTCGCGCCGAGCACTCCGCCCACGAAGCCGAGTGTGCCGGCCTCGACGAGGAACACGCGGCGGACGTCGCGGTCGGTCGCGCCGACGGCTTTGAGTACGCCGATCTCGCGGCGGCGCTCACGAATCGCCGCGAGCATCGCGTTCGAGATACCGAGCGCTGCGATCGCGAGGCCGATGAGCCCGATCCCAGCGAGGACGAGCTCGACGACGTGCACGTACCGTTGTACCTGGGTGATGAGGCTTTCGGGCGCGCTGGTCGAGTAGCCGACGTTGTTGATCTCGGTGCGGACCTCGGTCACGCGGTTGAGTCCGTGCGCGACCACGAACAGGTCGGCGTAGGGCGAGGTGGGCGGAGCGGGTGGGGTGCTCGGCGCGCTGAGTGCGGTCCACGCCTGCGCGGCGCGAGCCAGATCGAGCGACGAGATCACGAGCCCGGAACCCGCGTCCTGGGAGACGACGCCGACGATCTCGGCGCGTGTCCAACGCGCCCGGGTGCGCCGTCCGATGCCGCTGTCGAAATCGCGCGGTGCGCCGAGGGTGAGCTCGGTTCCGACGATCGCGGCCGCGTTCTGGGTGGTCATCCCGATGCGGCTGAGGAAGTCGCTCGTGACGGCGACCTCGGTCTGTGAACCGAGGTCGGGGAGCCGGCCCGAGAGCAGCGTGACGGGGAGGTCGTTGATGCGGCTCAGGTCGATTCCGATCAGCGAATCGAAGATCGGGCGGCCGTCGTTGTCGGTTGCCCGCGCCGCCGCGGGAAGGACTGCGGGTGCCTCAAAAACCATGGGAGTCGCGATGATCGGCAGCACCGACACGACGTCGGGGAGGCGGGCGATCGACTGCAGTGCGGCGTCGTCGATGCGGCGGGGTGGCCCGGGGCGGGGATTGTCGCTGTCGAGCGCGACGGGTGACGGCGCGGCGGCATCGACTTTGATTCCGGACAGCGGGCCACCCTCGCTGACCTGATCGAGCACTCGTTGCTTGGCGGCGGTACTGGCGATGAGCAACGACGACAGCAACGCGGCGCCGAGCGCGACGGCCAGCACGGTGAGCGCGGCGCGGCCACCGCGCCGGCCGACACTGCGGCGCGCGAGTGCGATCGCGTCTCGCCACGTCATGATGCGGCGATCCGACCGTCGACGAGATGCATGCGGCGATCGGCGCGCGCCGCTACGGCCTGGTCGTGGGTGACGACCACGATTGTCGTCCCGCGTTCGGCCGGTACGCGCAGCAACAGATCGAGGACCGCGGCCGACGAGGCGGCGTCGAGATTGCCGGTTGGCTCGTCGGCCAGCACGAGTAGCGGTTCGTTCGCCAACGCGCGGGCGATCGCAACGCGCTGCTTCTCTCCGCCGCTCAGCGCACGCGGGCGATGGCCGACGCGTTCGCCCAGACCGACGGCGTCCAGGAGTTCACGGGCCCGCGCGCGTCGGCGGCGCCGCGACGTGTGCGCGAACGTCAACGCGAGTTCCACGTTCTCGAGCGCGGTCAGCTGACCGAGTAGGCCGAAGTCCTGGAAGACGAAGCCGACGACCTCGCGTCGGTAGCGCGCCATCTCGTCTCGGCCCAGGTCGGCCAGGGCGTGACCGCCGACCATCACCGTGCCGTCCTGCGGTCGGTCGAGCCCACCGAGTACCGACAGCAGCGTGGTCTTGCCCGAACCGGACGCGCCGGCAATCGCGACGGTCGTGCCGGCCGCGACCTCGAAGTCGAGATGATCGAGCACGATCAGGTCGCCCTCGGGGGTGTCGTACCGGAAGCTGAGATCGTGGACCGCGACCGCCGCGCCGGCCGGCGGCTTCGGTGTCGCCGGGGCCGGGGATGGCACGTCGCGACGGTACTGCGGGCGTGCGCGGTCGCTCTCGGCAGGCTGGGGGCGCGGGTCCACGAACGGGATTACGAATCGGGTCTGAGAATCGGCTGAGCAGGAGCGACTCGCTTTTCTCGGGTGCGGATGAGCGCGATGACGAGCCACATCGCGGCGACCGCCCAGACGACGGCGACCGCGGTCGCGGTCGATGTCGCGTAGTTCAGCGGTTGTACCGAGATGTTGTCGGGAGCGCGCATGCGTCCGTAGTGCCGGATCCCCGGCCAAGCGATCGCGATCATGACCGCGGAACCGAACAGCGCCGCACGCAACGGGCCGCGTGCGACCGCCGGCGCCCGGCGCAAGACGACGAATGCGACGAGGGCCGCGACGGGCGCGACGACGAGGTCGTGTAGGAGATCACCGCCGACGAAGAACCGTAGGTAGCTCGACGGTGGCGTCGCGTCGGTATGACGGACGATTCCCACGATGCCGATGAGCATCACCGGAATGCCGAGGACGAGACCGATCGCTAGACCGATCCGGTTCGGCTCGGCGGCGTGCGTCAGGTGGCGATCAGTGTCTTGATCCATTTGGTCTGCATCACCCCCGGCCGGTCCGGGGCGATGAGCCGCAGCGGGTACCCGTGGTCGACCGCCAGCGGTTCGCCGTTGACCATCGTCGCGAGGAGCGTGTCGGGATCGTGGGCCTGGAAGTGGTTCAGGTCGGAGGTGCGATAGCTGCCATACGGCTGGAATGACTCGACACTCGCCGAGGCGTGCGGTTCGGCGCCCGCCATCTCGAGGAGATCGCGGACGCGGACGCCCGTCCAGCGTTGCGACGTGCTCCAGCCTTCGACGCACGAGATCGGCAGGGTGCCAGAGTGTTGGGGAAGCGCGTGCAGTTCGTCGACGGTGAACGACAGCGGATGTGCGACACGCCCGGTCACTTCGAACCGGTAGGCGGGCGAATTGGCGAGGCCAAGCGCTCCTGTCTCCTTGGCCGTCCCGTTCACCGGAAATCCCTGCGGCCCGACGTCGGGTCGGCGGGGCGCGAGGAGCGCGAGCTTGCGCAGCGGGCGGAAGGTCTGCCCGACGGTGAACGTGATGGCGAGCGCGCTGACACCGAACACGGTGTAGAGGAAGCGACGACGCTCGGCCAACGCGCCGGCGGCAGGTGCATCGGTCGGAGTCTTCGGTGTGCGTCGCAACGCGCGCCGGCTCGTGGTGAACTTCGCGCCGATGTGCACGATGAGCGCGCCTATCACGATCCACGCCGTTCGGTAGTGCGTCGTGGGGAAGTCGAAGTGCCACGGATACCAGAGGTTGATGTTCGCCAGGCCCGTGAACAGCATGAAGATCGATCCTGCGACCAGAGGGAAGATCGCAAGGCGCTCGATCGCTTGCGCGGCGCTCGTGAACGGCGGCCACTGGAAGAGCCGGGGGTAGACGCTCCAGAGCTTCGCGAGCAGGAGAGGGATCGACGCGATACCGGTCACCACGTGCAGACCCTGCGTGAAGCGATACAGACCTACGGGCCGCGCCGGCAGCTCGAAACCGAGCGAAGGATGCTGCGCAAAGTGCGAATACAGGCCGGTCAGGAAACAGATCGTGAAGGTCGTGGCGAGCGCGAGTCCGAGCCGGGCCGCGACCCGTTCGCTGTGCACCTCGGTAGAGGTGGCGATCATCCCGTGGCGACTTCGGCTCGGTCGAGGGCGTCGATCGCGGTCGCGAAACGCGAGTTCGGGATCATGCGTGCGACCTCGACCGCGTCCGCGAACGTGTCGACGTCCTGCAGTTCGTCGAGCGGATGGGTGCGGTGCCCGAGTGATCGCAGTCGGGTGAGTTGATCGGCGCCGGTGTGTTCGGTGCTCATCGGAACGCCGATGAAGACGCGTGGATCCGCGTGCCGGAGTCCGATGGCCCACCAGCCGCCATCGACGGCCCTGCCGAGGACCGCGTCGACGTCGGGCTCGCTCAGTGTCTCCATCGCCTCGACGAGCCGGTCGCGCGACACCTGCGGTGTATCCATGCCGATCAGGACCGCCGGTCCCGTGACTGCGGCGAAGGCGTTGGCGAGTCGTTCGTCGAGCCGGCGCCCGAGCTGCGGGACGATGACGAAGCCCTCGGGCACCCACGGTCCGGGTGCGCCGTCGAGCGCGAGAACGCGGGCGTGGGCGGGCGTGTCGGACACTGTCTCGAGCGTGTCGGCGAGGGCGGCCGCGGCGATGTCGGCCGCCTCGCGGTGGGTGCACGGCGGGCACAGGCGCGTCTTGACGCGGCCGGGTACGGGCGATTTGGCGAGGACGACGATCGAAGGCAGCGACCGGGTTGGGGTTCGGTCGGGATTCATCGGAGGAGCTGCGCCATGTCTCGCATCGTGCGGATCGTCCCGCCGACCGTGCCGGTCACCTTCGAACGGCCGACGCGGGGCGCGTACGGCACGTCGACCTCCTCGATGCGCCAGTCGTCCTGCCAGGCGCGTAGGACCATCTCGAGCGGCCATCCGAAGCGACGATCGACGAGCCCAAGGGTCAGCAGCTTCTCGCGGGGCGCGGCCCGCATGGGTCCGAGATCGCGCACGTGCAGTGTCGTGCGCCGACGCACCTCGAAGGCAAGGGCGCGATTCGCGAGGCGGGCGTGCAACGGCCACGCGTCCGCGTCAGCGAGCCGCGCGCCGAGCACGAGATCAGCGTGTCCGGCGATGACGGGGTCCGCGACGCGCCGGAGATCTCGACCGTCGAGGGAGCCGTCGCAATCCATGAAGCACACGACGTCGGCCGTTGCCGCGAGCAGGCCGGCAAAGCACGCCGCACCGAAGCCTCGGCGCGGCTCGACGACCACACGCGCGCCGAGGCGTTGCGCGACCGATGCGGTGTCGTCCACGGAACCGTTGTCGACGACGATCGGGTCGTATTCCGAGGGCAAGCTCGCGAGCACCGAAGGGATCGCCAAGGCTTCGTCAAGCGCGGGGAGTACGACGTCCGGCATCGTCGCTCAACCTAACGACGATGCCTCCGGCGTGTCCGCGTTCATCGTCTAACAATTGTCGAAACTCTCGGCCGACCGAGCCGGGCGAACGGAACGGCACGCTCATCGATCGTTACGCTTTTTGCGATGCTCGACGTGCGCGCGCCCACGCGGATCTCGGTCGCGCGCGTCCTGTCGCTGTGGGGTGGACTGATCGTTCTCGCGGTCGTGTGGGGCGACGTCCTGGTGTCGCGCGGGTACCGACTCGATCTGGCTGCGCCGCCGTTCTGGAGCGGGTACCGGTTCCATCCGAGCGCACGTCTCGTTCCAGTGCTGATCGTCGCGATCTCCTTCGTCCGCTTCGGTCCTGACCTCGCTCGTGAACTGCGTTGGCGGCCCATGCTGGCGGCGACCGCTGCGGCCAGTGCGGTGTGGGCGGTTGCGCTCGCGTTCGTCGACAGCCTGGACGGCGTGAACGCGATCACCGATGCGGTGCGGCTGAGTCGCAACGACTACCTGCAGACTGCGCAGGGGATCGGGTCGTTACACACGTTCTTGGCCCACTTCGTCGCGCAGATCGCCGGGTATCCGCAGAACACGAAGGGCCATCCGCCCGGGATGGTCGTGATCGAGTGGCTGCTCACCAAGATCGGCCTCACGAGCGCGGGATGGAACGCCGCCCTCGTCGTCACGGGAGGAGCGGTGGCGGGAGTCGCTGCACTTGTCGCACTGCGGGAGGTCGCGGGTGAAGACCGGGCGCGCACCGCGGCTCCGTTCATGGTCTTGCTGCCGGCGGTCATCTGGTGGCAGTCGGCGGACGCGTTCTTCGCGGGGGTCTCGGCGGCGGCGATCGCCGCGCTGGTCCTCGCGAGCGGCTGTCGCGGGAGGCGCGCGACGGCACTCGCGCTCGTAGGCGGGTTCGGGTTCGGGGTCACCGCATTTCTGTCCTACGGATTGGTTCTGCTCGCGCTCATACCCGCCTGGGTGTGTTTCACACGCCGGCGCCTCGAGCTGCTCGCGATCGCGGCGGTCGGCGCGCTTCCGGTCTTCTTGTTCTTTGCCGGATTCGGTTTCTCGTGGTTCTCGGGATTCGCGGCGACGCGACATCAGTACTGGACCGGCGTCGCGATACACCGGCCGTACTCGTACTTCCTCTTCGCCGATCTTGCCCTGTTCGCTGTCGCGACCGGACCCGCGGTCGCCGTTGGTCTCAGTCGTCTCCGTGATCGTCGCGTGTGGCTGCTCGTGGGCGGGGTGCTCGCAGTCGTCGCGCTCGCTGACCTCTCCGGTATGTCGAAGGGCGAGGTCGAACGGATCTGGCTGCCGTTCGTGCCGTGGGCGGTGCTCGCGACCGCGGCGCTGTCGGTGGGCGGGCCGTCGGCCCGACTTCGTCCCTGGCTCAGTCTCCAAGCTGCGTGCGCGCTCGTGGTCGCGGTGTCGATATGGTCGCAGTGGTGAACCCGGGCGAGCACGTTCTCGTCGTCGAGGACGACCCGACGGTGCGCGAGGTCGTAGTGCGGTACCTCGAGCATGCGGGGATCGTGGTGACGGCCGTCGGCGACGGCGAGAGCGCGCTGTCGGAGGCGGCATTGCGTTGGCCCGATCTGGTTGTGCTCGACCTGATGTTGCCGCAGATCGACGGGCTCGAAGTGTGCCGGCGTTTGCGTGCGGTCGCTCCCGTAGCGGTGATCATGTTGACCGCACGCGGCGACGAAGACGACCGGGTCATGGGCCTCGAGCTCGGTGCCGACGACTATGTGTCGAAGCCGTTCTCGCCGCGTGAGCTGACCGCGCGCGTTCAAGCGGTGTTGCGCCGGGCCGGTGGCGCGAATTCCTTCGTGGGTCCGGGGGAGTTCGCCGCCGAGATCGTGGCCGGTGATCTGCGCATCAATGTCGCGGCGCGCGAGGTGACGCGGGGCGACGAGCCGGTCATGTTGACTGCGCGCGAGTTCGACCTGCTTGTCTTTCTTGCGTCGCGTCCTCGCCGCGTCGTGACGCGCGAGGAATTGCTCGAGCAGGTTTGGGGCTATACGTACGGCGACACCGCCACACTGACGGTGCACGTGCGGCGGATCCGAGGCAAGCTCGAGGCGGAGCCGAGCAGGCCGAAGCACCTCATGACCGTATGGAGTGTCGGTTACCGGTGGGACCCATGACCCTGCACGACGCGAGTGAGCTGGCCGCGATTGCCGGTGGTGTGACGGTCGTCGGCTTCGTCATCGGCGCCATTGCCCTCCGGGTCCTGCGGGGCCGACCGATCGGTGCGCAGATCGGCGCGCTCACCTGCAGCTCGATCGTCGCCGTGCTCGCGGGCGCGTACGCCGCGTCCCGAGCGATGTTCATCTCCCAGCACGACCTGACCGCGCTCACAGTGGTCCTGATCGCCGCAGGAACCGTCGCGATTGCGGGCGGCTTCGTTCTCGGATCGCGCGTCGGCGGCGCGAGCCGCGCCCTCGTCGCCGCAGCTCGGCGGATCGGCGACGACGACGACACCGACCCTGGCGGGCCGTTCGAGCGCAATGCCCCGATCGAGCTCGCTCACCTCGCGACCGAGCTCGCGGCGACGCGCGACCGTTTGGCCGACGCTCGCGAACATCAGCGGGCGCTCGAAGGATCGCGCCGAGAGCTCGTTGCGTGGGTGTCGCACGATCTCCGTACACCGCTGGCGGGCATGCGCGCGATCGTCGAAGCACTGGAGGACGGCATAGTCAACGATCCCGCCACGGTCGATCGGTACCTGCGCACGCTGCGCGAGGAAGTCGATCATCTCGCCGGTCTGGTCGATGACCTGTTCGAGTTGAGCCGGACCCAAGCCGGCGCACTCAACCTCAATTTTGAGCGGGTACTCCTCGGCGACCTGGTCTCGGACGTCCTCGCCGGCTCCGCGCCGGTGGCCGCGGCCAAGGGAGTGCACCTCGAAGGCCGACTCATCGGTCCGCCGACGGAGCTCGAGGTTTCCTCGCCCGAAGTGCTCCGTGCGCTGCGCAACCTGCTGGAGAACGCGCTGCGGCACACCCCGACCGACGGATCGGTCGTCGTCGAAGCAGGGGTGGACGACGCAGAGCCCGACTTCGTCTACGTCGTCGTACGCGACACCGGCGGCGGCGTCTCGCCCGACGATCTTTCCCGCATCTTCGACGTCGCGTTCCAGGGTGACCGCGCCCGCACGCCGGGCGCGGGCGCCGGCCTCGGCCTGGCAATTGCCAAGGGTTTCGTCGACGCGCACCGGGGCGAGTTGAGTGTCGAGAATGACCAGGGCGGCGCGATCTTCACGATGCGACTCCCACGAGTGCGGGCCTGATGCGTGTTCTCGTCACCGGCGGTGCCGGCTTCATCGGGTCCCATGTCGTCGACGCTCTCATCGACGACGGTCACGAGGTGCGTGTGCTTGATGCACTGCTGCCGGCCGCGCACAGCTCCGCACCCAGGTGGTGCAACGACGGGGCGCAGTACGTATGGGGTGACGTCACCGATACCGACACGATCGAGCGCGCCGTGAGCGGTATCGACGCCGTGTCGCACCAGGCGGCGATGGTCGGTCTCGGAATCAACTTCGACGACGTCACCGACTACGTCCATCACAACGATTACGGCACCGCGACACTGCTACGTGCGCTACATCGGGTGCGGTTCCGCGGGCGGATGACGCTCGCGAGCAGCATGGTCATATACGGGGAGGGCCGCTACCGGTGCTCCGCGCACGGCGAGGTGGGGGCGCCGCCTCGCTCGGCAGAAGCGCTCGCGGCAGGGAATTACGAGCCCGTATGCCCGAAGTGCAGTTCGCCGCTCGTGGCTCGGCCGGTTCCCGAAACTGCGCCGGCCGACCCTCGCAATGTATACGCCGCGACAAAGCTCCAACAGGAGTATCTGTGTCGCGCCTACGCCCGAGAGCACGAAGGTGTGAGTGTCACTGCGTTGCGATATCACAACGTGTACGGGCCGCGGATGCCGCGAGACACGCCGTACGCCGGAGTAGCGAGCATCTTCCGAAGTGCGATCGAGAACGGTCAGTCGCCCAAGGTGTTCGAGGACGGCGGTCAACGCCGTGACTTCGTGCACGTACGCGACGTGGCGCGAGCGAATCTCTGTGCGTTGACCGTCGACGAATCGTTGGACGGTCCGATCAATGTTGCCAGCGGAGATCCGCACACGGTGCTCGACATGGCGAACGCGATCGCCGACACGATCGCGGGGGATGCGCTGAGACCAGAGGTCGTGGGCGGCTATCGACTCGGCGACGTCCGACATGTGTTCGCCTCACCGCGACTTGCGAAAGAACGACTTGGCTTCCGCGCAAGTATCGGGTTCGAGGAGGGGATGCGCGAGTTCGCGCACGCGCCTCTGCGCGCCGCGGCATCCAGCTGAGCGGCACGCGTCGCAATTGTTTCGAAAACCGTAAGGAGCGCGAGGCGTCGTTCGGTGGGCCGGATCGTTAGCTTCAACCGATGCAGACGGATACCGCGCGTCCGACCGCCTCTACCTCGGCGCGCTCAGCCTTCCTCGACCTCGAACGTTGGGGCGGACCGGCAACCGACAGCGAGCGCGAAATCCTCCGCGAGGTCGAGGGCCCGGTGCTCGACGTCGGCTGCGGGCCAGGCCGGTTGGTCGAGGCCTTGCGCCTCCAACACGTCAACGTCGTGGGTATCGACGCCGCGCCGACCGCGATCGCCCGCGCACGGGCGCGGGGCCGCCGAATCGTGCAGCGGTCAGTCTTCGATCCGGTGCCTCGCGAGGGAACCTGGGCGTCGGTACTGCTCTTCGACGGCAATATCGGGATCGGCGGCGATCCCAACCGCCTCCTTGTTCGTATCCGCGACCTCATGAGGCCGGATGGCTGCGTCTTCGTTGAGCTCGAGCCGCCAGGAGCCCGCGTCGAGTTCGGGCATGTCGAGTTCGAAGTCGCAACCGGCATGGTGGGCACGTTTCCCTGGTGCTGGGTCGGCTGTGACGAGATCGGCACCATCGCAACGGGATCCGGATTGCGAGTCGACGACTGCCGTTCTGTCGACGGTCGGTGGTTCGCCCAGCTGCGTCGGGTCTCCGATACTTATGATCTGAACTTCGAACAGTAAGTCGGGAGGGTGCGGTGAACCTCGTACGGATTGCAACGTGGGCCGACGTTCCTGACGGGCAACCAACCGCCGCGAACACCGAGGGCGTCGATCTCGTCATCATCCGGCGGGCGACGAGCACTCCGTGCTCCACGGTCGCTGCCTGCACCGGGGCGCCCTCCTTGCCGACGGGGAAATCCGCGGCGACGACCTCATCTGTGGGTTGCACGGTTGGGACTACCGCATCGAGTCGGGCGTCAGCGCGTACAACAACGGCGAAGTGCTCGCGAAGTTCACGTCGGTGATCGAGGGCGATGGCCTGTTCGTTGATCGGGACGACGTCATCAGATGGAAGCTGCAACATCCGCAGCCGTACTCGCCCGACGTGTACCAAGGGCTCTACATCGATCCGCACGGCACGATTGAAGAGCCGTACGTCATGCGAATCCACGAGCTCGCGGCGAACGGCTTGACGAAGGTCGGCCATCACGGCTTCGTCGCAGCGATGGGTGTGGCGCGCCAACAGCTCCCGAGTTGGGAGTCGATCCAGTTCGTCACCGCGCAACTGGCGCGGTTGCCGTTGCTCGACGACGTGCCGGTCGGCGATGAGGTGTGCATTGGGCCGAACGCGGCGAAGCCGCTCTGGCTCGACATGCCGTTGTTCGTTTCCGACATGTCGTTCGGTGCGCTGTCGCAAGAGGCGAAGACAGCGCTCGGTCGGGGCGCGCAGCTGGCAGGTACGGGGATCTGTTCGGGTGAGGGCGGGATGCTGCCCGAAGAGCAGAGCGAGAACTCGCGTTACTTCTACGAGCTCGCCTCGGCGCGTTTCGGCTGGAGCTGGGACGTGCTCAACAAGGTGCAGGCGTTCCACTTCAAGCTCGGGCAGGGCGCGAAGACGGGCACTGGCGGTCACCTCCCCGGCCCCAAGGTGAAGGGCCGCATCGCCGAGGTACGCGGACTTCCCGAGGGAACGCCAGCGGTGTCGCCGCCGACCTTCCCCGACTGGCACGGCGTCGACGACTTCCGACGCTTCGCCGACGAAGTGCGCGAACGCAGCGGTGGGATCCCGATCGGCGTGAAGCTTTCCGCCCAGCACGTCGAGAGCGACATCGACGCCGCGCTCGAGATCGGCGTCGACTACGTCATTCTCGACGGGCGCGGCGGCGGTACCGGTGCCGCGCCACTGCTCTTCCGCGACAACATCTCCGTACCGACGATTCCCGCGCTGGCCCGTGCCCGCCGCCACCTCGACCAACGCGGCCGGCGCGACATCACGCTCGTTGCCACGGGCGGCCTACGCGACGCCGCGGATTTCGCAAAGGCGCTCGCACTCGGTGCCGACGCGGTCGCGATCGCCAACAGCGCGATCCAGGCGATCGGTTGCCTCGGTATGCGCGCGTGCCACACGGACAACTGTCCCGTCGGCATCGCCACGCAGAAGCCGCACCTCCGAGCGCGACTCCCCGTCGACGAAGCGTCGCAACGCCTGGCGCGCTTCCTGCACGCAACCATCGAGCTCATGCAGGTACTGGCGCGAGCGTGCGGCCATCACAAGCTCTCGCAGTTCTGCAGTGACGACCTCACCACGTTCGACCGCGACATGGCCGCGCTCGCCGGCATCAACTACGGAGGCGTCCGTGCCTGACGCGTCTGATCCCGCGCTCGTCTGGCACAAGGTCGCAGAGCTCGACGAGCTCCCCGAAGGTCGCGTCAAGACGGTGGTGGCCGGGCGCAAGAGCCTGGCACTCACGCACTACGCCGGCGCGTACGGGGCACTCGACAACCACTGTCCCCATCAGGGTGGTCCGCTCGGCGAGGGCTCGATCGAGAACGGCCTCCTGCGCTGCCCCTGGCACGGGTACGACTACTCCCCGCTCACCGGCACCCCGCCGCCCGGTTTCACCGACGCCCCTGCGTGTTTCCCGGTGGAAGTGCGAACCGACGGCGTCTACGTGGAACTGCCGGTCGAGCACGCGCACCCGCGCACGGTCTCCGACGTCATGGTCGAGACAATGGTCGCGTGGGGTGTGACGCATGTGTTCGGGATGGTCGGACACTCGAACCTCGGGTTCGCCGATGCGTTGCGCTCGGCCGAGCAGCGTGGCGATCTCACGTTCATCGGCATCCGCCACGAGGGTGCGGCCGCGTTCGCAGCGTCGGCCTACGGCAAGCTCACCGGCAAGCTCGCGGCGTGCTTCGCGATCGCGGGGCCGGGCTCCACCAACCTGCTCACCGGCCTCTACGACGCCAAGGTCGATCGCGCGCCGGTGCTCGCGATCTCCGGTCAGGTCCCGTCGAAAGTACGCGGGCGCGGCGCGTTCCAAGACATCGACCTCACCGCCGCGTTCTCCGACGTCGCGATCTATTCGCAGACGGTGCAGCGCGACTCCGATCACGCCGAGTTGATGAGCCTCGCGTGCAAGCACGCGCTCGTGGAGCGCGGCGTCGCGCACCTCGTGTTGCCCGACGAGGTGCAGGTACTGCCCGCGGGCGATGCCGGCGCCGGGTCGCCGAGCGGACGACTGGCCGACACGGCCTTCTCCCCGCCCGACGCGGCCGTCGAGCGCGCGGTCGCGCTGCTCGGCGGCGCCCAGCGGCCGGTGATCATTGTCGGGCACGGAGCACGCGCCGGTATCGACGACGTGGTGCAACTCGCCGAGCATCTCAACGCGCCGATCCTGACCACGTTCAAGGCCAAGGGCCTCGTACCCGACGACCACCCGCTCGCTTGCGGCGTGCTCGGCCGGAGCGGCACACCGGTCGCGTCGTGGATGATGAACGAGTCCGAC
>JBBQGQ010000023.1:0-65482 GCA_038323195.1 Acidimicrobiia bacterium | reverse complement strand
GATCACGAACGACGGTGTGTCGATCGCCAAGGAGATCGACCTCGAAGACCCGTACGAGAAGATCGGCGCCGAGCTGGTCAAGGAAGTCGCGAAGAAGACGGACGACGTCGCCGGTGACGGCACGACGACCGCGACGGTCCTGGCCTGGGCGATGGTCCGTGAAGGTCTGCGCAACGTCGCAGCCGGCGCGAACCCGATGGTCCTGAAGAAGGGCATCGAGGCTGCGGTCGTCACCGCGGTCGACTCGATCCGCTCGCTGAGCAAGAGCGTGAAGACCGACCCGGCGCAGATCGCCAACGTCGCGGCCATCTCCGCCGCCGACGTGGAGATCGGCAAGATGATCGCCGAGTCGCTCGAGAAGGTGGGCACCGACGGCGTCATCACCGTCGAGGAGAGCCAGACCTTCGGCATGGAGCTCGACCTCGTCGAGGGCATGCGCTTCGACAAGGGCTACATCTCGCCGTACTTCGTCACCGACCCCGAGCGCATGGAAGCAGTGCTCGACGACGCGTTGCTCTTGTTCGTGTCGCAGAAGATCAGTGCGGTCAAGGATCTCCTCCCGGTGCTGGAGAAGGTCATGCAGTCGGGTCGTCCGCTCGCGATCATCTCCGAGGACGTCGAGGGCGAGGCGCTCGCCACGCTCGTCGTCAACAAGATCCGCGGCACGTTCAAGTCGGTCGCCATCAAGGCCCCCGGCTTCGGCGAGCGGCGCAAGGCGATGCTCCAGGACATGGCGCTCCTCACCGGCGGCCAGGTGGTCTCCGAGGAGATCGGCCTCAAGCTCGAGAGCATCGGCATGGAGTTGCTCGGCAAGGCGCGCAAGGTCGTCGTCACCAAGGACGAGACCACGATCGTCGAAGGTGCCGGCACCAAGGCCGACGTCCAGGGTCGCATCCAGCAGATCCGCAACGAGATCGACAACACCGACTCCGATTACGACCGCGAGAAGCTGCAAGAGCGTCTCGCCAAGTTGTCGGGTGGCGTTGCGATCATCAAGGTCGGCGCGGCCACGGAGGTCGAGCTCAAGGAGAAGAAGCACCGCATCGAAGACGCGGTGCAGACCACGAAGGCGGCCGTCGAAGAAGGCGTCGTGCCCGGCGGTGGCGTGGCGCTCCTTCGGGCCCAGGCGAAGGTGCTCGAGCTCGCCGCAGGCCTCGAAGGCGACGTCGCCACGGGCGCCAAGATCGTCGCCCGTGCGTTGGAAGAGCCGTTGAAGCAGATCGCGGTCAACGCCGGCATGGAGGGTGGTGTGATCGTCGAGAAGGTGAAGAACCTGAAGGGCGCGCACGGCCTCAACGCCGCGACCGGTGAGTACGAGGACCTCGTCAAGGCCGGCGTCATCGACGCGGCCAAGGTGACCCGCTCGGCACTGCAGAACGCAGCCTCGATCGCGGCGCTGTTCCTTACCACCGAGGCAGTCGTGGCCGACAAGCCCGAAGAGAAGGGCGCCGGCGGCATGCCCGGCGGCGGGATGCCCGGCGGCGGCATGGGAGACATGGACTTCTAGTCGCAGCACCCCGAGCGGGGCCCGCACTCACGGTCCTGCGCAGTTCACAGGGGCGCCCTCCGGGGCGCCCCTGGCGCGACCCGGGCCGTTCTCGGCCTTCGCCGGTACCATTCCTCCAGGATTTGGGGGCCACGGAGGGGGCAAGGATGCTGGGGTCGCGGTGCACGATCGCGGCTGTCGCGGCGGGCTTCGTGCTGTCCCTCGGCAGTTGCGGCGGGACCGATTTCGTTCAGCGCTCCGGCGAGCCCAATCCGAGCGTGGTGCCGCCGCCGACCTCGGTCCCGGTCACCCGGAACACCGCGTTGCAAGCAACCCTGCTGCGGTCCGTCGCGCTGACCTCCGCGGCGCGGTCCGCCCGGACGTCGATCTCGGTAACCGTGACCGGGAATGGCAACGATGCGCTCGCAACGGGCGCGTACGACATGGCGGGCACCGGCGTCGTCGATTTCGCCAATGGCGACGCCGATCTCGTCCTCAGCATCCCGCAGTTCGACCGGCTCACGGGCGGGGCCGCGATCGAAGAGCGGATCGTCGGTGGTGTCGTCTACACGAAATTGCCGCCCGACTTCTTACGCGCCGCCGGCGCGCCGCCCGCGGTGCGCTGGGTCAGCCTCGATTCCCGGCCGGTCAACCCGGATTCGCCGGCGGGGTCAGGTGCCCACGCGGATCCGAGTGGCCAGCTCGTGTTCCTCGCCGCGGCTTCCGACGACGTCCGCCGGGTCGGCACCGAATCGGTGCGGGGCGTGCGGTCGACGCACTTCCGGGCCACGATCGACGCGTCGGGTGCCGCGCGTGGAGGCAGCCGGACCGCGGCGGCCGCGCGCGCGAAGCTCGCACAGCTCGGTTCGACGCTCGGCGCTCAGCGGCTCGCAGTCGACGTGTGGCTCGACGGCTCCGGTCGGGCCCGCCGCGTCGTCGTGTCGGTGCCGCTCGCGCCGTCCGGCTCCGGCGTCCTCGACGGCCTCGGAACGGATGCCACGATGCAGATACAAGCGGACTTCTACGCATTCGGTGAACGAGTGCAGGTGACGGCGCCGCCGCCCCGGGAGGTTCGGCCCTACAGCACCCTCCGCGCACCCGCGCCCAACGGCTGAATGCACGATCCGAGCGGGCTCAGGGCGGGGCCGCGAGGTACCGATACCCCACCGTGGCGGCGAAGCCTTCCATTGCTGCGGTCGGGCTGGTGAGCGTGCTTGCGCTCGTTGCTGTGGGCTGCAGTGGCGAACAGTTCCCGCAGACACAAGCGCGCCCGCCGACCGATACCTCCCGGCGGAATCCGGACGCCGGAGCGAGCTCGGAGGCGCGGCTCCTCGCGGCGGCGCAGCGGACGAGTGGGGAAAAGACGTCCCGGATCGCGTTGACCATGAAGTACTCGGGCGGCGGGACGGACCCTGGGAGCATTTCCGGCTCGGGCGTCATCGACCTCCTGCATCACCAGTTGAGCATGACCCTCCAGGGCACAGCCGACGGGAGCGATGTCACGATCGAACTTCGCGTCGTCGGCAACATCGTGTACGTCGACACGGGCGACGGCTGGGTCGACGTGCCGTTCAACGGAACCGATGCCCAGACGCCGGATCCGAACAGCTACCTCGATTACCTCCAGGGCGTCTCCGGCGACGCGCACGTGGCCGGTCACGACGTGCTGCGCGGCGACGACACGACGCGCTACGAAGCGACGTTGGATCTCGCTCGCGCGTCGACCCGGGCGCGCAGTTCGACTGAGCGTTCAGCCCTCGCGCACGCGATCCGACTGTTGGGCGATCTGAAGATGCCGAGCAAGGTCTGGGTGGACGACCTCGGTCGCCTCCGCAAGGTGCAGATTTCGCTGGATCTCACGGCCGCGGCGCGCAGCCTGGGCGTGCCGCCGGACAGCCACCCGACGATCGAGATGACGCTCGAGCTGTACGACTTCGGCGTTGCGGTCGTCGTACATGCCCCTGCGGACGCGAAGAGCGCGCCGGCCGCGGCGGCGGATCGCGCCACCGAGTCTGATCTCCGGAACGGGCTCACGGCGGCGAAGACCGACTACACGGACAATGCGACGTACACGGTCGACCTCTCGGCCCTCGAGAAGATCGAGCCGTCGCTCGACTGGGGCGCCAAGATCTCGGTGGTGGTCGGCAGCGCGAACGGCGTGGCGCAACAGGTTGTGTGCCTCTCGGAACGTTCCGCGTCCGGCATGACGTTCGCGCTCGCCGACATCGCCTCCGGCCCCGGTGCCGGCACCTACTACGGCACGACTGCTTGCCCTTCTGTGGTGGACCAGGCGTCGTTCTCGTCCTTCTCGGCGACGGGTTGGCGTTGATCGCGTCGATCTCGACGGCGGTTGCCCCGCGGGTACGCTCGATGCGTGGAACGCGTGATTCCGTCGGTCGGTTGGGGCGTTCTGCATCTGTACTACCGGGTCGACCGTGAGCGCGCGGAACGGGATGCCGGCGCCGGAAAGCACGTCCGCGACGCGTTCGCCGCGCTCGAAGCCGATGGGCATCAGGCACTGGCGATGGCCATGCTCGGCCACAAGGCCGACCTGGGAGTGATCGCGCTCGGGCCCGACCTGGCGCGGCTGCAACGTTTCCAGAGCGAGCTCCTCGCGGCACCGCTCGAGCCGGTCTATTCCTATGTCTCGCTCACCGAGCAGTCCGAGTACGGCGCGACCGAGGACGACGAGCGGGCGCGCCTCGCGCGCGAGGAAGGTGTGACGGGCGACGAGCTCGAAGCGCGGCTCGCAATATGGCGTGATCGCATCGACCACTACCGCGAGAACCGCGTGCATCCGCGTTTGCCGATGAAGAAGAGCTGCTGCTTCTATCCGATGTCGAAGCGCCGTGCTCCCAGCGCGAACTGGTTCGAATTGCCGTTCGACGATCGCAAGGAGCTCATGGCCGGCCACGCGCGCGTGGGTCGCACCTACGCCGGCCGCGTGCTCCAGCTCATCACGGGCTCGACGGGCATCGACGACTGGGAATGGGGCGTCACGCTCCTGGCCGACGACCCGGCCGCGCTGAAGGAGATCGTCTACGAGATGCGCTTCGATCCCGTGTCGGCCCGTTACGCCGAGTTCGGGCCGTTCTTCACCGGGCTCGTGCTCGACCCGGCGCAAGCATGTACCCGGGTGGGGCTGTCCCCAGAGGAAGACGAGCGAGAGGAGGACGAGCGATGACTCCGCCCGGCGACGCGATCCGGCTCTTCGTGTCGATCCCGGAAGCGCTTGTCGACCGACCGATGATTTACGAGGTGATCAAACGCTTCGATGTCGTGCCCAGCATCCGGCGCGCGAACGTGGAGGCTCATTCCGCCTGGGTGATTCTCGAGCTCTCGGGACCGCACGACGCGCGCGGTCAGGCGATCGCGTATCTCGAAGAGCTCGGCTGCACGGTCAACCGCATGGAAGGCGACGTCGTCGCCGGCTGATGTTCGTCGCCGGCGATCACGGCGCGATCATCTCCCACATCGCGAATGTGACGTATTCGACGCCGTCATGAGTCTCGGTCCGTCCGCTCCGGCGGAGCTCCCGCACGCACGCGTTGGTCGCGTCGAAGCCGATCATGCGCTTGAACTCGGCGACCGCGACGAGCAGTGGGCCGTCCGCGTCGCCCTCGCGCAGCAATGCGTCCACCTCCAGCACCGGATGGACAGGATCACGGGGGTCGACGCACGCGCAGTGATAGACGATCCGCTCGAAGACCGACAATGCTCGGAGCCGCACGCGACGATGTTGGCCGATGCCGGGACCTGACGACGACAAAACGGGAGCGAGGTCGGGCGAGGAGGCCGACGGCGACGCGCTCATGGTGCAGGGCCAGGGACTGCTGATCGACGGGGTTGCGCGTCTGGGCCCGGCGTGGGTGGTGGATGCCGTGACGCGGCTGGTGGATGCGTGGGGCAAGCTCGACCCCGCGGGGCGGGCGGCCGCGCTCGCGGCGGCGAACGTCGCCGGCGCGCGGGCGGCCACCCGCGTCGAGGCCGAGCTGCGGGCCCTGTTCGATCTCGACCCCGCGGCCCAGCGCGCGACGCCCCTGGAGATCATCCGCTCACTGCGCCGGGAGGCCACCGACGTGCTGCGCACCGCCGGGGTGCCCGAGGTCGTGCGCGATCCCTTCGAGACCCGGGCCTTTCCCGACGACGTATACGCCATCGTCATCAAGAGCCCCGCCGAGCTCGGCGACGAGGAGCTCGGCGGGGCGCTGCTCGCGTGGGGACTGGGCAAGGCGAAGGTCTCGAGGTCGCGAGCCGCGGGCGGCGATGGGCCTCGAAGCGGTTCGACCTGAGGCAGAGTGGTAACAATCGAGTCTCTGCCCGGAAACAGCTTCCGGGCAGAGACTGGGCGCAGTCAGTGCCGTTTCCGCGCCGGCGGGAGCCTCTCGCGCTGCGGGCAAAAGGAGTGAAACGTGAAACTCGTCGTAGGGATCGTCAAGCCGTTCAAGCTCGATGACGTGAAGACGGCCGTACAGGACTTCGGCGTGCAAGGGATGACCGTGACCGAGGTGCAAGGCTTCGGCCGTCAGCGCGGTCACACCGAGGTGTACCGCGGCGCCGAGTACACAGTCGATTTCGTGCCCAAGGTGAAGCTCGAGATCCTCGTCGACGACGACGATGCCGCGCGCGTCGCGGAGAAGATCGTAGAAGCTGCCCGCACCGGCAAGATCGGCGACGGCAAGGTGTGGATCCTTCCTGTCGAGGGGTTGATCCGCATCCGAACCGGAGAAGCGGGCTCTGACGCGCTCTAGCTCCGGCTCGGATCTGATCTCTGCACGCTTGCGCGATGCGCGCACCGCGCTGCTCGCCGATCCGGCGGTGCGGGGCCGCGCGTTCGGTGCCGCGCTCTCGGACGCGGTCGATGCCGCGCTGATCGAAGCATTCGGGACGGTCGACGAGTCCGGTGAGGTCGCGCTCGTCGCTCTGGGTTCCTACGCTCGCCGTGAGCTGTGTCCCGGTTCCGATATCGATGTCTTGCTGGTGCACAACCTGCGCGGTCGCGGCAGCGCGGACGCGGTGCGGTCGACGACCGAGCAGCTGTGGTACCCGCTCTGGGACGCGGGTTTCGTCACCGGCCACGGCGCCCGAACGATCAAGGAATCGATCGCGCTCGCCAACGACGACCTCGACGCGCTGACGGCGCTCCTCGACATCCGCGTCATCGCGGGTCAGCGCGATCTCGCCGTCGAGCTCGAGCTCAAGGTACGCGACCTTGCGGCGCGCCGGAGCGGTCGGGTTCTCCCAGTGCTCGCGGATACCGCGGATCTGCGGCGGCAACGGCCGGGCGCGATCGCGGAGATGCTCGAACCCGACCTCAAGGAGGGCGCGGGCGGATTGCGCGACGTCCAGTCGTTCGAATGGGCCGGTTGGGCGCTGGGTGCGCCGGGCGGCTGCTCGACGCTGCTCGAGCGCGAGTTCCTGACCTCCGACGACCTGGCGAGAGTCGAGGCCGGTCGGGAGCTCCTCCTCGATATCCGCGTCGCGCTGCAGCGGATCACCGGCTCACGTTCCGACCGTCTCGCACTGCAGGAACAAGATGCGGTGGCCGCACAGCTCGACTTCGCGTCGGCTGACGCGCTCGTGCACGATCTCGCGCGCGCGGCGCGCGAGATCAGCTGGATCGCGGGCGACGTCTGGTCGCGCGTGCGTGACGTGCTGGACCGGCCTGGTGCGAAGGGTGCGCAGGCCGACCAGGCGGTGGCGGGAGGCGTGTGGTTGCGCAACGGTCGGGTGCACATCGACGCCGATCCCGACGGATCCATCCCTCCGCTTCGGACCCTGGAAGCCGCGTGCGCCGCGGCCGAGGCCGACGTCCGCTTCGAGCGAACGTCGTTGACCCGGCTCCGCGCGACCGGTGAGCCGACGTGGGACGTGTGGCAACGAGCCGGCTTCGTTCGCTTGCTGCGCTCGGGTGCGCACGCGGTGCCGGTGTTCGAGGCGCTCGACCACGAAGGTGTGCTGACGCGGCTCCTGCCCGAATGGGAGCACGTTCGTTCCCGGCCGCAGCGGAACGCGTACCACCGCTACACCGTCGATCGCCATCTGCTCGAAGCGGTCGCGCAGTGCGCGCGTCTCCTCGACGCCGGTGACGCGGGCTTCGTGCGCGGTCGCGAGGTCGACGTCGAGGCGGTGGTCGCGCGGGCGTGCCGCCGGCCGGAGTTGCTGTTGCTGAGCGCGCTGTTGCACGACATCGCGAAGGGGATGCCCGGTGATCATTCGGAGGTCGGCGAGGCGACCGCCGACCGGATCGTCCGCCGTATGGGTTTCGACAGCGAGGCGCGCGAGATCGTGCCGTGGCTCGTGCGGAACCATCTCCTCATGGCCGAGGTCGCGACGCGCCGAGATCTTTCGGACGCCTCGGTTGCCGACAACGTCGCGGCGGCCTGCGCGGGCGATGCCGAACGCCTGCGCCTGCTCTACCTCTTGACGATCGGCGACTCCAAGGCCACTGGACCCGCCGCGTGGAGCCCGTCGAAGGCGGCGCTCGTGCGTGACCTCTTCGTGAAGGCCGCGGCGGCGATCGAACGCGGAGAGGCGAAATCGGTCGCGGCCGATCGGCGTGACGCGCTGCGCGAGCGTCTCGGCGACGATCGGGCCGGGATCTTCCTCGCGCGGTTGCCGGAGCAGTACGTGCTCGCGTTCGACGTCGACACGATGTGCATGCACGAGTCGTTGTTGACCGAATCACCTACCGTTCGGTGCGAGCGGGTCGACGGCGGCCAAGTGGTGATCACCGTCGTCGCCGACGACCGTCCCGGCCTACTGGTGACGTTGGCCGGCGCGCTCACCGTCTGCGGCCTCGACGTGCTCGAAGCGAGCCTGTTCGGCACGACCGACGGTTATGCGCTCGACGTGTTCCGCGGTGGCGATCCGTTCGGGCGCGTCGCCGACGACGACGGCGCGCGTGTGATGCAGACCATCGAGCTCGCGCTCGCGGGCGAGGTCGACCTCTCGGTACGCGTGGACGAACGGCGTCGCGCGTACGCGGGACTCGAGACGCGGGGGACGCCCCCGGTGCGCATCGACGTGAATTCCGACGAATCGGAGACCGACACTGTCGTCGAGGTGCACGCCGACGACGACATCGGGCTGCTCTATCGTCTGGCGTCCGCGTTCACCGAGCTCTCGCTCGACGTACGGATCGCGAAGGTTGCAACCCTGGGTAGTCGGGTCGTCGACGTCTTCTACGTACGCGACTCCGGCGCGCGCAAGATCGACGACCCGGTCGCGGTGGCGCAGCTACGGGCCACGCTCGTCGATCGCATGACTGGATAGGGTGCGATCCGCATGAGCGCGCCCGAGAACGTCTCCGCGGCCGAGCTGTTGCGGTGGGCCGAGACCTTGTCGGGGATCGCGCGCACGGGGCTCGGGTTCACGAAGAGCCTCTACGAGAAGGAGCGGTTCGAGGAAGTGCTGAAGGTCGCGGCCGATATCCGCGCGGCCGCGATCGACGAAGCGGAAGCCGACGTGCTGTTCGACGAGTGGCTCGGCACCGTAGGCGAGGGTGTCGCCGGCTATGTCACGCCGAAGGTCGCGGTGGCCGCCGTCGTCGGCAACGATCGGGCCGAGATCCTGCTCACTCAGCGCGCCGACTCGGGTTGGTGGCTGTACCCGGTCGGATGGGCCGACGTCGGCTACTCACCGTCGGAGATCGCCACGAAGGAAGTGCTCGAGGAGACGGGCATCGAGTGCGAGCCGGTCTCGTTGATCGCGGTGCTCGACGGTCTGCGTCTCGGCTTCGCGCGGGTGCCGATGTACTCGCTCGTGTTCCATTGCCGGATGACGGGAGGAGAGCTGAAAGGTCACCCGCTCGAGACGAGCGCGGTCGGTTTCTTTGCGCGCGACGCGATGCCGCAACCACTCGCCGGCGCCCATCGTTGGCTCGATCTCGCGTTCCGCGCCATCGACGGTGAGGCGGTCGAGACGTGGTACGACCCGCCCCGTCACCCACCCTGGCGCGGCGAACCCTGAACCGGCGGCTTCACGCCGGCGTTCACGACGTGAGCTGGTCGATGAGGAGGGCCACGATCGAGACCTTGCCGTTCGCGCGCTCCCACGCGTCGCCGATCGCTTCGTGATCGACGAGTCCGGTGCGGTCGGGAGGAAGCGCGAGCGCGGCGGTTGCGATCGTGGCCAGCCGCGCGGGCTCGATCTCGTCGCCGTACGCGGGAAACGCTTCGAGCCCGTCCCACAGCCCCGAGAGCGGGCGCGCCTCGTTGCCGAGTCGCAGGCTCGGCGCGTCGGTCCCCTGCGTGAGTTGCGTGACGACCGCCTCCCAGATGTCGTAGTGCGAGCAACCGGCCGGCGGGCGGTACCCCGAAACGGGGTGCAGCCGGAACTCGAGGATCACCGCGGTGCCTCCGGACGCGGCATCGACGGGCGCGCCACCGCCCGGTCCGCTTCCGTCGGGCTCGCTTCCATCGGGCTCATCGCCGACGAGCCAGGTCTGTGAACCGTTGACGTAGCTGTCGACCGGCGGCCCGAGATGCTCGTCGAGCGCGAGGACGAGTTCGGGCGAGATCTCCCATACGGCGGTCGGGACCAGCTCCACCCCGTAGACCGTAGCGAGCGTGCGCCCTACGATCCTGCGGAGATGACCCAATACGATCGCCTCTCTTCCCTCGACGCGAGCTTCCTGCACCTGGAGCGGCCCGAGTATCCGATGCACGTCGGCGCGGTCAGCGTCTTCGACGGCGCGCCGTTCTTCGACGCCGACGGTCGGCTGCGGATCGAGGACGTGCGCGACCTCGTGATGTCGCGTCTTCCGCTGATGCCGCGGTTCCGTCGCCGGCTCATGACCGTGCCCTACGAGCAGGGCCGACCGATCTGGATCGACGACGACCGGTTCGACATCACGTACCACGTGCGGCACACCGCCTTGCCGAAGCCCGGAACGTGGGAGCAGCTCGTCGCGCTCACCACTCGTGTCCAGGAAGGATTGCTCGATCGCGAGCGTCCGCTGTGGGAGATCTGGTTGGTCGAAGGCTTCGAGGGCGACAACGTCGCGCTCTTGCAGAAGACGCACCACGCGCTGATCGACGGCGTTTCCGGCGTCGACGTCGCGACGTTGCTGCTCGACATGAGTCCCGACTACACGCGGCCGGTTGTTCCGCCCTGGACCGCGGAGCCCGCGCCGAGCCCGTCGCAGCTGCTGCTCGACACGCTGCGCGAGCGCATCACCCAACCGGCAGAGATGGTGCGCTCTGTCCGGTCGATGCTGCGCGGCCCGCGTCGCGCGTTCGAACGGGCGCAGGAGTTCGTCCAGTCGATGAGCACGATGGTCACCCGCGATGCCATCGCGCCGCGCACGTCGATCAACGCTCGCACCGGGCGGCACCGACGGCTCGCGGTCGTGCGCGTCCCGCTGGCCGAAGTCAAGGAGATCCGGAAAGGTCTCGGCGGCACGGTGAACGACGTCGTGCTGGCCGGGGTGTCGGGCGGTCTGCGGCGGCTGTTCGTCCACCGCGGCGACGACACCGAAGACCTTCAGCTACGCGTCCTTTGCCCGGTCTCCGTGCGTGCCGACGACCAGCGGGGGTCGCTCGGGAACAAGGTCTCGGCGATGTTCGTCAACCTTCCGGTCGACAACCGGCCGGCTCTGGAGCGGCTGCGCGCGATCTCCGTGCAAACGGCCGATCTCAAGGAGCGGCGTCAAGCCGTCGGTGCCGAGATGCTGCTCGGAATGACCGAGTACGTTGCGCCGACGCTCATGAGCCTCGCGGCGCGCGTCGTGCACCGTCAGCCGTTCTTCAACTTGATCGTGACGAACGTGCCCGGCCCGCAGCAGCCTCTCTACCTGATGGGCGCGCGGCTCGTGGAGGCCTTCCCCATCGTGCCGTTGACGCGGAACCTGACGGTTGTCGTCGGCATCCTGTCGTACGACGGAACCCTGCACTTCGGGCTCTGGGCCGATCGCGACGCGTGTGCCGACGTCGAGGTGTTCGCGAGTGGCATCGACGACGCGTTCACGGAACTGCTGAAGGTCGCGCAGGAGCAGGAGTAGTCATGACCGAGGTATGGGAACACGACGCCTGGGAGTTGGCCGACGCCGTCCGGGGTGGCGACCAGCGATCGACCGATCTGCTCGACGTGTTCGTCGAGCGGGTCGAGAAGCTCAACCCGGAGTTGAACGCGTTCTGCTACCTCGATCTCGAGGGCGCGCGTGCTCGCGCCGCTGCGATCGACGCGGCCGTGGCCCGGGGCGACGACCCCGGACCCTGGGCCGGTGTGCCGATGGGTGTGAAGGAGCTCGTGCAGGTTGCGGGCTGGCCCGATACGCACGCCTCCCTCCTCTACCGGGATGCGGTCGGTGCGCGCGACGACACCGAGCCGGCTCGCCTGAAGGCCGCGGGCGCGGTGCTCGTCGGCCTCACCACGTCGCCGGAATTCGGCTCTACCAACTGGACGCGCACCTACTTGCACGGCACGACCCGGAACCCCTGGAATCCGGAGCGCACGCCCGGCGGCTCGTCCGGCGGCTCGGCGGCCGCCGTGTCCTCGGGGATGATGCCGATCTGCACGGGAAGCGACGGCGGCGGGTCGATCCGCATCCCGGCCGCGTACAGCGGCTTGTTCGGTTTCAAGACGAGCTTCGGACGCGTCGGTTACGCCGGCAATTTCGACAGTGCGCTGACCTCGGTGCCGGGACCGATGTGCCGCTCGGTACGCGACGCGGCCCGCTACATCGACGCGATCGCAGGCCCGACGAACAACGACCCCACTTCACTGCCGCGCCCCGCGCGTTCGTACGAGGACGCGGTCGTCTCCGGCGACGCGGCGGCGCAGCTCCGTGGCAAGCGCGCCGCGTGGTCGGCGACACTCGGCTTCGCGGTGTGCGATCCCGAGGTCGAGAAGCTCGCGTACGAAGCCGCGCTCGCGCTGTGCGCGGACGCGGGGATCGAGCTCGTCGACGTCGACGTTCGGCTTCCGCGCCCCGGCGGTGCCTGGGGCCTGATCTCGTCGCTCGACACCGCGGCCAACCATCTCGATGCCGCGCGCGATCGCTGGGACGACGTCACGCCGGTGTCGCGCGCCGGCCTGCAGGCGGTCGAGCGGATCAACTCGGAACAGCTCATGCGTTCGTTGCGGCGCCGCTTCGAGCTGCTGGAGGCGATCGGTGTCGTGTTCGACCAAGTCGACCTGCTGCTGACCCCGACAACCGCGACCACCGCGTTCGTCGCGGAGGGACCGCCGCCCCTCGAGATCGGCGGCCAGAAGGTAGGAGGAATGGGCTCGGTCCCGTACACCGCTCCGTTCAACATCTCCGGCATGCCCGGGGTGAGCATCCCGGTCGGCTGCGCATCCGACGGCCTACCCGTCGGCTTGCAAGCGGTCGGGCGCCGCGACGACGAGGAGGTCGTCCTCGCGTGCGGTGCAGTGGCCGAAGCCAACCGGCCGTGGCCGAAGTTCGCACCGCTCGCCTACGCCTAACCCGCAATCGAACAGGCAATCCGGTCGGCGCGGGCGCACGATACCCTGCCCGGCATGACCGAAATCCAGCCGCGCGCACGTTCTCCGAGGCAGGAACAAGAGCCCGCGTCGGAAGAGGTCACCGAGGTCGCACCCGGCGTATTGCGCATGCAGCTTCCGATCTGGATGCCGGGTTTGGGCCACGTCAACATGTACGGCTTGGTGGACGATCGCGGCCTCGCGGTCGTCGATCCGGGATTGCCCGGTCCGCAGTCGTGGAAGGCGCTGAAGCAGCGGCTGAAGACGGCCGGTTACCGCGTGAAAGACGTCCACACCGTCGTCGTGACCCACTCGCATCCGGATCACTTCGGAGGCGCGGGTCGCGTGGCGCGCGAAGCCGGCGCGAGGCTGATCACGCATCACGCGTTCTCGACATGGACCGTGAAGGGACCCAGCCCGCAGCGTGCACTCTCCGAGGGCGAGGCGCGCCGGGTCGAGATGGAAGCCGCGGCGTACGCGCAAAGCGTCGACGTGCCGCCCGACGAGCTGCCGACGATCAACGATCCCGACGTCGTGCGCGACGACACCGAGGAGACGGAAGCAACGTCGAGCCCTTGGGGGGCGATCACGCCCTGGGGCACGAGGAATCAGGGCCCGCCGCTCAAACGCCGGGTGATGATCAAAGCAATGCGTCTGTTGTTCTCGCCGCCGGAGCCGACCGATCGCGTCCACCACGGCGAGCGGGTCCGCCTCGGCGCTCGCGACTGGTTCGTCGTGCACACGCCTGGTCATACCGTCGACCACCTGTGCCTCTGGGATCCCGAATCGGGCACGCTCCTCACCGGCGACCACGTGCTCCCGTCGATCACGCCGCACGTTTCCGGCGTACGCCGGGCCGACTCGCTCAAGTCGTATCTCGCGACCCTCGACCTGGTCGGCCGGCTGAAGGGTGTGACGCTCGGATTGCCGGCGCACGGTCATCCGTTCGCCGACGTCGCCGGTCGCGTCGAGGCGATCAAGGAGCACCACGCCGAGCGCATGGAGCTGTTGCGTCAGGCGGGGCTCGCGCTCGGTCCCGCGACCGTCGTCGCGCTGTCGCACGAGGTGTTTCCGAAGCGGCACTGGGGCACGATGGCCGAGAGCGAGACGTTCGCGCACCTGGAGCATCTCGCGCACGCAGGCGGGGCCGAGCGGTGGGAGGAAAAAGGCATGCTCGTGTACCGCATGGAACCGGCGTCGGGCCCGGCATGACCGCCACCGACACCGAGCTCGCGAACGAGTCGGTCGATCTGCTCTCGCAGCTCATTCGCAACGAGTGCGTCAACGACGGTACGCCCGAATCGGGTCATGAGTCGCGCAGCGTCGACCTGCTGGCGCAGTATCTCGGCGACACGGGTCTCGACCTCGAGCGTTACGTCGCGCGGCCAGGACGTGAGAACCTGGTGGCGCGTATCGAAGGTACCGACCCGACCGCGCCCACACTGCTTCTCATGGGCCATACCGACGTCGTGCCCGCGAATCCCGACGGGTGGCGACGCGATCCGTTCGGTGGTGAGGTGGTCGACGGTGACGTGTGGGGTCGCGGCGCCGTCGACATGTTGAACCTGACCGCGACGATGGCCGTCGCGTTCCGCGCGCTCGCCCGCACGGGCTTCCGGCCGCGTGGCACCCTCGTGTATCTCGCCGTCGCCGACGAAGAGAACCTCGGCACCTGGGGTGCCGAGCACCTGCTCGCCCACGAGCGCGACGCGGTGCGAGCCGACTATGTCGTGACCGAAGCCGGCGGCTTCCAGATGCCGACTGCGCGCGGTCCGCGGCTTCCCGTGATCGTGGGCGAGAAGGGTTCGTACTGGTGCCGCATCACGGTGCGCGGTACACCCGGCCACGCATCGCAACCGTTCCGCACCGACAACGCGCTGGTAACCGCCGCGGAGATCGTCAAGCGGCTCGCGGAGTACCGGCCGCCCACACATATCCACGAGACCTGGCGCCGTTTCATCGAGGGCGTCGACTTCGGACCCGAATGGAACGCGCACCTTCTCGACGAGGCAACGCTCGCCGACTTCTGCGAGGAGCTGCCGATCGGTCTCGCGCGCCAGGCGCACGCGTGTACCCACACGACGTTCGCGCCGACCGTGATCCGTGGCGGCACCAAGACCAACGTGATCCCCGATGTGGTGGAAGTCGAGGTCGACATCCGCACGCTTCCGGGCCAGACCGGCGCCGACATCCGCGCCATGCTCCAAGACGCGCTCGGCGACCTCATGGCGTGCACCGAGATCACTCCGTTCGACGAGAACGAGTCCACCTCGTCGCCCGCCGACACCCCGCTCTGGGACGCAATGGGCCGCGTGTCGTCGCAACTCGTCGCCGGCTCCGCGCTCGTGCCGTTCCTCACCGTCGGTGCGACCGACGCGCGCTTCTTCCGGAGGTCGGGCTCGGTCGCGTACGGGTTCGGCTTGTTCAGCCGCAAGCTCTCGTTCGACGATTACGCATCGATGTTCCACGGCAACGACGAACGGGTCGACGTCGAATCGCTCGTGCTGTCGACCCGTCTCTGGGAAGGCCTCGCCCAAGACCTCCTCGGCTGACCGACGCGACGCCGGTCACTCGCCGGTCACTCGTCGGGTTGGTCGCGCAGGTAGCGCTCGAAGTCCTCGGCGAGCGAGTCGCCCGACGGAAGCTCGTCTTCGTCGAACCAATCCTCGTCGTCGACCTCGACCTCGTCGTCGTCGTCGTCGGCCGCGATCTCGTCGTCGGTCTCGAGCCAGCCCGGCGCGTCGTCGGCGGTGTCGAAGCGAGTTTCGAGACGCTCGACGTACGAGCTCACGTCGGCGTCGCCCGCCACGACCTCCGAGACCGAGCGTTCCCACGCGCTGGACGCAATGTCGAGATCGGTGAGATCGAGCCCGAGCTCGAGGAGGTCGCCCAGACGGTCGAGCATCGCGCGCGTCGCCTTCGGGTTCGGCGGTGTCGCGACGTAGTGCGGAACCGGCGCCCAGATCGACGCCGACGCAAAGCCGGCTCGTCGCACCGCGTCGTGCAGCACGCCGACGATTCCCGTTGGGCCCTCGTAGCGAGATCGCTGCATCCCGAGCCGCGCCGCGAGCACTTCGTCGGTCGCCGAGCCGGTGCACTTGATCGGGCGCGAGTGTGGTGTGTCCCCGAGCAGCGCACCCAGGGTGACGATCATCTCGCATCCGGTCTTGCGGGCGATGTCGATCACGTCGTCGCAGAACGCGCGCCAGCGCAAGTTCGGTTCGACGCCGAGCATCAACACGAGGTCGCGTCCGCCCGCGGGCAACGAACCGGCCGAGAGCGCGAGCGACGGCCAATTGACCGTGCGTACGACACCGTCGACGAGCTCGACGGTGGGTCGAGCGGCTTGGAAGTCGAGGTACTCCTCGATGTCGAGCGCCGCGAACGGCCGGGCGTTGGAGGTCCGCGCGAGCCAGCGCACCGCGTCGGAGGCCGCGTCGGCCGCGTCGTTCCAACCCGAGAACGCGGCGATCATCGCGGGCCTGCGCAACGACGGCTCCACGCTCCAGCGGACGGTCACGCGTTCACCTTACGTCTCGCTCCGGCGCTCGCTCTCGCGTCGGATCACAGGGTTGCTGAGCGTGCCAACCCCTTCCACTGTGATCTCGACGACGTCGCCGTCGACCAGCCAACGGGGCGGTGTACGCGCCGCGCCGACTCCGGCAGGCGTCCCGGTGAGAATGACGTCTCCCGCCTCGAGCGTGCATCCCTGGCTGATCCACGCGATCAGGAACGACACCGAGAACACGAGCAGCGAGGTGTTCGATGACTGGAGCACTTCGCCGCTGACCCGCGTCTCGATCGCCAGACCCCGGGAGAGGTCGACCTCGTCGAGCGACACCACTTCGGGGCCGAGCGGGCAGAAGGAATCGAACGATTTCGACCAACTCCACTGACCGGTCGTGAACTGATGGTCACGGGCCGAGACGTCGTGGCCGATCGTCACACCCGCGACCATGTCGAGCGCGTCGGCTTCGCGCACGTCGCGTGCCTGGCGGCCGATCACGACCGCGAGCTCGCCTTCGTAGTCGGGTTGCAGCACGTGCGGCGGGACGACGATCGGCTCGCCGGGCGCGATGACCGAGCTCGGCGACTTCACGAACAATGTCGGCGCGTCGGGCAACGACTGGCCGCTCTCGGCTGCGTGGTCGCGATAGTTGAGGCCGACGCCCCAGATCAGCCGCGGACGCCGGACCGGCGATCTCATACCAACGCTCCCGTCTCGTGGAGCCGCGCGAGCTCGATGTCGTCGACACCCAACTCGCGAAAGACCTCGTCGGTGTGCTCGCCGATCTCGGGCGCAGCGCGACGGATCTCGAGCCCGTGCCCGTCGAATTGCATCGGAGACGACGAGAGCCGCGCGGTCGGATGATCGGGATGCCGCGGCATGTATCCGTTCGCGTGCACCTGCGGATCGTCGATCACCTCGACCGGTGACGCGATCGACGAGAAGATCGTGTCGTGCGCCGAGAGCCGCTCCTTCAACTCCGCGAGCGGCAGCGAGGCGATGCGCGCGACGAAGATCGGATGCAGCTCGGGCGCGCGTTGCATGCGGTCGGCTGCGGTCGCGTACTCGGGCTTGTCGATCAGCTCGTCGAGCCCGAGCGCCCGGCACGTGGGCTCCCAGTGCCGGTCGGGATCGAGCATGTTCAGCGTCAGCCAGCGTTCGTCCGCGGTCCGGAACGATCCGACGAGGACGCTGCTGAGACTCTTGCCGGCGACGTGGCGAGGCGGCTCGACCCCGAGGATCGTGGTCGGCACGAGGTCGTTCGAGAGCGTCCATACCGCGGCGCCGAGCAGCGACACGTCGACGACGGTCGGTTCGCCGGTGCGCTCGCGCTTGAACAGCGCGGCCGCGACTCCTCCGGCGAGGTACGCGCCTCCCGGCGCGTCGCCGAGCGCACCGCGCGGCTGCACGAGTTGGCCCCCTTTTGGCGTGAGCATGTGGGCAAGGCCACCGCGCGCCCAGTAGGACACGGCGTCGAATCCTCCTTGATCGGCGTCCGGCCCCTGCAGTCCCTGACCGGAACCGATCGCGTACACGCACCGACCGTTTACCGCCCAGATGTCGACCGGATCGAGCGCGAGCTTCTTGCGGGCGGTCGGAAGGAAGTTCGTGATGAACACGTCGGCCCATTCGATCAACCGGTCGAGTGCGGCGCGGCCCTCCGGATTGCGGAGGTCGATCGCGACGCCGCGCTTGTTCCGGTTGAACTGCTCGAAGAGGAAGTTGAAGTCGCCGGTGTCGGCGACGAAGCCCATCGCCATGATCTGGCGCAGCGGGTCGCCGGTCGGTCGCTCGACCTTGACCACGTCGGCGCCCCATTCCGCGAGGATCGCCGCGGCCGACGGCACGAAGCCGTGCTCGGCCACTTCCAGCACCTTCACGCCGTCCAGCACGCCCATGACGCATCCTTTCGGTTTCGGCCTTCGGTTTCGGCGGCGACTCGTTGTCAACCGCACTTCGGCGTCAGCCGCGCAGCGCGGCAATCGACGAGTGCGAGCACTGGTCGAGCGCGCCCTGCACCATGATCTCCACGAGTGAGCCGATGTGGTCGAAACCGTCGCCGACTGTCTTCCCCATCAAGAACCGGGCGTGGATGCCCTCCAGGATGATCGCGAGCTTGTATGCAGCAAGTGCCTCGTAGAAGTCGAGATGGCTCACATCTCGTCCGGACTGCTCCGCATACCGCTCGACCACGTCATCACGCGGTAGGAAGCCCGCGTCGGCCGAGATCGTCGCGCCGACGTTGCCGGTCTGCGCGTCGTCGCGCACGTAGTAGAGCAAGTAGAGACCGAGGTCGGCGAGGGGGTCGCCGAGTGTCGCCATCTCCCAGTCGAGCACCGCGACGATCCGCCCGGGATCGTCGGGCGCGAGCATCGTGTTGTCGAGCCGGTAGTCGCCGTGGACGATCGTCGGCGGCGGGGAGTCGGGCAGTGCGGCGCGCAGGCGGCGCGCGAGCTCGTCCACGGCCGGCAGCTCACGCGTTTTCGAACGCTCCCACTGTTCGCCCCACCGCCGGACCTGGCGCTCGACGTAGCCGTCGGGATGGCCGAAGTCGCCGAGCCCGACCGCTTCGTAGTCGACCGCGTGGATCGCGACCAGCACGTCGATGAGCTCCTCCGAGCAGCGTCGCGCCTCGTCGTGCGACAACGTCTGGATGTCGGCTCCGGTGCGCAGGATCTGGCCTTCGACGAGCTCCATCACGTAGAAGGGCGCGTCGTTCACCGATATGTCGTCGCAGAACGCGAGTGTCATCGGAACTGGGACGGCGGTGGGTGCGAGCGCGGTCAGGACCCTGTACTCGCGGGCCATGTCGTGCGCGGTCGGCAGCACGTGGCCGAGGGGCGGGCGCCGCAATACCCACTGGTTCGCGCCGTCGCGGACGCCGTAGGTGAGGTTCGAGCGCCCACCCGAGATGAGCGACGCGGACAGCTCGCCGCCGGTCGCGCCGTCGACGTGCGCGGCGAACCACGGTCGCAGGCGTTCGAGGTCGACTCCAGGCGGCGTGTCCGTCACGGCCGGGAGGTTACAGATCCGAACTGTTACCGGCAGCAGGCCGTAGACGGGCGAGTGCGGGAACGGTGCGACTGACTACGCGATGCGGGACTCGCGGGGCGCGACCGGCTCGCCGTTGCCTCGCGGATAGCGGGCGACCCGACCGACCGGCATCTCGACGCGGAATCCGGCGGCGGCTCGCTCCTCTTCGGACTCGGCGCCCCAGAAGCCGTACTCGCGGTGCGACCGCGCCCAATCGCGGCACTCCTGCAGCGCGGGGCACGCCCGGCAAACTGTTCGCGCTTGTGACTCGCGCACGACGCGCGCCTCGGGCCGTTCGCCGGCCGGCGCGAAGAACAGACGCGTCTGACCCTCGCACGCGGCCTCGGTAGCCCAGGTCAAGGGTCCGGTGAAAATGAAACTGGAGATCATTTCGGCGGTCATGTGCTCCCCTTCACGACCGGGGGACGGAGCTCGGGAGCCGGGGTGGGGGGGAACGCCGGCTCCGCGAACTCCGGTCGTACCCCCCTAGTGAAGCCGGTCACAAGACCATCTGTCAAAGACGTTGAAACGATACTATCGATCGCTAGTAGCGATGGCTGGCTCCTGACGGCGTTCCCGCCTGGGTTCGGGAGGGTCAGCCCGAACCCGGCGGGTCGGTCCGAATCCGGTGGGTGGCCGGCTCCGGGGGAAACGGCGAGGAGGTCGAAATGGACGTACGCCAGCTCGAGGCGCTTTTGGCCGTGGCGGAGGCGGGCAGCTTCACGACGGCCGCCGACCGGCTGCACACGGTGCAGTCCAACGTGTCCGAGCACGTCCGCCAGCTCGAGGCCGAGCTGGGAGTCCAGTTGCTGGTCCGCGGCCGTCGGGGCACGGTGCCGACCGAGTTCGGCGTTCGGGTGATCGAGCGGGCCCGCGCGATTCGCAGCGAGATCGAGGCGTTGCACAAGGACCTCTCAATGCTGCAGGGGTTCGAGACCGGTCACGCGACGCTCGGCGTCGTCGGAACGGTCAGTCGCCTGCTCGTCCCGATGGTCGTTGCGGAGATGCGCGCGAGCGCGCCCGGCGTTTCGCTCCGGTTGACCGAAGGTGCGTCGGAGCGTCTCGCGGGCGAGGTCGCGGAGCGTCAGCTCGCGTGTGCAGTCGTCACGGAACCGGTCAGCGATCCGCGATTGCACGTCGAGCACCTCCGAGACGAAGACCTCGTCGCACTCGTGCCGTCGTCGCTGCGACTGCGCGGGCGCGAGCCGATCGCCTTGTCCGAGCTCGCGGCCGAGACGCTGATCCTCCCCCCCGCGGGCAACCCGTTGCGCGACGAGGTCGATACCGCGGCGCGCGCCGAACGCGTCGATCTGCGTGTGCCGATCGAGGTCGAAGGTGTGCGGCTCATCGCCGACCTCGTCGCCGCAGGCGTCGGTGTGTCGATCCTGCCCGAGACGGCTGTGGCGCGTGATCACTCGGGCGTGCGTCAGATGCGGATCGCGCTCATGCCGCCGCGCCGACTGGCGGTCGTGACCGCCCGTGGCGTGCAACTCTCGCTCGCCGACCAGGCCGTGCACGATGCGGTGCGCAGGCTCGTGCGCGACGAGCGTCTGCCGCACGATGAGCGTCTTCCGCACGCCGGGCGGAGCGCGTGAACCGCCTTCGCCGCTATTCCGCGACCGGGGTGAACCGCGTTCCGGCGACGGTTCGTTCCTCGTTCAGGCCGATGACTTCGAGACGGTCGACGCCGGGGTGCCCAACGCTTTTCACCTCCAAGCGAACACGCCCACCGCGCGGCCAGACCAGATCGGCCGACGTCTCGGTCTCACACTCCACGTCGCCTTGGAGGATGCCGGCAAAGAAGCCGAGCGCAGCAGGGAGCGACGGAGTGTTCAACACGACGCGCCGCAAGGTTCCGTGCCCGGTCGCGGGCGGGGGATCGGCCCACCATCGCGGATGCATGTTGGGACCGTGCTCGGCGACATGCTGGAGCAGCTCCGCGCGTGTCTCGGGATGACCGTGTGACTCCGCGAGCTGCACGACGGTGCCGTGGGCTTCGCGGGGCATCAGGAACGCCTCTTTCCATTCCGGGTCGGAGAGATCGATGTTCACCGGATGGAACCCCGCGCCGCTCATCCGCGCGAGCGCGGCCGCGAGATCAGGAACCTTGAAGGTCAGGTGATGCGGTCCGCCGCCGTGGCGGGCGACGAAGCGGGCGAGGAAGTCGTTCTCCTCGACGGCCCACGGCTCGAGGAGCTCGACCGGCATGCCGTCGCCCTCGAACGAGCCGAGCCACACCTGCATGGGTCGGAACCCGATCGCCTGGCCGCCGAAGAGGATGGTCCCGCCGAGTTCCCCGGTGAGGAACCGCAGTGCGGGCGAGGTGTCGGCCGCCGCGAGCGCGACGTGGTCGAGGTCGTATCGGTCGCTCACGAGCCGGGCAGGCTAGGCGACGCGGCCCGGCGGCGATCCTTGGCCGGCTCCGGTCGAGCCTTCGACTGCGCCCGCCGGCGACGACCGGCCGGCGCAGGTGACGAGGTTCGCCACAATCCAACCGACTGCGAGGACCGCGAGGCCGGCGACCGCGTCGAGGAGGTAGTGGTTCGCGGTGATGATGATCACCACGAGCGTGACGACGGGGTACAACCACGCCAGTGTCGCCGCGGTCCGGTTCTTCAGACGCGGCGCGAGTGCCAACGCGCACCAGGTGGCCCACGCGATGTGGACGCTCGGCATCGCTGCGTACTGATTCGACACGGTCTGCGCGCCGCCGGAGTTGAACGACCAGAACGCGGGATCCTTGAGCAGCGTGTCGACGAATCCCGGGAACATGCGGGGCGGCGCGAGCGGGTACAGCGTGAAGCCGATGAGTGCGAGCCCGGTGGTGATGGCGAGCGCGTTGCGAAAGCGTGGATAGTCGTCGGAGTAGTGCCGGTAGAGGAAGATGCCGGCGAAGATCGTGACGATGAAATGGAACGAGCCGTAGTAGTAGTTGGCGAAGAGGATCAGTGGTCGAAAATGCAGAGCCCACTGCTGGATGGTCTGCTCGTGGTATATGCCGAGATGGTGCTCCAGCGACATGATCTGCCGGGCGTGATCGAACGCGTGCGGTGGCGCGAGTGAGCCGCCGTGGAGGTTCCGGATCGCCGAATACACGACATAGAAGACGAGGATCGCGAGCAGCTCCACCCACCAATAGAGGACGTGACCGTCGGAGAGCGTCCGCCCGCCGCTGAACCGCGAGCGGCGTTGCACCTCCGTGCTCACACGTGCTCCCGAGCGGTGTTGGAATGCGGGCGATTCCCGACCGCGAAGGCGGGAGCTCCGAGCATGCTGACTGCGACCATGCATCCCCACCACAACAGTCCGGCCGCGCCTCCTTGCGCGTTGCTGACGTGAAACGAGTGCAGGAACAGTACCAACGCGCCTTCGCGCACTCCGAGCCCGCTGAAGGTGATCGGCAGCACCTGGAGCATCAATACGGCCGGCGAGAAGGCGATCACGGCCGAGATGGGCACCGGGAGCTCGAGGGCGCGGAAGATCAGACCGAACATCGTGACCTGCGAGATCTGGAAGATGAGCGCGGTGCCGAGCACCGGCACGATCTGGCGCGGTTCGCGACGCAGCCGCTCGACCCCGAGGTGCACCGCGCCGATGAATCGCGCCCAGCTCTCCTTTTCCGCGTACCGACCGGCGAGGCGCGGGTGACCGGCCGCGAACAAGATGATCGCAAGGAGGACGAGCGTCGTCAGCGCGACGAGCAACGCAATCCAGGAGTGCGCGTGATCGATCAGCGACGGTCGGATCGCGAAGCCCGCGAACACGAGCAGGGGCAGCGCGACGAAGCCGGTGAGCCGCTCGAGAACAACCGAACCGAACGACACCTCGGTCGACCCGACGGTGTTCGACGCCCGCGCGACGCGCACGACGTCGCCACCGATCGTCGACGGAAGCACGTTTCCGACGAGCAGGCCGACGACATAGTGCGAGAAGAGCGCGGGAATCCTCACCCGCACGTCGAACAACAGCAGGACCCGCTGCCAGCGCCAGGCGGAGAGGACCACCCCGACCAGAGCGGTGAGCACGGCGGCAGCGAGCAGCGTGATCGTGAGTGCGTGGTGTTGGTCCGGGATGGCGTCGTCGACCCCCGAGGCCTTCGAGGCGAGGAGCGCGAGGAGCGCCGCACTCACCACGATCCGCAGCGCGAGCTTCCACCTCGGTCCGGGGCGGTGAGGGACCGGGGCACCAGGGGCACCCTCCGTCATCGCCCCGATCCTAGAAGACGACAGCGCGGCGATTAGGGGGGATTGGGCCGCGTCAACCAAAAGCTGGCCAACCAAAAGCTGGGTGGCGCGAACCGGCGGGGTGGGCGAGCATGGGTGGATGCGGATCACGACGAGCGACGGGGTAGGGCTGGCGGTCGACGTGCAGGGTGCGGGCCCGGGGCTGGTTCTCGTGCACGGCTTCGGAGGAGCCAAGGAGGATTTCTCCGACCACGTCGCGGTGCTCGCGCGCGAGCACACCGTTGTCATCTTCGATCACCGCGGTCACGGTGCGAGCGACAAGCCCTCAGATCGCGCGGCGTACTCGATCGACCGGATGGCGACCGACATCTTGGAGGTCGCCGACGCGTGCGAGCTCGACCGGTTCCGGTTGCTCGGTCACTCGATGGGCGGGATGGTCGCCCGGCAGATCCCGTTGCGCGCACCGGAACGGATCGACGCGCTCGTGATGATGGACACGTCCGCGGGGCCGATTCCCGGCTTCGATCCCGCGCTCATGGACGCCGCGGCGGAGGTCGCGTTCACCCGCGGCAAGGACGCGCTGAAGGAGCTGCTCGATCTGGTGCAGGTGTTGGAGACGCCCGCGTACAAGCGCACGCTGCTCGATCGACCCGGGTACCAGCAATTCGAGGATCGCAAATGGGCTGATCTCTCGGCGGTCATGTGGGGCGCGATGGCGGTCGCGCTCGCGTACCAACCCGACGACCTCGCGGCGCTCGCGGCGGCGGTGTGCTTCCCGGTGCTCGTGATCGTCGGGTTGCAGGACGCGCCGTTCGTCCGGCCGTCGCGCGAGATGGCGGATGCGATCGACGGAGCGCAGCTCGCGATCATCCCCGATGCGGGACACTCGCCGCAGTTCGAGAACCCCGACGCGTGGATCCACGCGCTCACTCGATTCCTGGCGTCGGTGCCCGCGCCGACCAAGTAACCGGCCGTGGAGGCGCACGGCGGCCGGCTCGCGGTCGAGGTGTTGCAGCGGCACGGCGTCGAGACGGTCTTCACGCTCTCCGGCGGACATCTTTTCGTCCTGTACGACGGGGCGGTGCAAGCGGGAGTGCGGCTCGTCGACGTCCGGCACGAGCAGAGCGCAACGTTCGCGGCCGAAGGTTTCGCGAAGGTGACGCGGCAGCTCGGGTGCGCGGCACTGACCGCGGGCCCGGGCGTGACGAACGGCGTGAGCGCGCTCACCGCCTCGCGCATGAACGGCTCGCCGCTTGTCGTGCTGGCCGGCCGGGCTCCGCAGGCGCGGTGGGGAGCGGGTTCGCTACAAGAGCTCGACCACGTCCCGATCGTCGCTTCGGTGACGAAGACGGCCACGACCGCGACGTCCGCGGCGTCCATCGTCGCCGACGTCGATGCCGCGTGCCGCGCGGCCCGCACGCCGCACCGAGGCCCGACGTTCGTAGACATCCCTCTCGACGCGTTCGGACCCGGTTCGGTCGAGGTGCCGACGGTGGAAGACGCGAACGCGTTCCGGGGCGAAGCGCCCGGCCCCGACACGTTGGCGCGCGTAGCCGAGCTGGTCGGCGCAACCGCTCGACCGGTGCTCGTTGCGGGCGGCGACGTCTACTGGGCGCGCGCCGAGGAAGCGATGCGCGCGTTCGCGGAGGCCGCGCGCGTTCCTGTTTTCGTGAACGGCATGGGACGCGGCACGATGCCCGCCGACCACGAGCTCGCGTTCTCCCGGGCCCGCTCGATCGCGTTGCACGAGGCCGATCTCGTGCTCGTCGCGGGAACGCCGCTCGATTTCCGGCTCGGCTTCGGCCGTTTCGGCGACGCGCGGGTCGTGCATCTGTGCGACGCCACGAGCGAGATCGCGGCGCACGCGACGCTCGCGGCGTCGACGGCCGGCGATCTCGCGGCCACCTTTTGGGCGTTGGCAGAAGCGGGCGCGCCTCCCGGCGCGCACGCCGAGTGGATCGCCCGGCTTCGCACCCAGGAGCAGGCGATGCGCACGGCCGAGCTCCCGTCGCTCGAGGCCGACTCCACCCCGATCAAACCGACGCGGATCTACGGCGAGCTCAAGAAACGGCTCGACCGCGACGCGATCGTGATCGGCGACGGCGGCGACTTCGTGTCGTACGCGGGGAAGCTCGTCGAGAGCTTTCAGCCGGGCACGTTTCTCGACCCGGGTCCGTACGGGTGCCTCGGCATGGGACCGGGGTACGCGCTCGCGGCGGGAGTCGCGCACCCGGGACGCCAAGTGGTGCTGCTGCTCGGTGACGGAGCGATCGGGTTCGCGCTCGGCGACTTCGAGGCGCTCGTGCGTCACGGTGTGAACGTGACCGCGATCGTCGGCAACAACGGCATCTGGGGGTTGGAGAAGCATCCGATGCAGGCGTTGTTCGGCTACGACGTCGTCGCCGAGCTCTCGCCCGGCATCCGCTACGACAAGGTGATCGAGGCGCTCGGCGGCCACGGGGAGCTCGTCGATACTCCGGGCGAGGTCGGTCCGGCGCTCGACCGTGCCTTCGCGACGCCGGGCGTCTCACTGGTGAACGTTCTCACCGATCCGGCCGACGCATACCCGAGGTCGTCCAACCTCGCCTGAGTCAGAGCTCGAGCGTGGGCGCGTGCGCTCCGAAGCCGGCGCGGCGCAACGCCTTCGCCTTCGTGCGCATCAGGACCTCGCGGGGCGACGCACACACACGACCAACGGCCGCGTCGGTAGCAGCTGCGAGCTCGGCGGGCTCGACGACCTCGCCGACGAGGTGCACGGCGAACGCCTCTTGCGCATTCAGCTCTCGACCGCCGATTGTCAACTCGCGGGCGACCGCGCCCCCGACGAGATCATGTAGCGGGCCGTAGACGACGTCGCCGAAGCTGCGCTCCGGGTGCGCGAAGCGCGCGGTAGTGGAGGCGATCCGCAGGTCGCACAGGATCGCGAGATCGAAACCGCCTGCGAGCGCGGGGCCGTTGACCGCGGCGATGGTCGGCAGGGGGAAGCGCAGCACAGTGTCGTGATAACGGTCACTCGACGCCCAGAGCTCACGACCGAACGCCTGGTCGTCGGCCGCACGCGTGAACTCGGTGAGATCGAAGCCGGCGGAGAACACCGATCCGGAACCGGTGAACGCGACGCACTTCATCCGGTCGTCTCGCGCGAGGGAGTCGAGCGCGTCGCTGATCGCGTCGCGCAACGAGACGGAGAGCGCGTTGCGTTTCTCGGGACGGTTCAGCGTGAGCAGTGCGTGTGCTTCGTACCGCTCGACCGAGAGGTCGGTCATAGCTCCGATTGTGCGCGCTCTACGAAGCGATCGCGCACCACCACGACGCGGGTGATGCGCCCGGCTGCGACCAGGCCGCGGGCGTCGGTGACTGACACGCGGAAGGTGAGGCGCCGGCCTTCGACGCCCTCGAGCGTCGCTTCCGCCGTCACCTCGGACCCGACCGGCGCGGGTGACAGGTGGGCCAGCTGGACTTCGTAGCCGACCGAGGTCTTGTCGGGCGGGAGCCGGCCGGCGAGGGCTTTCATGCTCGCCTGCTCCACGAGCGCGACGAGCCGGGGCGTCGCGAGCACGGGAACGTCTCCGCTTCCGATCGCGAGCGCGGTGTCACCCGAATCGACCGTCAGCGTGATCGACGCCGTGAGACCGGACGCAAGCGCCATCCGCTTACCATAGGCAGCCCGGCGCCGACTCGGCATGTTGGCGCGACCAAGAGGATGCTCGAGGCGCACATGACCGTCCCAATGATCGAAGCCGACGTCCTGCAGGCGACGCTCGACCACGCGCTACGCAGCGGTGGCGACTTCGCGGAGGTGTTCGTCGAGGATCGGCGTTCGTCGAGCGGGCGTTTCGACGACGGCCGGGTCGAGGAGCTCGTGTCGGGTCGCGACCGCGGCGCCGGCTTACGCGTCGTTCGCGGCGACACGACCGGATTTGCGCACACCGCCGACCTCTCACGCGACGGGCTGTTGCTCGCGGCGTCGGCCGCCGCGGGCGCCGCCCGAAGCGGCGGCGACACAACCCCCACGATCGCGCTCGGCGAGTCGTCGCCGCATCCGATCGACGCGGATATAACCCTGCCGGAGACGGTCGAGAAGCGCCGCAAGGTGGAGCTTCTGGCGCGCGCCGATGCCGCGGCGCGCGCGACCGGTAGCGCAGTCACTTCGGTAACTGCGTCGTACGCCGACGCGCGGCGCCGAATCCTCGTCGCGAACTCCGATGGTCTGCTCGCCGACGACGACCGCGTCCGGACACGCTTGTCGGTGCAGGCCGTCGCGACCGGCGACACGGGGATGCAGACCGGCTACGAGGCGCCGGGGCGAACGATGGGCTTCGAGCTGTTCGACAGTGTCGCGCCCGAGGAGGTCGGTCGACGCGCCGCGCAGCGTGCGCTCACCCTGCTCGACGCGGTGCCTGCTCCCTCGGGCCGGATCCCCGTCGTGTTGAAGCGCGGCGCCGGCGGAGTGTTGTTCCACGAAGCGTGCGGGCACGGGCTCGAGGCCGACCACATCCTCAAGGACGCGTCGGTGTTCAAGGGCCACATGGGCACGCCGGTCGCGTCCCCGCTCGTCACACTGGTCGACGACGGCGGCTACGCCCGCGAGTGGGGGACGCTCGCGATCGACGACGAGGGCCACCCCGCGCAACGCAACGTCCTGATCGAGAACGGTGTGCTCACCGACTACATGTGGGATGTCGTGCGGGCCCGCAAGGCCGGCCGCGCCCCGAGCGGGAACGGACGGCGCGAGAGCTATCGACACCTCCCGATGCCGCGCATGACCAACACGTTCGTGCTCGAAGGTGAAACCGATCCCGACGACATCGTTCGTAGCGTCGACTTCGGGATCTACTGCGTCCAGCTCGGCGGCGGTCAGGTCGATCCGGCTACGGGCGATTTCGTCTTCGGCGTCACCGAGGCGTACCTCATCGAAAAGGGCGAGATCACGCGACCGATCCGGGCCGCGCAGCTGATCGGCAACGGGCCCGATGTGCTGCGGATGGTCGACGCGGTCGGCAACGACTTCGCGACCTGGACCGGCATGTGCGGCAAGCAGGGTCAGAGCGTTCCGGTGTCGTCGGGGCAACCGACGGTGCTCGTGCGCGAGATGACCGTCGGCGGGACCGCGACGTGAGCCGAGGAGACCTGCTCGACATCGCGAGAAACGTCGCGCGTACCGCACGCGACGGCGAGCAGGTCGAGGCCTATGTCGTGCGCACGCGCGAAACCGACGTCGAAGTATTCGACGGCGAGGTCGAGTCGCTCACGACCGCAAGCGTCGAGGGAGTCGGGATCCGTGTCATCGCGGGGAAGCGTCAGGGACTCGCGTGGGCCGGTTCACTCGCGGCCGAGGTCATCGACGAGACCCTGCAGGAGGCCCGCGACAACGCCGGCTTCGGAGAGCCCGACGAGTGGTACGGGCTTGCTTCGCCCGCCGACGTCAACGGCGCCGCGCCACCCGCGCTCGATCTGTGGCGCGAGGAGCTCGTCTCGGTGCCGACCGAAGAGAAGGTCCGCATCGCGCTCGACCTCGAACGTGCCACGAAGGCCGCCGACTCGCGTATCCGCAACGTCGAGTCCGCGAGCTACGGCGACGCTCTCGCGGAAGCCGCGCTCGCGAACTCGTTGGGCGTCGAGGCCCACACGCGCCGCACGACGTGTTCCGCGTCGGCCGTGGCGCTCGCCGACGACGGTTCGGGCACGCAGTCGGGCTACGGGTTCGTGGCCGGCCGCGCGCTTTCCGACCTCGATCTCGATTCGATCCCTCGAGATGCCGCGACACGCGCGTGCCGGCTGCTCGGCGCCAAGCCGGTGCCGGGCCGGCGCGTTCCGGTGATCCTCGACCCGCTCGTGACCCGATCGGTGCTCGGCATCCTGTCGAGCGCGTTCAACGGTGAGACGATGCTGAAAGGCCGCTCGCTGTTCGCCGGTCGGGTCGGTGAGCTGATCGGTGCGCCGATCGTTTCGTTGATCGACGACCCCACCGACGCGCGCGCGCTCGGCGCGGCGCAGTTCGACGGCGACGGCGTTCCGACCCGCCGCAACGCCCTCATCGTCGACGGCGTGATGCGCTGTTTCTTGCACAACGTCTACACCGGCCGGCGCTCGGGCTCGGGGACGACCGCGAGCGCGACGCGCGGGATCGGGTCGACGCCGGGCGTCGGGGTGCGCGCGCTCCGGCTCGAGCCGGGTGTGAAGTCGCCCGAGGAGATCATGCGTAGTGCGGGCGAGGCGCTCTACGTGCAGTCGGTGAGCGGTCTGCACTCCGGGACGAACCCGATCAGCGGCGACTTCTCGGTGGGAGCAGAGGGGTTGATGGTTCGCGACGGCGCGTTCGCGGAGCCGGTGCGCGAGATCACCGTCGCTTCGACGCTCCAACGTATGCTGCTCGACGTCACGGAGGTCGGTAGCGATCTCACGTTCCTGCCCGGTTCGGTTGCGGGGATGACGGTGCTCGTCGGCGAGATGACGATGAGTGGCGCGTAGGCGAGCTCAGCGGGTCGCGGTGCCGCGCCGGACGAGGATCAACTCGAGCTCGGCGAGCGCCACCTCGGGTTCGACGACGTGCACGGCCTCCATGCCGACCTCGCGGGCAGCGGCAACGTTCTCGGCGTTGTCGTCGAGGAACACCGCTTCGCGCGGAGCGATGTTCATGCGCGTACACGTGAGCTCGTAGATCTCACGATCGGGTTTGCGCATACCGACGTGGGACGAGTCGACGACCTCGTCACAGAGCTCGTCGATCGGGAACATCGCGCGCCAGTTGTCGCCGAACTCCTTGACGTTGTTCGTGAGCAGACCGATGCGCAACCCGCGTGCCTTCAGCTCGCGCATCTTGTGCACGACGGTCCAGTGCACGCCGGGCGCGGTCTGGCGCCAGAAGCGGGTGTACGCATCCATGTCGATCGGTTGGCCGATCACGCGCGGAGCTTTCTCGACCATGCGCTCGAAGTAGGCCGCGATGTCGAGGTGACCCTTCTCGAGGAGGTGCCAGTCGGGCTCGTCCTCGACCTCACCCTCGTTCTCCGCCGCGTCCGGATCGGCCGCCACCGCGTCGGCGACGGCGCGGCCTTCGACGCCGATGTACGACGTGTCGCCGAAGAGCAGCCGCAACAGCGATCCCCTCGGATAGCCCTCTGCCTCCTCGAACGCTCCGATTCCCACGAACAAGGGGCTCGAGATCACGCCGCCGAAGTCGAAGATGACCGTGCTGATCGTCACCCGGGCCAAGCTACCGGCAGCTTTCCGCTCTTGGCGCGGCGCGCCGGGCCGCTCGGGCCCCGCTCGCTGCTCGGCGGGTTACCCGCCTCGCGACGCTCGCTCAGGTCACGGCGCGGGCGTGGGTGCGGAACAGCAGGCTTCGACGGGTGCGAGCGCGAGCGACACCTGACCGATGGCTGTCGCGTACGCGACCGAACGGGACTCGGTCTCGGTGACGAGGAGCGTCACCCCGGAGCCGGTGGCGTCAGCGGACGCGCCGGCGTCGCCGTCTTGGACCGCGCCGCCGAGCGCCAGGACCAGAGCGCCCCGCGCGACGAATGTCGCTTCCCCCGGCGATCCGGACCCGGTCGCGAGAGAAGGGTCGTAGGTCGCGAGCACGTCCACGACCGACCCGACGGGAGGCTGGAAGCCGTCCTTGACGACCACGTGCACCGCGCGCCGGCCCACGGGCACGATTCCGTTGACGCCCGATCCGGTGATCCTGGCGCGGTCGCCGGCGACGAGATGGCGCGCCCCGACGACGTCGTCTCGGAGCAACGCGACCGCGACGACGCGCCCGACGGCCTGGCCGGGGTCGTGTAACGCGTCGGACGAGACCGTGGTCGACGGTCGCCGCACCGTTCGGACATCGCCGGTCCCGACCGTCGCGCCGAGCGGCAGATCGCGCGCGGCGAGCACGACGGGTACGTCGGCGCCGAGACTGTGCGCCCGCCGGTGCAGGGATCCGAGGTCGCCGGCGACCACGCGCACGGTTGCCAGCACCACCACGACCGCGGCGACCCAAGCGAGAAGTACGCGAGGCGATCGGCGCATCCTGGTCCCCTTCCGAGAGCCTCCGGATCGCGTTCACGACGACGTGATGGACGCGAGACGAACGGCGTGAGCGAAGGGGAAGCTCGGGGACGTCGGCGTGAGGTTAGCGACGGATGCCCGGGTTCCCAGCAAGCGGGAAACTGGGAATGCCGGTGCGAGACCGTGGGTTGGAACGAACGGCCCCCCGGCCCCGGCGCCCCAGTGGCGCCGCGCGAGACCCCTGGCCTGCCGGTTCTCACCCGCCCGGACCGGCGGGTCGGGGGCGCTCGCACCACTCTTCCCGCAACCCGATTGGCCTTTCCCACACCCCGATTGCCTCCGGCGGCGGCCGTCGGGATCAGCGTTCGAATGCGTTCAGCGGACCGACCGCGTCGGCGCATCCGCACCCACTCGGCTCCTCCGGGAGCCGCGGGAGCAGGTCGTGCAGCAACGCGCGCACGCGGTGCAGATTTTGCTCGAAGAACCCGAACACTTGCTCCTGGGATACCGGCGGCACTCCGGCGTCGTGCTCCACACCGGTGTCGTAGTCGGTGACGAGCGCGATGCCCGCGTAGTGCATGCCGAGCTCGCGGGCGAGGTACGCCTCGGGGTACTGCGTCATGTTGACGACGTGCCAGCCCTGATCGCGATACCAACGCGACTCGGCGCGTGTCGAAAAGCGCGGACCGGGGATCACGACGACCGTGCCGGTGCCGTGCATCGGTACTCCGACGCGCTCGCCGGCCCGCGCCGCATGGGTGCCGACAACAGCGCAGTACGGGTCGGCGTACGAGACGTGGTGCGCGTCGCCCGCGTCGTAGAAGGTGTCGGCACGACCCCACGTGCGGTCGACGAGTTGGTCGAGGACGACGAAGTCGCCGGGGTGGATGTCGGGTGACAGCGAACCGGCGGCGCACGGTCCGATCACTTGGCGCACGCCGAGCATCCGCATCGCCCAGAGGTTGGCGCGGGCGGGAACCCGCGACGGCGCGTACTCGTGACTGCGACCGTGCCGCGGGATGAACGCGACGTGTCTTCCGCCGATCTCCCCGATCGTCACCGGCGCGCTGGGCGCGCCGAAGGGTGTGTCGAGGACGACTTCTTCGACGTCGTCGCCGAAGGTGTAGAACCCGGACCCGCCGAAGACGCCGATCTCTGCGTGCATGCGTCCCGACTCGGCGGGCGGCTAAGCGCTCTTGGCCTCGGAGCCGCTCGACGAGCCCGACGACGAATCGGTCGACGGCTTCGACGAGCCCGAGCCCGAATCCGAAGACTTGGAGTTGGATTTGGAGCTCGACGACTCGGAGCCCGACGACGAGTCGGAGCTCGACGACGCCGACTCCTTCGTCCGCTCCTTCGACGTGCCGTTCGAGGATCCCGCACGGTTGTCGGTCTTGTAGAAGCCCGAACCCTTGAGAACGATGCCGGCGGCCGAGAGCACCTTGGTCAACTTCCCGCCACATTCCGAGTGCTTGGTGAGGGGCGCATCGGCGAACGACTGGAATGCCTCGAGCTGCTCGCCGCACTTTGCGCAGCGGTACACGTATGTCGGCATGGACGCTCCGTCTGACAGTCGCCGGGGATTGGCACTCGACGCCTACGAGTGCCAATCGTACCTCCTCTATGGGTCGACTCCACGCTCCGCTCCCTCTTTATGGGTCGACTCCACGCTCCGCTCCTCCGATCGCTGCGCTGTCGTCTCCCGGCGGTCGCTGCGCTGTCGTCTCCCGCCGGTCGCTGCGCTGTCGTCTCCCCCTTTGGTACAGAATGAGCGGGCATGGTTGCCGTCGCAGTCCTCGTCCCCGTGGCCTGGTTGCTGGGGACGTTCCCCAGCGCGCAGCTGGTCGCGCGTGCCCACGGGCGTGACATCCTGCGGGAGGGCTCGGGCAACCCCGGCGCGTCGAACGTGCACCGTCTGCTGGGCTGGCGGGCCGGCGCGCTCGTCCTCCTCCTCGACTTCGCCAAGGGCGCGCTCGCCGCGGGCGCCGGTCTGGCGACCGGCGGCCGGGCGGGCGCCTGCATCCTGGGCGTGGCGGCCGTCGTCGGGCACACGTACCCGCTCTATCGCAGGGGCGGCAAGGGCGTCGCCGCCGCCGGGGGCGCGCTCGTCGTCCTGTACCCGTTCATCGTGATCGGCCTCGGCGTGTGCTGGTTCGTCGTCGCGCGCCTCCTCCACAAGGCGTCGCTGGCCTCGCTCCTCGCGACCATCCTCTTCCCGGTCGCAGTGCTCGTCGCCGGCTACGACCGCTGGGAGGTCGGCGTCGTGGCGGGCCTGGCACTGCTCGTCTTGGTCCGCCACTCGGCGAACATCCGCCGGCTGCTCCGGCGCGAAGAGAACGACCTCGGCGTGCGCCGCGGCGCCTGAGGTGAGGCGATGACACGGGTGCGCAAGGCGGTGATCCCGGCGGCGGGCTTGGGGACGCGTTTCCTACCGGCCACGAAGAGCTCGCCCAAGGAGATGTTGCCCGTCGTCGACAAGCCCGCGATCCAGTATGTCGTGGAAGAGGCCGTACGAGCCGGGCTCACCGACATCCTGATCATCACGGGTCGTAACAAGCGCGCGATCGAGGATCACTTCGACCGCAACTTCGAGCTCGAGCACTTCCTCGAGAACAGCGGAAAGTACGATGAATTGAAGCAGGTGCAGTTCGCGTCGGATCTCGCCGACATCCACTACGTGCGTCAGCGCGATCCACTCGGTCTCGGTCACGCGGTGTCGGTCGCACGCCATCATGTCGGCAACGAGCCCTTCGCCGTGCTGCTGGCCGACGACCTCATGATCGACGACGGCGCGTTGTTGCGTTCGATGCTCGATGTGCACGAACGCCACGGCCGGTCGTGCGTCGCGTTCTTGGAGGTCTCGCCCGACGAGATCTCGTCGTACGGATGCATCGATCCGATGCCGAGCACGTCGCCGAGCGCGCCCGATCAGGCCGAAGGGGTCGTCGAGATCCGCCGGGTCGTCGAGAAGCCCGCGCGCGACGATGCGCCGTCGAACCTGGCGATCATCGGTCGGTACGTCTTCACGCCCGAGATCTTCACGATGCTCGACCTGATCGTGCCGGGACGCGGCGGCGAGTTGCAACTCACCGACGCGATCGCGATGTTGCTGGAGCGCGAGAGCGTGTTCGGCTGCGAGTGCCGGCGCGGCCGATACGACGTCGGACAGAAGATCGACTTCCTGCGTGCGAACGTCGAGCTCGCACTCGACCGCGCCGACCTCGGGCCGGATTTCGGAGAGTGGCTGCGGGTGTACGTCGCCGACCGTTGGCCCGTGTGATACGGCGGTTCGTGTGATCCCGCTGGGCGAAGCGCAGTCCGAGATCCTCGACGCGGTGACGCCGCTGGAGCCGCGTCCGTTCGAACGACGTGTTGCCCACGGCCTCGTTCTCGCCGAGGACATCGTCGCGCGCGAGCCGGTTCCCCCCTTTGCGAACACGGGCATGGACGGTTATGCCGTCCGGGCCGCAGACACACCCGGATCACTTCGAGTGATCGGTGAGCTGCCGGCCGGGCGCGCGCCGACGATCGCGGTCGGGCCGGGCGAAGCCATTCGCATCATGACGGGTGCGCCGATGCCGGAAGGTGCCAACGCGGTCGTGATGGTCGAGCGGACACGTCCCGACGGCGACGGCGCCGTGATCGTCGAGGTGGCACAGCCCGGCGACCACGTGCGATTGGCGGGTGGTGACGTCGAGGCCGGCGCACTCGTCTTCCCGCGCGGCACGCGATTGACGCCCGCGCACCTCGGCGTGCTCGCGAGCCTCGACATCTCCGAGGTGTCATGTCGTCCGCGACCGCGCGTCGCGGTTGTCTCGACGGGCGACGAGCTGGTTGCGTCGGGCACTCTCGCGCCGGGTCGCATCCGCGATTCCAACCGACCGATGCTCCTCGCGCTGGTCGAAGCGCTTGGCTGCGAAGCAATCGACGGCGGGATGGTGGGTGACGACGAGCGCGCGATCACGGCCGCCGTCGAACATGCGGCCGACACGTGCGACGTCCTGCTGACGAGCGGCGCGGTGTCTGTCGGCGACTACGACTATGTGAAGCTCGTCCTCGAACGCGTGGCGAAGGAGCGCGGCGGTCGGTCGCTTTGGGCCCAGGTCGCGATCAAACCGGCCAAGCCGCTGGCGTTCGCGATGCTCGGCCCTATCCCGGCGTTCGGTCTCCCGGGCAACCCCGTTTCGTCACGCGTGAGCTTCGAGCTGTTCGCCCGACCCGCGTTGCGAAAGCTCGCGGGCCGGGCCGATGTGAACGCCGAGCCGGTACGAGCGACGGCGGCCACGGCGATGCGCCGGAAGCCCGACGAGAAGCTGCACCTCGACCGGGTCCGGGTTTGGGTCGACGACGGCCGCTACATGTGCGAGCGCGCCGGCGCCCAGGCGAGCAACGTGCTGTCCGGGATGGCCGACGCCAATGGGCTGGTGCTGTTGGATGACGGCGAGGGCGTCGACGCGGGCGCGGAGGTCCGGGTGCTCCTGCTCTGAGGAGAACAAGGAGGACCGGGGGTCCCCCGATCGGATGATTCTTCCCGAGAGGCCTTGTCGATTACCACGGAACGTGGTAGAAAGTACACACAACGGGGTCGCCCGGGTGGGCGAATGCAATGCCGGGAGGCGGCAACCGTGTGGCAAGTGTGACGACACGCAGGGCGGCGTGGCGCTGCACTCCGGGGAAGCGATGATCCGTCGGCTGAAATTGGTCGCTGCGCCGAGCGGGGAGCTAGAGCGAACCCACCCCCGGACGCCACGCAGGCTCGATATTCGAGCTCGGCCCTAACCTGAGCGGGTGACGACTCGCGCGATGCCGGTTCCCCTGATCGATTCGTTTGCGCGCCGGGTCAAGGATCTGCGGGTCTCGATCACCGATCGCTGCAATTTCCGCTGTGCCTACTGCATGCCCGAGGAGGGGATGCAGTGGCTGCCCCGCGAGGAGTTGCTCACGTACGAGGAGATCGCCCGGATCGCCCGCGTCTGCGTCGAGCGGTTCGGCTTCGAGGCGATTCGGGTCACCGGGGGCGAGCCGCTCGTGCGTGCGCACGTCACCCGTCTCGTACAGCTGCTCGCACCGCTCGGTGTCGACATCGCGATGACGACGAACGGCGTGCGGCTGCCAGAGCTCGCGCACGATCTCGCCGACGCGGGTCTGCGCCGGATCAATGTCTCGCTCGACTCGCTGCAGCGCGAGCGCTTCTTCGCGCTCACCAAGCGCGACGAGCTCGACCGGGTGCTGGCGGGGATCGATGCCGCGCTGCTGGCCGGTCTCGCGCCGGTCAAAGTGAACGCGGTGATCATGCGCGGAATCAACGACGACGAGGTCGTCGACCTCGCGCGCTTCGGTCGAGACAAGGGTGTCGGCGTTCGATTCATCGAGTTCATGCCCCTCGACGCGCAGGGGCAATGGAGTAACGACAAAGTCGTTCCCGCCCGCGAGATTATCGAGCGCATCGACGCGGTGTTCCCGCTCGAGCCGGGTGATCCCGATCACGTCGAACCCGCGGCGCGTTTCGTGTTCAGCGACGGTGTCGGCGACGTCGGTGTCATCTCCAGCGTCAGCGAGCCGTTCTGCGACAGCTGCGACCGCGTGCGCGTCACCGCCGAGGGACAGTTCCGTACGTGTCTGTTCGCGCTCGACGAGACCGATCTCCGGGCGCTGTTGCGTTGGGGTCGGGCCCTCGACGAACCCGATCTCGACGACCGGCTCGCGACTGCCGTCGAAGGCGCGGTTGCCACCAAGTGGGCCGGGCACCGCATCGGTCAGGTCGACTTCATACGGCCCGATCGCTCGATGAGCCAGATCGGAGGTTGACGGCCCGAGCGCCCTTCACCCGAGCGGCTCCGGTCGTGAATCTCTCGTAAGCCCCTACACTTCTCGCCCATGCCTCCGGAGTTCACCCATCTTGATCCTCTCGGCCGAGCGCGCATGGTCGACGTCACGGCCAAGGAACCGAGCCACCGCCGGGCCGTCGCCCGCTGCCGCGTGCACATGGAGGCTGAGACCGCCTCGGCGATCGCGACGGGAGCGATCACGAAGGGTGACGTCCTCGCCGTTGCTCGCGTTGCCGGAATCCAGGCGGCGAAGCAAACGCCGCATTTGCTGCCTTTGTGCCATCCATTGCTCGTCGGCGCGGTGCTGGTCAACTTCCGGCTCGAGGACACGTACGTCGAGGTAGAGGCCAATGTCGACACCGTCGACCGCACCGGGGTCGAGATGGAGGCCCTCACCGCGGCCGGCATCGCGGCGCTCACGATCTACGACATGTGCAAGTCGATCGATCGCTCGATGACGATCGGTGATCTCGCACTTTGGGAGAAAACCGGCGGACGTTCCGGCACCTGGCGCCGCCAATCCGACGGTTCCGATCCGTTCGGTCTCTGAGAAGCCCGACAATTTTTCTTGCAACTTCTTCATCATGCGGCTCATGCGCTGGTCAGAACGTCTGATGCAGTGAATAGCGCATCGAATTCTGGGTACGACACGGCGCGATCTGGGTAGCACAAGTTGTCGGGGCGATGTGATCTCGGCAAACTGCTGCGACGGCGATCCACCACTCGATCGTCATCCGTTGTTACCGTTTACGACAACAAAGGTGGTCGAGAGGTCTTGACACTCGTGGTCCTGGTCATTCTCGCTGCACTCTGGGCGGTTGTGCTGTTGCCGCCCATGCTGCGATCCCGTGCGGAGCGGGCGAACGACTCGATCGGCGATTTCAATTACCGACTCGATGTCCTCGGTCGCACGAACGGCGCGTTGCGCGCCGCGGGCGCGAAGCCACGCGTCGCACCGGGTCGGCGCGCGGCGAAGCGTCGTCGAGACGTTTTGCGCACGTTGCTCGGCGTAGTCGGCGGGTTGGGCCTGCTGGCGATGGCGACCAACGCGGCAATCGTCTGGGTCTTGTTCGTCGTTTGCGCACTGGCGTTCGGAGCGTTCTGTGCATTGTGGGCGTGGGCCCGTTCACTCCACGACGAGCGTGCGGCGAAGGTCCGCTCCATGCAACGCCGGCCCGCACCCGACTGGGTGCTGCGGCGCGCCGCGTCGTCGTAGCGCGTCGTTTCGATCTGCGTCGTCGTAGCATTCGGGTGTGGACCGCGCCCCGGAGATCTCAGCACTCGGCGAGTCCGCACGGGCCGCGTTCGAAGAGAAGCATCGCGCCCGCGAGATCACGATCGCGGCGTCGCGTCAGGCGATCCAGGCGTGCGCGGCATCGATCCGGTGTACGCATCGCGGCGAATACGATGCGGCCGCGGCGCTCGCGCGCGACGCGCGTGACCATCTCGCCGCCGCCGACCGCGCAGTCGCCGGCCAGCCCGACGTACGCACGGGCGGGCCTCTGAGCGACGCAAAGAAGGAACTGGCCGAGGCGTGGCTCACGCTCGCGCTCGTGCGTGATCTCCCCTTGCCGGAGCCGGGCGAGCTCGGTATCGAGATCGCTCCGTACTGCAACGGTCTCGCCGAGGCCGCGAGTGAGCTCCGCCGGCAGTTGCTCGACCAGTTGCGAGCCGGCGAGCTCGCCCGCGCCGAGACGCTCATGCGCGCGATGGACGAGATCTATTCGCTGCTCGTGACGATCGACTATCCCGACGGTGTCACGGGGGGTCTGCGGAGGACCACCGACGCGTTGCGCGCGGTGCTCGAACGCACGCGCGGCGATCTCACGACGGCGATGGTCGCGGCGAGGCTGCAGGCCGCGATCGAATCGGCGCAACGAGCAACCGACGACTGAGCCGATCGGCGAACGGGCGCGTCATCGAGGACAAACGTCACGCTCCGCCCTGTTCCCTTTCCGGGAGGCCGTGAGCGTCGAGGTCGACGTCCTCGCCCAGTCTGTCGAGAAGGAGGTCGAAGGACTTCGTGCGCAGATGCACTCCGGCGGCGATGACCAGCAGCGAGATCAACGCCGGGGTGACGCCGGCGACCGCGACGATGTCGATCTTGTTGACGATCGCGATCGATCCGGCAGGGAATGCCTTCGAGTTGCTGAGATCGTGGACTGCCCAGACACTGAGGCCTATCGCCACCGCAATGCCGAGAACGCCGGCGAAGATCATGAACGTCCCCGCGGCACGTGCGCGTCTCGACACCCGAAAACGTTGCTGACTGATACTGATCATCGTCGCGCCTTTCGTGAGTTTCGACTCCAAGGTGCCGACATGGCGCGTGCGCCACGCGCGCCCGTGGACGCTATGACCAGAGGACGATCGCGTGCTGCGCCGCGTCGCGAATGTCGTCGCCGTTGATGACGATCATCGCCTCCTCGATACCTGCGGCCGGCCAGTCGGCGAACACTTCGAGCGGTCCAGGGGTCGGCAGCGGAAAGACCCAGTGCTCGAAACGAAAGTGTCCTCCGCCGCCTCCGCCTCCGCCACTGACGATTATCGGCTCGGTTGGGATGCCATGTTCGTCTTTGGGCACGTCGAACGAGGACTGCAGCCGCGCTCCCGCGCTCTGTCCGTTGGAGAACCGGATCCCGAGGCGCGGGCCCATTGCCAATCCGTGACGGGGAACCAGGCGTGGTGGTGGTGGTGGCTTCGACTCGTCCTGGTCGGTCGGTGCGTGCCGGTGCGCGATCAGGGAGAGCGTGGCGAAGCCGCCCATCCGAAGTTCCGGGGGCAGGCGAGGACTCGTGACGAGGCTCACGACGAGCTGGAAGCCGTTTGGATAGACGCGTACGTGATCGAGGGCCAACGCAGCGTTGTCGGTGCGATTGAAGAGTCGGCAGACACCGACGACGGCGGGCAGCGTTCCTTCCGATGGACGGTCCCATCGCGGTGGCGCCCATGACTGTTCGCTCGGTTGCGGTGTCTCGGGCAGCGATGGGGGAGGAGGCTCGAAGAACGGCATGGGTGGCGTTGCCGTGAGTCAATCGGCTCGAGTGAGGCTGCGCCCGGTGGCTCAGGTGCCCTGGCAGAAGCCGACCGCGTTGGCTTTGGTGGTGCCGTCCGCGCAGAGCACATCGGGATTCTCGTGTGAGAACACACCGAGGGGGCTCTCCCAGCCGGGCACGATCCATGCGTGCACCATCCACGCCGTCTCGCGCATGAAGTCGCCGTGCAGTGCGTCGCACTGCCCGAGCGTGACACTGGAATCGGCCGCGAAGGGAACGGTGATCTGCCCGTTCTTGTAGACGATGCACGTGTTCGTGTGCCGGTGCCAGTGATCGTTCGGTCCGACGAAGCCTTCGGGCGGCAGTGTGCCCAACGAGAGGTACATCACTCCGATGACCTTCGAAGTCGGGCTGATGCCGTCATAGATGTACGACGCCGGGTTCGCAGGGTCGAAGGTACCCAGACCGCTGTACCTGATGAAGTGCGCACCGGTCTCCGGTGAGAACTTGCCCGCTTGGATCATCCCCGCCCGGAGCGCGTCCGCGACCGTCGGGTACTCGAGTGCGGCCGTGCGCGCCTCGACGAGCTGTTGCGCGACAAGCGCGCGTGTCGCAACGTCGAGCGGCTTGTCGGGGATCGCCAGCTCCTTTGCCTCGTCGATGTTGCACGAGCCCGACGCCGCGCCGGGCACGCAACGCGGCGCAGCAGGCTTCGGCGACGACGCGGCGGCGACGGCGACGGGCACGGTACGCACGACAGTCGTCGTCTTGGAGTGCGACGAGCCGATCGCATAGGCGATCGAAGCCGTGCCGACCACGAGTGCGACCGCTGAGACCACGACCGCCAGCGCGCGGTGGCGCCGTCTCCCATGCCGGTCGGCCTCGACGGCACGAGCCGAATCGAATTGCTGTTCGGAGTCGGACGTCTGCATGGCTCCCCCCGCGGGACTGACGTGGGAGTCAGCGTACGCCAGGTCCGGGTTAGCGCGTTTCGACCGCGGCGCGGTTCCGGCGGAGGATCAGGAGCAGGGACTCGCGGCGACTTTGAACTTCCCGAAGTCCGAGTACCAGCCGTTGACGCCCTGGCTCGGTTTGTGATGGTAGAACCACGAATAGAAGGCCAGCTCCTGCACGTGATACGTGTGGCCGTTCAGGACGTCGCTCACGGAAGTACCGCTCAACGGGTCGCCGGTCTCGAGGTTGTTCTGGCAGCCCTGTACCTGACCGATGCGGCCCCACGGCTTGGTCGCGTTTGACGTGTCGGGATCGTTCATCCACTCGGAAACCTCGTGAGTCATCACGGCAACGTCGTCACAGTTGCAGCCGGATGAGCTGAACAGGTGTGCGCTGTTGTAGAAGCGTTGCCGTAGCTCTGGAAGGTCGTGCCGGTGCCCATTGAGTTGTGGTACCCGAGGACGCAGCATTGGCCCGGGTTGCCGATGTACATCACCACGTTCTTGAAGACGAACAGCGGGAAGTCCCGCAACGTCAGGCCCTTCGCGGCCATGTTGTGGAGCAGCGTGTGTTGCACGAGGTTGTCCCAGTAGCCGATCTCGATCGCACCGAAGAGGCGGTTCCCACACGAGGTTGTGCCCTCGATCGACGACGCGGCCGGGACATTGACGGTGATCTTCGCCAACGTAACGAGGGTCAGGTTGACGTGATAGCCGGGGTTGACGCCGGTCGCCTTCGTCTGGGTGTAGAACTCGGCTCGCTGGGAGGCGTCGACGTACTGGGCACTGCCCACCGACTTTCCACCGAACGACCAGGTCTGCGCGTTGAAGACCGGCGACTGCTGCGTGCGCTTCAGCGGGCTCGCACCGGAGTCACATGAGTCCGCGACGGTCGGGTCGTAATTGTGGCCGTTCGCGAAGTGGAACACGACCGGTTGCAGGTATGTCTTGATCGTGGTCGACGGCGCAGCTTGGTGCACGAACGGGTCCTTGCCGATCATCGTGTACGTGAAGGTCGTCGACCCGTCGATGATGTTCTTGGTGAAGTCCTGGATCGGCGTGGCTGCAGCCGATTGTCGACGCAATGCCGCGGTCTGCCCGGCAGTGCGGGGCGGAGTCCAGTCGAGCCGATACTTGGTGAGCTGGAGCCGGCCGATCTGCGGCGTCCCGGCCTGGGCGGAGGGTGCGGCGAGCACAACCGAGCCCAGCACGACTGCGATAGTGAGCAGGATGACCCTGCTTCGCGGACCGTTGTAGCGACGCATGTGCTCCCCGCACCTTCCGTGATTGGACTCGCGACACGAGCCGCCCGCGAAACGCTGAAGCCGGAATGCTTGCGGGTGGGAGCGACACTCGCAAGTACCTGGCTTGCGTGTATTCCTCTCGATTCTCGGCGACTGCAATCGCGGTTTCCTTCGGGGGTGTAGCTCAGCCCGGTAGAGCGCTACGTTCGCAACGACCGAGTCACCGCTTGTTCCGCGCGGAATGACCCTTGTAGCAGGAGTCTTTCTCGCCGACGGGATTCCCTGACTCGCAGGTGATCCAGGGGGCCGTGCGGCCGCGGGCGGCTTTACGGATGTCACTCGCTCGACGCCCTGCGCGTGGGACCCGATGTTCCCGGGCCTTGGCGGAGCGCCCGACGCGCTGTACCTTGACTTACCGTGACAACTCGTCGGGTGTTCAAGCTTGTGTCGGCTCTCGGCGCGGTGGCGCTGATCACCACGCTGGCGGCCTGTGGCTCTTCGAACGACAAGAAGGCGGCAGCGCCGGTTCCGGAGCAGACGACGACCGCAACTACCGCACACAAGTCGTCACCGACCACGGTGAAGGCGAAGGGCAAGGCGGCGCCCGTCGCCGCCGCGACAACCACGGTGCCAAAGCGCGCGGGGTTCGCCACCGTGACCACGGTCCCCGGCGCCATCGTTCTGCCGGCGGTGCCGACGGGCAGCCAGATCACGCTTCCCCCGGGCGTCGGGGTCAGCAAATCGGGTTCCAACAACAAGGGCTCACCGCCGTCACCCGGCACGACCGTGAAGCCGTACAACCCGAGCGACGGCATCGACCTGAGCGGAACCCCGGGAGTGACGGCCGCGCAGCAACACGCGGCCGAGCAGTTGCTGCGCGACTCGCTCGCGGACCTCCCTCACTGGGCGAGTCAGGACACGGCGTACGCCGAGGGTTACCGCACGATTGGTGACGCAGTCACCGGCGACGAACACATGATCAACTGGTCGTACGCCAACGACGACATCGTCCTCGACTCCAAGAAACCCGAAGCGCTCGTATACAAGATCCGATCGGGTCAAGCGCCGTTGCTCGAAGCGGCGATGTACCTCTTGCGGCCGACCGATCGGTTCGCCGACATTCCGCCGTTGTTCCAAAGCCCGCTTACGCAGTTCCACGTGCACCTGAACCTCTGCTTCGTGCAGAGGAACACGACGGACGGCATTGCGCAGTACACCGTCGCGGGTCTTACGGACGGGAACGGCGACTGTCGGGCGGGCCAAATCAAGTTCCCACCGGTTCCGATGATCCATGCGTGGATCGTGGCCAATCCGTGCGGTCCGTTCTCGGCGCTCGAGGGAGTCGGTGCCGGACAAACAGAGAACGGCGGGCCCGCGAACTGTGACACACTGCACGCGGGCGTCCTATAGCCACGAAAGTCATTCGACCGCGCCTGTCTCGGCACGGCAACCGTGAGGTCGCGATGGTCATAGGCCTCCCGCAGCGCGGCATGAGGTGTTCTGCTCCGACGGCACGACTCGAACGGTCGCAGCACCGGCATTGTCGATGAGGGCTACGTTCGAAGCGGACGAGTCGCGTCCATCTCGTGACCAATGCTGACCGCTTCCAGCCACCCGTCGCCGCGAGAGCCAATCGTCGGCCGCCGCTTGGGTCAACGCGAGCGGTGTACTCGCAACGCCGAGTGCGAGACGATCTGGTCAGTGGCGTCCGCTGCAGTCCGGACCTGCCCGTTCGCCCCCGCCGACTACAATCGCGGTTCCCTTCGGGGGTGTAGCTCAGCCCGGTAGAGCGCTACGTTCGCAACGGCGAATTCGGGAACTGCGTCACGGGGCTGGAACCCTGTACCGACGGGTGTCTACGGGTTACGCCATGTCACCCCTGACGACGTCTGACCCACCGTTGACCCAACGGGTCGCGAACAAAGCAGAAATCGCTTGATCGAGAGCTTCGTGCCGTTCGACGGTGACGCCTCCGTAGACATCCGATGTGGTCGGCTGATGCGTGTGGCGAAGATGCACTTTTGCTTCGTGCTCGGTTCCACCGGCCTCGCGCACGATCGCGGAGGAGATCTGCCGAAGTTCTCTTGCCGTGTAGCCCTCGGCTCCTGCTCTCCTCGTCGCGGGTTTCCAGACGCGCTGGCGGAAGTTCGAAGCACGAAGGGTTCCGCCTCTCGGTGAGGTGAACAACATTTCGTGCTTGCCTCTCGCGCTGGTGACGAGGAGGTGCTCTCGGTATGCCTGCAGGACAACGGACGGCAGCGAGACGCGCCCGACGCTCCCCTTTGTCTTCAGAACGCGATCTTCGTGGAACACCCCCTCAACTTCCACGATCTTGCGTCGAAGGTGAACAACCTTGGCGTCAACGTCGATGTCGCCGACTCGAAGCGCGATCGCCTCGGACCAGCGCAATCCACACACGCCGAGCAGCCATGGGAGCAATCTGTACCGCGCTGGCAGCTCGTGAATCAGCGCAAGCAGAGTTGCAACCGACGCCTCCGCATGCTCGACGGGTTCCCGTTCGGGGAGTCGAAGGCGCTTGACGGGAGCGCGGGCTATGTATCCCTCATCGACCGCGAAGTTCAGCACCGCCGTGATCACGCCGGAGTAGGTCACGGTGGTCGATCCGCCAAGCCCACTCGCCACCATGCCATCGACTACTCGCTGGAGGTCCGTGCGAATGATGCTCGCTACCGGCCGCTTACCGATCGCTGGTAGCCACCAGTGGTCGAGAACGCCGCGATCCCTTGCGATGGTGGTCGGCGTCTGCTTCTTCGAGGCGAGCCATTCATCGGCCACCTCGGAGACGGTTTTTCGCTGTTGCGCCGGGGACTTCCATGTGCCCCGACGAACGTCGGTTTCGATCTCGGCGAGCCGAACCTCCGCGTCCTCGGTGTTCATGCACCATTCCGTGTGCCGCTCGCCGCCAACGCGGTAACGCACCCGAACGAGCCCACCTGGTGACGGCTGGTCGATGCTCCCGAAGCGACGGCGAACCCGGACCCTCTTACGCTTTGTCATAAGACCGAAAATTCTTCCATCCGGGTGCGACACCTACCGCCGGGGCTGTCGCACTTCGTTTCTGTCGAGAAACTCATCGAGGTGCTCGCGCCGGAAGATCGGCGTCTTTCCCACTCGGGAGTATCGGATCCTTCCCTCGGATCGCAACCGTCGAAGCTTTCGTGGCGTCGTGCGGAGATATTCGGCTGCTTCGGCCTCGCTGAATGTCTCGGCTGCTGGCGTTGGTTTCATGTCGATTGGGGCCGGGGTCGGATCTGCTGCGCGTCTCGTTTCCGTAGTGGCGGGAGGTATTTCGGGTCGATGACCACCTCGGCTTCGTCACCGCGGAACATGGCGAGTATGGCGTCGGGCTCGACTGTGGTGCAGAACAGGTATGCGATCTGGAAGCCTCGCGACCCGGCGAACCGGCTGAACCGATTCGCGAACCAAACTGCGCGGTCGTGGTCGGTCGTCCAGGACATGCCGCGGCGGCCGGGCCACGTCGCACCGCGGTAGATCGTGAGCGGGCAGGTCGGTGCCGGGATCGGATCTTCGAAATCGGTCAGGTACCCGGCCGAGCGGAACCATCCGGTCCAGACGTGCATCGGCCGCACCGCGACTGTTGGCCATTCGGCTCGTCGCCAGACCGTCGGCAGGACGAGCCGTGAGAAGTCGGAGAAGTTCGTGCGGAGTTCGTCACTCAGGTAGACGTTCAGCAACGCGGAGGGACCGCTCTGCCGTCCGACGTAGCCAATGCGCCTCAAGAACTCGTTGGCGCGTTCGGTGACTGCATCGCCCCCCGCCTCTTCGGCTCGATCGCGACCCGGATCGCAGTTCTTCATCGGTTTAGTCCCTTTCCGCGTGGATGTCATGGCTGGGCTCGCCGTGGGCGGCGTCCCATGTGGCCTTGATGTCGCAGGTAATTGTGGTGAGGTCGGCGTGAGTGGTCCTCGACGCGCACGGACCGGTGCCGCTCTTCGTGTCGGCTCCGCTGTCAGCGCACTCCGCGTCGAGTTCGACCTTCGAGCGCTGGGCGTGATCGGGGGCCGCGACGCTGTGTGACATTGTCAGCTCGTGTGGCGGCGTGGTCATCATCGTCGAGTATGACGAGTGAAATCGCGGCAAAAAACCCTTCGCGGTGTACTGACCCGCTGGTTCAGTTTAATGAGGCGTCGACACGGGGAGACCGGGCTCTGTATCGCTTGGCCGGTAATTAAGTGGAGCTGTCCGGCTCACGTACCAACGCTCATTTACTGCTGCTACGAAGTATGTGTTACGACGCGGCGTTAATTGCGAAGAATCGCGATGGAACAAGCCGGACAACACGCGCCAGGCGGTGCTCGCGACCTGCACGAATCGCGGTGACGGCTCCGGTCCGTACACGATTCATGTGCCATTTGTGCGTTTGCACTAAAGGATTGCGCGCGAAGGGAGTCTGCAAACCGAGGTCTGACACTCTCCGGACTCATGGGTTCTTACTCACTCAAATCTGCGTGGTCGGACTTCGACTATTGCGGTGGGTCCGTTAACGCAAAGAAAAACTTCCTGTGCGCCGGGTGGCGGCGCCATGGGGCGAGACCAACCAGCGGCGTGCGGGTAGGCACTTGACAAGCTCGATATGGTGATCAAGCACTGCCGTGAGGTCTGTGTGTTCTGATTCGTTTGATCGCGTTCCCCCGCGCGCGCTACAGAGACATCCGGCCGTCGCCTGCGCGACCGTCGTGCGTCTCACTGTTGTCGCGGTACTGCACCGGGTCTGAGTAAGGATGATCCAATCCGCGAACAACGGGTGGAAGGAACAGCAACAATGAACGATCCCGTTGGGTACTTGGACCGCCTCGAATCCCAATTCCTGCTCAGGCTCTTCGAGTTCCGGGCGGATCACGACCTCGCGGTTGATGACCGCGACCAGATCAACCTCGCGCGTGAGCCTGCAACGGTTGCAGAGCACATCGTGCTGGCGCGAGGAACCGATCAGTAATGGCAGGCGTCGGCGCGGGCAGCGACGATGGGTCGATTTCGGCGGTGCTGTTTGGGCGGGCGATCTCGGCGTCCACCAGCTCGGTGAGGCTCTTTACGGGTGGCAACAATTACGGTGAGACCGTCGTTTTCCCCGACGACCCGCCCGAGGTCGCTTGGTCGGTGTACGTCGCCGATCGCCAGGGGTTCCGGACGATTGGGATCGACTTCGACGCATCGAAAGGCGACGCGGATGGAGACGCCCAGGACGTGATGGCGATGATCACCCGCTCTGGGTTGCGCGCGGTTCTGGTTGAGTCCGGGCCGACCGGAGGACGGCACGTCTTCGTTACCTTCCGGGAGCGGGTGAAGCCCGCAGCGGTCACGGTGCTGCACGATCAACTAGCGAGAAGGTACGCGTCGTTCGATCCGTCGTGCATGACGCCCGCGTCGACCATCCGTCCGCCGTACGCCCCACACCGTTTGGGTGGGACGAGCCGTGTTCTCGACCAAGAACCGCAAGCAGCACTCGTCGCACTTCGCGAAGGAAACGATCCCCGACTCCTTGCCGAGGTGCTGACGGCGTGCGGCGTGCCCGCATGGGTCGCTGGAAACGCGGTCGCCGACGCGGACATCAAGAGCGCCGTCAACCGGCTCACCCCGAACGTCCGCGAACTTCTGATCACCGGCAAGAAACGCCACGGCGACCAGACCCGGTCCGGAGTCGTCTGGTCCATCCTGTTGGGCGCGATCAACGCCGGACTCGACTTCGCCACCACCGTCGCCCTCCTGCGCGAACCGAAACACCGGGCGGGTGAACGCCACCGCAACAACATCACCCGTCATGGCGAAAAGCGCGCCCTCGAATTCTTCTGGAGAGAATGGGAACACGCCACCCGCTACGCCGACGAGCACCCGACCGTCGCCTCACCCACCGATGTCCGGATCATCCTCGCCGAACAACTCGACCTCGCGATGCAACTCGAATGGAAAGGAATCGCCGGGAACACCGACCGCGCCGTCTACATCGCCCTCGTTAACATCGCGATCAGGAACGGAACGCTCACCCCGACTGCCAGTCACCGCCAACTTGCTGAACTCGCGAAGATCGAGGGACACGGGACGATCGGCAGATCTTTGAGGAGGCTCGCTAAGCGCGGCCTACTCTGCAAGGAGAAGAAGGGGAGAGGCAAGCAGGCTTCAACGTTCAGCGTCTCGACTGCCCTGCATTCCGAAGAACGCGCCACTAACCATCTCAACCTAGGGGGGTGTGAGATTAGTGGTGCGTTGCTCGGAACGACCCTGATCACGACCCAGCATGACGTGTTCCGCCGTCTCGGTCTCGGCCTGTCCGGATGGCAGATCTACGCGGCGCTTGATCTGGTCGATTCGTCGACACCGAAGCAGATCGCGGGTCTGTCCAAGAAACACCGCAGCACCGTCTATGCATTCCTTCCACGGTTGCGGGATGTTGGTCTTGCGGTCGACGTGGAGCCTGGCCGGTGGATAAAACTCGACGCGAATCTCGATGAGGTTGCGGTCGCGCTCGACGTGCAAGACGCGACGACCAGACAACACGCGCGGCATGAGTTCGAACGGGAGTTATACCGGGATGCTCGTGTTTCCGTCACCAGGACGGAGAACGGCATGACCTGGTACTCGCACCGGAGGAGGAAGACCAGCAACGGCCCACCCGCCGTGTCGACGGTCCGTCCGGCGACCGAGGACTCGATCCGTCTCGCCCACATCTTCAACGTCACCTTCGACGCACCCGACGTTGACGAACACGGGATGAAGTGGTTTCCATCCCGAAGAGGACGCGACCGTGGCGAGGATCGCGACGACTTGTTTGCCACGTTCCTGCTCGCAATGCAACGACATGGAGACGGGGCAGGATCAGACCCGAGCGATATCGCCCGCGTCATCATCGCGGAGGAAATCCGGATCTCTGACCTGGAAAACCCCGAAATCATCGACCTAATCCTCGCCGGGAACCGCCAGGTCACGGATGAACCATCGAACCCTCATGCGCGCCCGGAGAACTAGGAGCAACCGCTCCCACGATCGTTCCCATGGCAACTGCGTGCCGCTAGGAACCCTCCAGATTTCCGTGCCAGAATGCGGGGAAATCGGCGTGAGACCGACTGGCTTGCGACCTTCGGCCGGACGCGCGTCGCTGAACCCGCCGCCGATCAGCCTCCCTGCGCGCCCGCCGTCATGAGCAGTGCTCTCCGGCCGGGTCAGTGCAGCCGTTGCAACATGGCGTTCACCGCGATCAGATCGAACGCGTCCGGGTCGAAGGGCCCGCCAACCCATTCGATGAGTTCGTCGTGTTCGTCGTGGGTGGGGTCCGCGAGCACTTCGCGGAGGTGTTCGTACCCGCCGATGCCGCCGCAGTCTTCGGGTGGGCAGGCGTTCTGGCCGTCGATGCACACCGAGTACTTCAAACCTGGGCGGGTGGCGGTAGTTCCTTCGACGGTCACTGCGTGTTCCCAGTTGTCACCGAAGTCGTAGTCATAGATGAACCGTGTGCGGTCACCGAGGGCCTGTTGGAGCGTGACTGCGCGCTCGTCAAGCTCACCTTGCAACAGATCATGGTCGTACGACGCGTACAACACGTCGTCGGCCATGCGGAACCTATGCAGATGCGAGTCCGTCCACCCCATCGCGGACTGGAACATCCGGTGCAGCTTGTCCAACCGGACCGTCGTCGGGACCAATAACCGCCGCCAGATCAATGGGTCGCTGTCGATCAGGCTGATGTGGAGTTCGGTCACCTGGTGGGAGGAGCTTCGAGAGGCCACGTCCGGGAGGCTACGCACCGACACCCCGACCGTCCGGTGTTCGAGTGCGACGAACCCCGAGACATACCGAGCCGATGCCGCCAAACGGTACCGCGATCCACCCACCCGAGGACTTCCGGCCCTCGCAATATCGCGCCCGATCGGGCAATCTGTGCGGGTTCGCGAGAACGCTCGGCCTCGCTGACAAGACGCAGCGAAGCCGAGCGTCGCGCTCGTCTGTAGGTGGACGAAGCCTCTAGGAGACAGAAGCCATCCAGTCGAGGGCCTCGTTTTGGACCGCGACTGCGTCGGCAATGTCGAGGATCGGCACGATCTCGAAATCGTTGAAAATGCCGAACTTCGCCGGGCCGTCGAGCAAGGTCTTCACGTCGTTGGTTTCCAAGACGATCGTTCCACCCCGACCGTCGGCGCGTGCATGGAACGACTTCATTTCCATACCCGCCGGGGGGGTCCACTTCGCGAACATCTTCTGAGCGCGTCGTCCGGACTCCTCGTTATCCTTGGCCGAGCCGCCCGCTCGTACGGTGTAGTTCACCTGAAACAACATCCTTGCGCCTCCCCGCTAAGCAACTTGCCCATCGCGTTTCGTCGCGACGCCGAACCGCGAGAACTAATGCTCGCTGTCGTCCCCTGTCTAGCCCTCCAGAGCGAGTGACGCCATATCTGCCGATCCATGCCGTCGCCACTCCGACTGGGCGCGTCGGTGAGGTGCTTGACTCAGGCCAATGTGGTGGTCCCTTCTCGCGGTCGTCGCATCGCTCGCGGCTCTCTGGATCGCGTTCGTCGTAGCGCTGCTCGTCGCCCGTCCCGACCGTACGACCGTGCGAGAAACGGTCCGGCTCTTGCCCGACACGGTGCGGCTGGTGAAGCGCCTCGCGACCGACCGAACGATCCCGTTGCACACACGACTCCCGGTGTGGTTGCTGGTCGTGTATCTCGCATCGCCGATCGACCTGATACCCGACTTCCTGCCACTGATCGGTTATGCCGACGACGCGATAGTCGCCTCGCTCGTCCTACGGCACCTCGTGCGGCGCGCCGGTCGCGACAAGCTCGCCGAACACTGGCCCGGATCGAGTGCGGGATTCGCGAGGCTTGAGCAGCTACTGCGGCTCTCGTCGCCACCATGAATCCGCGTGAGCAGCACGACGAGCGCATATCTGCCGATCGGTAGCCGCGACCGCGCTGTCGTCCCGGCCGTCCGAGCGGCCTTGGCAGTTGGACCTAGCGTGAGTGCCGTGGTGACAACGTGGGGCTTGGGTGAGTATCCGCTTATGGCTGACCGCTTGCGTCCCGCGGCGGTCGCCGCTGTCGATCGCGCGGAGGTGCGGTCGGGCGAGCGGGTGGTGGACGTGGCGACCGGGACCGGGAAGGCGGCGCTCGTGGCCGCCGAGCGCGGAGCAGACGTGGTCGGCGTCGATCTCGAACCTGCGCTCTTAGCTCTGGCAAGGGAGCGGAGCGCCGGTCGTGGTCTCACCGTGCGTTGGGAGACCGCCGACGCGACCGACCTTCCCGTCGCCGACGGCTGGGCTGACGTGGTCCTATCCGTGTTTGGTGTCATGTACGCGGTCGACCACGGCGCCGCGGCTCGGGAGTTGGCGCGCTGCGCCGCGCCCGACGCCCGCATCGTTATGGCGTCGTGGTCGCCTAGAGGTTTCATGCCCGCGATGGGGAGCGTGTTGAGCACGTTCTTGCCCGCGCCGCCTGCGAGTTCCGGTCCGCCGAGTCGTTGGGGTGATCCAAGTGCGCTGCGAGAGTTGATCGCACCGTTCGGGCTGGAACTCGTCGCGCATTCCGACGAGAGCCTCGCACTCACGTTCGCCAGTTCCGCGGAAGCGGTCGAGTTTCTGGTCCGTACTGCCGGACACGTCATCGCCGAGCGGGAACAGCTCACCGTCAAGGGTCGATGGGACGACCTGCTCGTAGCCATGCACGAACTCGTCGAGGCCCACGCCGCACATGCACACGATCGAGTCCGACTCGACCTCTACTACCTGTTGGCCGATATCACACGACGTTAAGGGCCAACACCGGCGGGCGTGAGTCGCACAGGGCGCGCCCGCGCCATATCAGCCGTTCGGCGCCGATCGGCAGATCGGTGCGCGTCGTGAAAGGTCAGTCTGTGGGCCCAGAGAAGCCGATCAGCACCCCACCAGGCGCGCGGACCAAGGCGATGCAGACGCCGTCCATGACCTTGTGCGGCGGGGCTACCGACTCGGCACCGGCGGCCGCGGCCGCGTCGTAGGCAATCTGAGTGTTCTCGACGTGCACCGAAGGTGTCGAACCCGGCGCCTCGTCCAGCCCGGTTTGCCGGATCCCACCTCCCCCGGTTTGGGAGTACGCGAACAAGTGATAGTCGCCGCCTGGCGTCGGGAACACCGGTTGGAACGCCCAACCAAGCACCGCCGCACACCACTCACGCGTCGCGGCCGGATCGGAACTGGCCAGGTCAGTGTGCGTGATCTGCCCATAGAGATCACGAGTGAACTCGTGACTGCGCTCGTCCGGCACTCCGTCTCCCATCCGATGATCGGGACTCTCAACGCCGTGATCTTCGGTCACGAGTCCTCGTCAAACAACAAGGTACCGGTGCCCTCGGCCAGTACCGATCGGCAGATATGGCGTGCGATCACATCATCGGCGCTCACTCTGTTGTTCGCGTGCTAGTCGGGAGATTTGTTCAGGTAGTGCTGGTCTGGCATTGCTAGCCCGCTGTCGGGGCACCCTGATGCACTTGCGCGATGTGCTCGGCGCTGACCCCGCCCTTCGGCACGACCGGATGATGTACGCGACAGGTGACGTAGGGCGTTCCGACGACATGGTGGATTCCGATCCGCCAGCATCCAGCGGCGTGACAGTTGAGTCGACGCAGCAGCACGAACAGGGTGCCGAGTAACGCGACATCACCGACGATGCCGCTCCAAAACAGATACCAGGCACCCGATCCGTCATCGAGGCCAAATGTGTGAAGGAGCCAGTTGAGGATCACGCCCACCTCCGCCAAGAGCAGCACCAACAACTAGCGCGCCTACTCGCACACATAGCTTGGCGGAATCCTGGTCCGCGGGCGCGGATCGGCATTCTATGGGTTCGTCTCGTCCTGCTGTTGGTCCCGCGCGCTGAGCGCAACGGAGGCTTGTCGGAGCATGTTTTGATCGAGGAAGGAGATCTCGATCTGGACACCGTCTGGATCCACGAAGTCGAACAAAGCACCGAAGCCGTCAGAGTCTCGAACGTCGGAATGCGGGATACCACGGGAGTCCAGCCAGCGCGCCCATGCATCGACCTCGTCATACGACTGAGCGGCGAGGGCAAGGTGGTCAAGACCCGTGCGAGAAGGTTCGAACCTCTCGCCTCGGTTGGCTGCATGTTCGTACAGGTCAAAAATCGTCAGTCCGAGCAGCAGTATTGCCATTCGACCTGAAAAACCTCGGTAGCCATCGAAGGGCGGAAAGACGAGCAACGCGCCCAACTCGTCGCAGTAGAAAGAAACGCTCCGGTCGAGATCCGTTACGGAGAGCCCGACATGACCCACGCCCGACTGTCGTGGACGATCAACGTCGTCAACCACGCGCACATATTGCCCGATAGGGAGCGGTTATGGCGACCAGATCGATCAGGCAGTTCTGTGCGCTACGCGCCCCAGGACATCGAGCAGCTCGCGTACGGCCTCGTCTGGATCGGAGGTCGTTTTTCCGACAGCCGATTCGCCGCCGAAGAGCAAGCCACGCTCGACCCAGTAGCGCCCATCGGGCGAGAAACCCAGGCAAGCAGGCTGGGTGTCTTCGAATGGGAACGGGCTACGCGCGAAACAGAGCCGGGCCTTGCTCGTGAGTGGGTAGAACTGGCGGAGTGAGGTGCGTGCCGAAATCGTCGTGATCGCGTGCAGCGATCCGTCCCACCTGCTATCACCGAAGACCGGATGAGCTTGAAGCTTCTTCCAGGCGTCGTCGAACGACGTGGCGGTCACGCGCACAGATTGCCCGATCCGGCGTCTTCTGGCGAGTGCCGATCGCTGGCAGTTATGGCGTGTCTCAGAGCTTCATGAAGTAGCGCGCCACCGGCACAAGCTTCATTCCAGCCTTCTCATAGGTCCGTCGAGCGGGCGCATGTCCCGGATCGGCACCGGTTTCAACCATTGCGACACCGATGCCAGATGCTCTGATCCAGTCGAGGGCGAATTTCGTGAGGGCTGTGCCGATTCCCGTTCCTTGGTGCGGAGGATCGACTGCGAGCATGTCGATCTCTCCGACGCGTCGGTCATCTTGAATCCGGACTGCGACGAAGCCAGCGACGGTCCCATCCACTTCGGCGACCCAGACGCTGCTCGCCGGTGCCGCAAGAATCTCCTCGACGTCGCTCTGCTGTTTCGCTCGCATATCGGGATCAAGAGCGTCGTTGATCTCGTGACCGAGCCACTCGCGGATCGACGGGTGCAGCGGAGCCCAAGCGCGAAGCGAGAGGTCGACGACGGCACCGATGTCGGGTTCGCCGAATGGGCGGATGCGCACGCGCACAGATTGCCCGCTCTAGCGCTGCGATGCGAGTGCGAAAACGGGCAGACATCACGCGGAAGTAGCGTCAGCTCATGATCCGTCCGCCTCGATACGTGACGGCCGCCGCGTTGGCTTCGATCGGTGGCGTACACGTCGCGTGGGGCTTCGGTTCGCCGTTCCCGTTCCGGAGCCAGGCCGAACTCGCTGACGCCGTGAGCGGATCGCAAGCCGTCCCCTCTGCCGCCGCGTGCCAGACCGTAGCGGGACTGTTGTTCGTCGCGAGTGGACTCGTTTGCGATGTTCCTCTTGGCCCTCGGCGTTTGCGTCGGATCGGTCGTCATGTCGTTGTCGGTGTGCTCGCGGTCCGAGGTGTTGCGGGCATGGTTGGCCGCACCGATTTGTTGGCGCGGCGTGCTACCTCGCCGCGATTCCGCCGTCTCGATCGACGGTTCTACTCGCCGTTATGCCTCGCGCTCGCGGTGGGCGCAGCCACTGCTACCGACTGAGGGGACGCCCTGCATCGCGTGGCTTCTGCGAGCCGACGAGCAGCCGGAGCGGGTCGAATGCGATGCTTGAGGCGCACATGCCGTCTCGATCATCGACTTCGGCCAGGTGCGCCCCGAGGAACGCTGACGCTCGCAGCGGTCGCGGTCGGGAGCGCAGCGGTCGATCGCTGGACGCTCGCGTTTGTATTGTCGTGCGTGTGGTTTAGGCGGTGCGTGGCCCGAAGCCTGGGCCTCGGCGGGTCGCGTCGACGACCCGTGGCTTGTAGTTCGTGAACCACAAGACCGCGGCGATGATGCCGACGAAGCAGACGAAGACTCCGACGATGGGGAGCACGATCCACAGCGTCTTGGTGGTCCCGACAGCTTCGAAAGCCCATTCCGGTTGACTTGCCGCGTCGACGGCAGCCCAGATGCACAGGGCGGGGATCGCGAAGGCGATGAACAGTAGGAGCAGGACGACCGCGAAGCCGATCACAGTGGCGAAGAGTTTCGCACGGTCACGACGGTTTGTCGGGTTCGGGACTAGGCCAGGCGTCTCGTCCTTGACCACCGATGTGGGGGCATCGAACGCGCGCGCCCGAGCAGACCGGCGACCCGTTACGGGACGGTAGGCATCTGGCCCGCGTTCTCTTGTGCTGCTCGGGCTGCGCTCTCGCTCTTTTCGTGGGTGGGGTCTTGGTTCGGCGTGAAGTGTCCACCGGGTCCGCGCCCTGCGAACGCCTTGCCGGAGTTCTCGTCGGCCTCGCGTTGGGCGCTCTCACCTTTTTCGTGGGTCGGGTCTTCGTTCGAGTGGAACGCACCCGCTCCCGGCGTAGCAGTGCCGCCACCCGCAGCAGGAACTGACGTCGTCGTCTGCGCGCCGGTACTGCCGGGCGTGAACAGCGCGTATCCAAATGCGCCTGCAGCGAGCATCGCGCCGCCGACCGCTATGCCGATAGGGAACTTTCGAGAGATCCGCATCGTGACTGGTTCCTTCCCAAGGGGGGTTCGACCCCCGAGCGATATCAACGGTCCCCCAGGGTTGACGCCCGCAGATAGGTAATCGCTGAAGCAACGTGAAGAAGGAGGTAAGAGAATCACCGAGCCGAGCGGCCGAACGCCAGCCGGGCTTCGGGTACAGGATCCAGTACGAAGGCCGGTTCGGGAATGCAATGCCGTAGAGCACCGGAGTTGTTGAAGCTCGGTGTGCGGGTGAGCCGGGCCGAACAGACCCACCCGCACACTTTGGCGTGCGGACCCCCGCCGGTTACGGAACGGTGGGCATCTGGCCCGCGTTCTCCTGGGCCTCCCGTGTGGCGCTCTCGGTCTCCTCGTGCGCTGCGTTCTCGTTGGAATGGAATGTCCCCTCGGGCGGGGTGCCGTTCGACGCCGTGGTGGTGCTCGTGGTCGCGGCGTTGCTGGCAGTCGGGGCGAGGACGGTCGCGCCGAGCAGACCTCCGGTCGCCATCGAACCGAGCATGGTCGAGATGAGGATGGCTTTTCGTTTTGTGTTCATCGTTGTCACTTCCTTGGTAGTGCCTTCGCGTTTCGGAGGCTTCGTCCAGGGTCGTCTGTGTAGGTAAGGTGCGCCCTACGCGGGTCGTAGAACTGGCGCACAAGTTGCTGTGCGTCTGGTGCGACCGGCCGAAACGGACGACGACGGAGTGCGTCGGTCTGATCGGCGCCGCTTTAGAACATTCGGTAACGGCCGATCATTGTGTGTATGGCGCTGACTGATCTTGGGCGACGGTTCGGCATCTGGCTCGGCATCGAGCCCGACGATCCCGAACCCGCCCTCGGGATCACAAACCGCAACGTTTCCGCGATCGGTCGTGACGGGATCAGCGAACACACACCACAAGAACGCACCCTGGTCAAGCCGCGCCCCGCCAGCCGAGTGATTTCGCTAAGCCCGGCCGTCGCCGCGGAGGTCGACGAGCTTCGCCGTTTGATTTCCGACCTTGAATCGGGTCTCGATCAGCGCCACGAAGCCTGAGCGCGCCGCGAGACCACGAGTCCTCGGTCGCGATATTGAGGGGACGCGTTGCCCGCGGTCGGTGACGATCAGGTTGGTCGAGGTGCGATGCGAGGTAACGAGCGGCAGTTCGGTGAGGGTAGATTGCTCGGCACTCAGTCCTTGGAGCGGAGGTCGTGGCCGTTGCCCTTGGTCGATGTGAGTTACGACGAGTTGATCTCCGGCGCTTCCCTTCGACGCCTAGGTGAGCTTCTGCCCGCGATCGTTTCGGAAGCTGTCGACTGCCCGGAGGAACCCTGGATTGGGCCGCCAGCCGAAGGCGATTTCGAGATCCGGTTTCGTAAGAAGGGTCAGTTCGACGTGGGCGATCTGAACTGCGTGGTCGAGGTGAGGGCCAAACTGTTTCCGAGTCGGCAGGAGGACAGCCAGCGGCGCGCAGAACTGATCCGTGATCGACTCTCGTCGACGGCTGGCCTGGGGAAGCTGGGCGTGTGGTTGGTCCTGAGCGAGGGAGCTTGGTCTCAGACCTGATCAGTGACCCGCACAGATTTGGCGATCCGTCGTGGTTTGGGCGAGTGGGGTGTTCGATTGTTCGCGCGACCGGCACCCTCACATGTCGAGGGTGTCGAGGTAGTCGGCGCGGCCGTCGTTATCGAATCGGAAGGTTGCGGTGGGTACGAGGCAGAACTCGTTTCCTTCGGGGTCGGCCATGACGAGGAACCCGCCGCGTTCGTACCCTTCGGCTCTGCGACCTCCGAGGGCTTCGATCCGGGTCTTCGCGGCGACGACGTTCCGTACCGAAAGGTCGACGTGAACGCGGTTCTTACCTGCTTTCGGTTCGGCGACCCGTTGGAAGCCGAACCCGACATCGCCCGTCGCGCGGTTCAACCATACGTACGGACCTTTGCGGCCTTCGATCGTTCGCCCCAGCACGTTCGCCCAGAATGATGCGAGACGATCGGGGTCCGCGCAGTCGATGATGATGTCCGCGATCTCAACTTCGGAGCCGATCATCGTCACGTCCTCGCCGTAGTGCGGCCTTCGACGGAGGTAGCCCCGATCGGGCGTGATTGTTCCTTGTCGGAGTCGGTGATGACACGCTCGCACGGTCGGGTGTCGCTCGCAACCCTTTGGGATGAGCGTCAGGGGTCGGACCCGCGTAACCCTCCCTGATCTCGTTCGGGCCGTGCGCGATGCTTTGCTCCGTGCCGTTGTTCGGCCGACGCCGTGTCGACGAAGGTGTGCTGGTCGGGTACGAGACGGTCCACGATCGGCGCGACCGACGGGTACTCAACAAGCTCGTCGATCATGGCGCAGATCTGACCTTGCCTCGTCACGTCCTGCACCACATGTTCTTTTACACGAAGATCGATCAGCGTGAAGCAGCAGCCGCAGCCGGTGGGTTCGGGTGGGAGATCGCAACCCGCCATCCACTCCCGGACTCTCCGAACCGATGGGCAGTCGTCGCACACAAATACGGCGTGGTCCTCACCGCGACGGAAATCCTGAACGACCGCAGTGCGTTCGAAGCCATCGCGGCACGTTTCGCGGGCAAATACGACGGCTGGGAAACGTTGCTCTAGAACCGGTCTCGCCCGGCCCGCATGGATCGCGAGACATGCGTCTCGATGACCGTGGCCATTGGCTGTCTGCGCGGTCTGGCGAATGTTTCCGTCGTGTGGCGTGACTACCGTGGTTCGACGTGAAGCACGACGACGACATCGGCTTTCCAACGGGTAGCGCGGATGAGAAGGAGTTGCTGCTGCAATGGCTTGGGTATCTGCGGGGAGCGGTCGTGCGAAACGTCGAAGGGCTGGATGAGGCGCAAGCCCATTGGACCCCAGACGGCAGGCTGATTTCGCTGCTGGGAATCGTGAACCACCTGACCCGTGTTGAGTGGAGATGGATCGACGGAGCGTTCCTTGGTGCCGACGTGGATCGCACCGGGGCGGAGTTTCAGCCGGGCTCGAACTTGCGCGTCGAGTCGGCAGTCCTCGCGTATCGCAGGCGGGCCGTTACCACGGATGCTGTGGTCCGGTCGATGTCGCTCACCCGATCTTCTGACCCAAAGGGATGGGGACAAGGCATGGACCTCAGGTGGGTGCTCCTGCATTTGATTAACGAGACGGCACGGCACGCCGGTCACGCCGATGCGACCCGAGAACTACTCGACGGCGCGACTGGCGAATGACGAGATGTTGCGCGGCGAAGATCGAGCCAACTAGTGGCCCGTAGCTCGGCCGATCGCCGTCCGTGCAAGGCGCAGCGCGGCGAGCGGGAAGTTCCTGTCCGGAAACTGCGCACTGAGCGACACGTAGACGTTTCCTTCCGCTTCGGTCGCACCGCTCGCATTGGCACCAGTGCCGTGTGGTGGAGGGCCTTGACCGAGATAGACGGACACGGTACGAACCGACGTGGTGACACCGTACGTGCAGACGCGACGTTGGCTGTCGCCGATCGCCGGTAACCGGTGGCCCAGATCGGCGTGACCGCCGATCGCGCTCGCCAACTCTTGACGCGAGATCAACGCGCACGGGTTCGTGATCGGCCCGTGAGACGTGGCACACCCAACCGAGGGGAAGAGCACCAAGCCGAGGACGCAAATGGCCCGACGTAACACGGATACATATTGGTAGATCACGCGCGGTACCGGCGAGTGCCGGTCGGCGGTTATGTGATCTTCTCCCATACCGAGATGTGGCTTCGGTCGTCGCTCGTGAAGGGTGTCCGGTTCCAGTCGCTCCATCGTTCACGCAATCTCATTCCGGCGAGTCGGGCCATGAGGTCGAGTTCGCAAGGCCACACGTATCGAAACGGGGCCGAGAAGTTCTTCGTTTCACCGTTGAGGAACCAGTAATGGTGCGACCACGAGTTCTGGGTGACGACATCGATTTCGTCGAAACCCAGATGTGCTGGACTGATGTGGAACGGGATGACGGTCTCGCCCGGTTGGAGCCGTTGCCACGGCGGGACCGCGACTTCGATCGCGAAGCAGCCGCCGGGTTCGAGATGCGTAGCGACGTTTCGGAAGCATTCCACCTGCGCGTCCTGGGTGGTGAGATTCATGATCGTGTTCCGCACCAGATACGCGAGCGTGAACGTCCCGGTAACCCTCGTCGTCGCGAAATCGCCGATCGTGACCTCGATAGCGTCAGATTCGGGCTGCGCTCGTAACTGCTCGACCATGGCTGACGAAAGTTCGATGCCCTGGACCCGTATACCGCGGCGGCTCAGCGGCAATGCGAGACGACCCGTACCGATCCCGAGTTCAAGGACAGACCCACGTCCGGCGAGGTCAGCGAGGAAGTTCACCGCCGGATCAACGACCTGCGGGTCGAACAGGTCAGGCCACAAGACGCGATACCGCTCGGCGATCCACTCGTCGAAGTAATCCTCAGACACAGCGAGAGTTTGACCACGCCTGCGACGTGTCCGCCAACGAGATTCGGACAGGAACATTGGACGATCTCGCCGACGATCCGCCGAGTACGGAGCGGCAGACACAGCGCGAGGTTTCTCGCCGCGGTCTGCTTTCGCGAGCTTGGCCGAGACGGCGACTCAGGTTATCGGCGTGCTCGCCGAGACAACGAAGGTCGCGTGGCTGATCGGACCCGCCGTTCCCTTGGCAATGACAGTGAACGTTCCAGTCGGGTCGCCGAGTCCGGTCTGGTATGTCGCAGTAACCGTTCCGTACGTGGACACGATGTGCGGCGGTCCGGTGAATGTTGCTCGTGGCGAATGCACTTCGAAAGTGATCTGCTCGGACGGCGGCGCGCCCGTCAGCATCAGTTGGAAGGCTTGGCCCTGTGAGCCGATGGGCGGCGCGATGACGAGCTTAAGCGGCGGCGCCGGAGGGATTCTCAGCGTCTGACCCTCAGTGAGCAGATCCGGGTTCGCGATGTGGTTGACGACGATGATGGAAGAAGCCGAGACGCGGTACTGGTTCGCGATCTTCGACAGAGTGTCGCCCCTATGCACGCGATAGATGACGAACGGGACGGTTGTCGTCGTCACAACACGTACCGACGTTGTGGAGGTCGTCGGCGGAGCGCGAGGAAGGGTGCGGCCGCTATTCGACTTGGAGCACCCCGCGATGAGCCCACCGCAGGCAGCCGCCACGATCACGCAGCCCATCACTAGGCCCCGACCCACTACGGATCGGCCAGTATGCCGGACGCAGACCCTCGACCAAGTGAACCCCACAACCGCATTCTTCCCACCCTCGCCTGCCAACCAACACCGCACGGAGCACCGTCAATATCTGGCTCTCCGCGTTCGAGTGGGGAGACGCACCTCCTGGCCGCGAAGCGGCTTCCACGCCACTCCCGTGCGCCGACTGTGCTTACCCGTCCTGACCAGCCAGAACGACGCGCCGATGATGACGACGTGTTCCACCGCGGAGACACTCGGTCCTTCGTCGCGCCCTTCTCCCCAGTCGGACGCGTAGAGCCGGAAATGTTGATCTGACATGTAGATCTAGACGAAGGCCGTCATAGCCATACTCTGCGACAAATCGCGTTGGATAACGGTCTATATTTGATGGTGGCGGTCCGATAACCACACAATCCCTATTTAATGTTGAACCGGCTTTAGTCTTGCGCACTCCGAACCCCTTTGAACAGCCCACTTCCTGGGACAACACGAACGCACCCGTCCTATTGAGCAAAACTCCACCTTCCGGGAAACTTTCCGTGACCGGAAGTAGGCGGCACTGTGTTGAGGCGCAATAGGCCGGTACTTTACCACAAAACCCGATCCCCCCGGGTCGCGAAAAGCGCTTGTATGTGACTGTATGAGATGCGAGAATTCGTGACGGCGACATAGCGACGGTTGTTTGTCGCCTGTCGTAGTGTGATCCGCTGTTACCAATATTGAAGTATTGGTAACGAGTGAGTTATCCACAGTACGCAATGACATATTGAAATCAGGTGGCCCCCCGGAGCGAGCACTCCGAGGGGCCTGCACTCACACAGAATTGAGGTCTGCATGAGTACAAGAGAAGAGGCTAGCGAGGCGCGGGAGCGCCTAGCCGAGGCGGTCGGGAAGCTGGCCGACTCGGCCACGTTCGCAGCGTGGCTCCGAGCGCGAGGCACCTTCAGGGACTACAGCTTCCGCAATGTCCTTCTGATCGTCTCGCAGAACGAAAACGCGAGCCGGGTGGCGGGCTACAAGACCTGGCAGAAGCTCGGTCGCCAGGTCCGCAAGGGTGAGAAGGGGCTCCGCATCCTCGCACCCTGCCGTGTGAAGGTCGCAGAGCGGGAAGGCTCGGAGGGGGAGCGCGGCTCCGCTTTCCGGGTGGTCGGTTTCCGTTGCGTCTCGGTCTTCGACATCAGCCAGACCGAAGGTGAGCCGCTGCCCGAGTTGGAGTACCGGCCGCTCGAAGGTGACGCGCCCGACCTCGCCGACTTCTTGTGCGGCGTCGCGATGGCCGCGGGCCTGGAGATCCGACGCGAGCCGCTGTCGGGTGGGGTGCATGGCTACCTCCGGCGTACCGAGAATCTGGTCGTTGTCGACAGCCGATGCTCCGGCGCGATGTCAGCGAAGGTTGTGGCGCATGAACTCGGTCACGCGTTCGACCCCTGGCTCAGGGAGAACCCGGACGCATACGCGGCGCACCGAGGCGACTGCGAGGCGGTCGCCGAAAGCGTCGCCTACGTCGTCTGCGCGGCGTATGGGATCGATGCAGGTCCGAGCGCGGTCGGTTACGTCGCCTCATGGACCGTTGGCGACGCGGCGAAGGTTCGCGAGCTTGCCGAACGGATCGATACGGCTGTCGCCGCGATCCTCGGGCGCGACAAGCCGAACGAGGTAGCCGACGAGGTCGCAGCATGAACGCGGAATCGTTGCGTCTCGTCGCCTACCTCAGGGTCTCGACCGACAAGCAAGCCGAACAAGGCTGCGGTCTCGACGTGCAAGCTGATGCAATCGAAGAGTGGACCATCGAGCACGGCCACCGGGTCGTGGGCTGGTTTCGGGATGAAGGAGTCAGTGGCTCGAACGGTCTCGACATGCGGCTCGGTCTCGCTGAGGCGCTCGATGCCTTACGCGACGGTTTCGGCGAAGGGTTGATCGTTTACCGGCTGGATCGTCTCGCTCGCGATCTTGTGATCCAGGAACAACTTCTCGCGGACCTTCGGCGGATGGGAGCCGAGATGTTCACAACTTCTGCCGCGGAGACCGAGTTGCTGCAGGACGATCCTGACGATCCGACACGCCGACTTGTTCGCCAGGTCTTAGGCGCAGTTTCCGAGTTCGAAAGGTCGATGATTGCGTTACGAATGCGGTCCGGTCGTCGCCGCAAACATGAACACGGCGGCTACGCCTATGGCGCTCCCGCGTTTGGGTACGCGGCAGAGGCTCGGGCGCTCGCTCCGATCGATCAGGAACAAGAGGCGATCGTTCGTATCATCGAACTTCGAGCCCACGGGCTGACGTTGCGTGAGATCTCGACGGCTCTCGAAGTCGAAGACTTCCAGACGAAACGCGGCGGCAGGTGGCATCCGAAGGTCGTGCGCGACATCCTCAACCGAGCAACTCGCACTGGAAGCACAGCATGACGACGATTGACGAGACATCACGCGCCAGCGTTCCGACCTTCACGATGTCGGATCGCGATGCCCGAGGTGAGGGCGAAGCACTCCTCGATGACCTTCGAACGTTCCTGTGTCGGTTCGTTGCTTTCCCCGAACCGGAGCAAGCCGACGCGGTGGCCCTGTGGGTGATGCACACTCATGCTTTCGAAGCCGCGGAGGCGACTCCGCGACTGTCGATCCAGTCGGCCGAGAAGCAGTCCGGGAAGACGCGGCTGCTCGAACTTCTCGACCTGCTCTGCCGTTCGCCGTTTCAGGTCGCGTCGATCTCGTCAGCGGCAATGTTCCGCATCATCTCGGGAGGTCCGACGACGCTGCTCATTGACGAGGCGGATTCGATCTTCGACCGCCGAGGTTCCGGTGCCGAAGATCTCCGAGGTCTGTTGAACGCTGGCTACCGCCGCGGCGGTGCGGTCATGCGTGCCTCGGGAAAGCACGGCGTGAAGCGATACGAAGTCTTCGCGCCCGTAGCGCTGGCAGGAATCGGTGGCCTTCCAGACACTGTGCAGGATCGGAGCGTGGTCCTTCGCTTGAAGCGTCGTGCGATCGGAGAATCGGTTGAGAAGCTCCGACGACGTGAGGTCGAAGCAGACGTATTTGCATTGCGAACGGCTATCGGTAGGTGGGCAGAAGAGAACATCAGTGTGCTCGCGGAGATGTCCACGCTGGTGCCTGACGTTCTTGGTGATCGGTCAGCCGACATCTGGGAACCGCTGCTTGCGATCGCATCGGTCACGGGAGGCGACTGGCCGCAACGCGCAGCGGCGGCAGCGATCACGCTCTCAGTGCGAGCAGCGGACGACGACGCCGGGAGTGATGGTGTACGTCTGCTCGCTGATCTTCAATCCGTCTTCGATCAGTTCAACCGTGAGCGTGTGTCCTCCGCCGATCTCGTTCGTCTATTGACCGAGCGGGATGACGCACCGTGGAGGGAACAAGGGCTCGATGCCCACTCACTCGCTCGGATGCTGCGGCCCTACGACGTGAAGCCGAAGCTCGTGAGAGTCGGAGAGACAGTGTTTCGCGGTTACGTTCGCTCCGACTTCGATGACGCGTTCGGGCGGTACCTGGTGCCGAGCGAGCCCGCGCGCGCTTCGTAACGCGGTGACGGTTGTAACGGCCGGGAATGATGATTCGACAGACGAGGACCGCCGGGAGCTGTACCCGCACTCAGCCTCCACTCGCCGAAGCCCTTTATGTGACTCCAGGAACCGCCGCATCGTCAACGTTGTGAGCCGAGAGAAGGAGAAAGCGCCAGATGCCGTGGGCCTCACCCGAGTTGTTCACTGTGTTTGCATACGTGAGTGCCGCGCGCCGCTTGGCGATGTCATCTGGGTCTCGACCAGCCAGCAGTTACGCGGCTCTACGCGATGAAGCGTGGTTGACGGCCTCGCACTCTTGCGGTCGGGACAGTGTGCCAGGTGACGCCGCAGTGCAACAGGAGTCGTAGCCGGTAGTTGTTGAAGTTGCGGAAGCCGTGCCCGACGCGTTTGACCTT